>NZ_JBVICA010000005.1:0-334380 GCF_055573115.1 Streptomyces sp. NPDC030222
GGTTGATAGGCCGGATATGGAAGCCAGGTAACTGGTGGAGTTGACCGGTACTAATAGGCCGAGGGCTTGTCCTCAGTTGCTCGCGTCCACTGTGTTAGTTCTGAAGTAACGAACACGCCGTGTCGGCTTGTTGTTCGACTTTATAGTGTTTCGGTGGTCATAGCGTTAGGGAAACGCCCGGTTACATTCCGAACCCGGAAGCTAAGCCTTTCAGCGCCGATGGTACTGCAGGGGGGACCCTGTGGGAGAGTAGGACGCCGCCGAACTAATTGTGAATGGGGAAGCCCCGCACCGTGAGGTGCGGGGCTTCCCTGCGTTGTGCCCTGTGTTGTGCCGATCATTGCTGTGCTCACACCCGGGTCCCGACAGCCGTGCCGGCCTCAAAGCACCGTGCGGGAAAGGGTCCCTTGAGCCGACGTCAATCCATCCCCGGCCGACCCTTGTTCGTCGCTCGCACATTTGGATGCGGGAACAGGGATGGGGTATGCTTCATTTCGTTGCGAGGGGGAAACTCCGGAGCGACAGGCCCCTATAGCTCAGTCGGTAGAGCGTCTCCATGGTAAGGAGAAGGTCAACGGTTCGATTCCGTTTGGGGGCTCCGGAAGAGAAGGCCTCCCGCCCAACGGCGGGGGGCCTTCTGCTTGTTCAGGCCCGGTGCGGCTCCGGAACCCGCATCGCGAGGATCGCCATGTCGTCGGATGCCGGCTCCGCGGCGAAGCGCTCGACGGCGCGCAGCACGCGGGACGCGACCGCACCCGCCGTGAGGCCCGTACACGCCCTGAGGACGTCCATGAGGCCGTCGTCCCCCAGCATGCGGGTGCCCTCACGCCGTTCGGTCACGCCGTCCGTCACGCACAGCAGGACATCGCCCGGATCCAGGGTGACCGTCTGCTCGTACAGCTCCAGGTCGTCCAGCACGCCGAGCAGCGGTTGCGGGTCCGCGGCCGGCTCCACCGAGCCGTCCTGACGGAGCCTCAGAGGCAGCGGGTGTCCTGCGCACACGACCTTCAGGAGGGCGCTGCCGTCCTCCTGCGGCCACAACTCGCCATAGAGCAAGGTGAGGAACCGGCTGCGGGCGCCCTCGTCGAGGATGGCCGCGTTCAGGCGTTCCAGGACGGCGGGCCCGCCGAAGCCCTCGCGGGCGAGCAGCCGCAGGGCGTGGCGTGCCAGGCCCGTGACCGCTGCCGCCTCGGGGCCCGTGCCGCAGACGTCGCCGATGGCGAAGCCGTAGGCGCCGTCCCGGATGGGGAAGAGGTCGTAGAAGTCGCCGCCGACCTCGTTGCCCTCGCCGGCTGCGCGGTAGATGACCTCGACCTCCACGCCCGGGATCTCCGGCATGTCCGGGGGCAGCAGGCTGCGCTGCAGGGACCGGCTGATGGCCATGCGCTCCGAGTACAGGCGGGCGTTGTCCAGGGCGAGTGCGGCGCGGCGGGAGAGGTCCTCGGCCAGCTCCAGGATCTCCTGGCGGAAGTGGTCGTCGGCGGGTTTGCCGAGCGTCAGCATGCCGATGACGCGGTTGCGGGCCACGAGTGGCAGCACCACGGTCTCGCCGCCGACGGCGGTCGCCGTGGCGAAGGTGCTGTCGAGTCCCGATCCGAGTCTCGTCACGGCGCCGATGCCGAGATCGTGCAGGGACGTACGGAGCGCGGCGTGGTGCGCGGCCTCGCCCGGTGCCGTCCAGACGCGGGCTCCGGGGGTGGGTACCGGCTCGGGCGGATCGATCCTGGACAGAAGCGCCTTGAGACCGTCGATGCGTTCCTCGTCCTCGTGGAGGACGTAGGACAGGACGAGGTCCGACGACTGGTCGGCGATCGTGTAGACGGCGCACCAGGTGGCGAGCGTGGGAACGGTCATCTGGGCCATCAGGGCGAGCGTCTGGTCGCGGTCGAGGGTGCCGGCGAGCAGGTCGGAGGCCTCGACGAGGAAGGAGAGCGATCCCCGGCGCAGCCGTTCCAGCTCACCGAGGCGTGCCGACTCGACGGCCAGCGCGATGCGGTCGGCGGCGAACTGGAGGCGCAGTGCTTCCTCGTTGGAGTAGCGGCCGGCCGCTTCGGCGGCGACACCCAGTGAACCGGTCAGACGCCCCTCGACCTTGAGGGGAACGGTGACGACCGAGCGCATGCCGGTGCCGTTGAGGAGCACTACGGCGCCGGGGACGGCGGTGAGGTCCTCGTGGACGGCGGGCATGCGGGCCGAGCCGTACCGGCCCGTTCCGGCTTCGACGGGGACGCGGGCGAAGCGCTGGCGGACGGAGGGGAGTCCGGTGGTGGCTCGGACCTCGAGTTCGGTCTCGTCGTCGGTGGCGAGGAGCAGGAACGCGGAGTCTCCGTCGAGCATGTCGCGGGCGCGTTCCACGGTCCGCTGGAGGAGTCCGTCGAGGTCGTCCGGGGCGGGTGAGCCGATGAAGACTTCGAAGGGGTCGACGTTCCGGCTCTCGCCGAGTGTTCCGCCGCCGTCGGAAGCGGCCGTGGCGCGTACCGGGGTCTGGAGGACGGCACGCTCGTGGTCGCGTACGAGGAGGCAGACGGTGGAGGGTTCGCCGTGGCTGTCGCGGACGCGTAGGTGGGAGGCGTAGACGGGGGCGACGCGGCCGTCTACGCCGCGGATGCCGTAGCTGCCCTCCCAGCGGGACAGTTGGAGGGCTTCGGCGATGCCGGTGCCGATGCCGGGGGTGTGCGGCCATGCGGCGAGGTCGGTGAGAGGTTTGCCGGTGACGTTTTCCGAGGCGTATCCGAACAGGGCTTCGGCGTCGTCGTTCCAGGAGGTGATGGTGCCGGTGCTGTCGATCTGGACGACGGCGACGCGGACGCGTCGTTCGGCGACGGGCAGGTGCTGGGTGGGGACGACGGGGCCGGCCGAGCGGGTGCCGACGGGGCGTTGGGGGAGTTCCAGGCGGAACCACACGCGTTTGTCGACGGGGGTGTACTCGACGCCCCAGCCGGAGGCGAGCGCGGAGCACAGCAGCAGTCCGCGGCCGTTCTCCCGGTCGAGGCCAGGGTGGCGGTTCGTTCCGCCCTGGAGGGGGATCTCGCGTTCCGGATAGCGGTCGGCGACCTCGATGCGGATGCCGTCCTCGGCCCGCAGGCACAGGACGTCGGCGCGGGTGCCGGCGTGGATGACGGCGTTGGTGACGAGTTCACTGGTGAGGACGACGGCGTCGTCGACGATGTCGGCGTAGCCCCACCCCTGGAGGGTGTCGCGTACGAAGGCGCGGGCGGTCGCGACCGACCGTCCGGCCGGGTCGAAGCTGGCAGTCGCCCGCGCGGTGATCACAGAACTCCTCGTACGCGTCTCGACGCCCGGTTCTCCCATTGGTCGGCCCGCCCCTCCGGTGCCCGGTGCTAGAACTTCCTCCACCCGCCTCCCGCCGGGCGGCCCTGGGCGGGTGGACAGCCGGTTGCCAGGTTACTTACCTTCGCTGTCCGAGCGGATGCCGGTCACCGGTGTTTCCGCCCTGCGAGTGCGGGGACGGGTATGCGAAGCTGCCGAACTGTTATGGCCGGGTTCGGGCATGGTGAAACACTGGGAAGGCTTCCAGGAAGAGCCCGAGCAGGGCGGTCGATCCCCCCGGGAGGGACACGGTGGAGTCTGGCGCAGCGGCGCGGGGCACGAGCACGCGAGCAAGAGACGGGCAGGCCCGCGGCAGGCGCCAGGGGCGCCCTGGGACGACCGAGGTGGACACGGCTGCCCTGAACCGGCTCGTGGCGGCTCTCGCGGCGATGCGGGACGGGAACTTCCGCAAGCGGATGACCGTCTCCGGCGACGGTGTGATGGCGGAAGTCGCCGCGCTCTTCAACGAGGTCGCCGACCGCAATATCCACCTCACGGGGGAATTGTCCCGGGTGCGGCGCATGGTCGGTCGTGAGGGAAAGCTCACGGAACGGCTGGAGACCGGGTCCTGCGAGGGTTCGTGGGCCGCCGCGATCGATGCGGCCAACGAGCTGGTGGACGATCTGACGCGGCCGGTCTCCGAGGTGGGCCGGGTGCTGTCGGCGGTCGCGGAGGGCGACCTGGACCAGCGGATGGACCTCCGGTCGCCGGGGCCCGAGGGCTCGGAGCGTCCGCTGCGCGGCGAGTTCCTGAAGGTCGGGCGTACGGTCAACAACCTGGTCGACCAGTTGTCCGCGTTCACCGACGAGGTGACGAGGGTCGCGCTGGAGGTCGGTACCGAGGGAAAGCTGGGCGGCCAGGCCCAGGTGCGCGGTATGTCGGGTTCGTGGCGGGATCTCACGGACTCGGTGAACACGATGGCGTACCGGCTCACCGCCCAGGTGCGTGACATCGCTCTCGTCACGACGGCGGTCGCGAAGGGCGATCTGTCGCGCAAGGTCACCGTGCACGTGGCCGGTGAGATGCTGCAGCTGAAGAACACCGTCAACACGATGGTGGACCAGTTGTCCTCGTTCTCCTCCGAGGTGACCCGGGTGGCCCGCGAGGTGGGTACCGAGGGCGAGCTGGGTGGCCAGGCCCAGGTGCCGGGTGTGGCCGGTGTGTGGAAGGACCTCACGGACTCGGTCAACACGATGGCCGGGAACCTGACCGCGCAGGTGCGCGGTATCGCTCAGGTGACGACGGCGGTCGCGAGCGGTGACCTCTCCAAGAAGGTCACGGTGAGCGCGCGGGGCGAGATCGCCCAAGTCGCCGAGACCATCAACCAGATGACGGACACGCTGCGGACGTTCGCCGACGAAGTGACGCGTGTGGCGAGCGAGGTGGGCGCCGAGGGTCTGCTCGGCGGCCAGGCGCAGGTGCCGGGTGCGGCGGGTACGTGGAAGGACCTGACGGACTCCGTCAACACGGTCTTCCGTAATCTCACCACTCAGGTGCGGGACATCGCGCAGGTGACGACGGCGGTCGCCAACGGCGATCTGTCGCAGAAGGTCACGGTGGACGTGGCCGGCGAGATGCTGGAGCTGAAGAACACCGTCAACACGATGGTGGACCAGCTCCAGTCGTTCGGTTCGGAGGTGACCCGGGTCGCGCGCGAGGTCGGTGTGGAGGGCCGGCTGGGCGGTCAGGCCGAGGTGCCGGGTGCGGCGGGTACGTGGAAGGACCTGACGGACTCCGTCAACACGGCGTTCCGGAACCTCACCGGCCAGGTGCGGAACATCGCGCAGGTGACGACGGCGGTCGCCAACGGCGATCTGTCGCAGAAGGTCACGGTGGACGTCTCCGGCGAGATGCTGGAACTGAAGAACACCGTCAACACGATGGTGGACCAGCTGTCCTCGTTCGCCGACCAGGTGACGCGGATGGCGAGGGACGTGGGTACGGAGGGCCGGCTGGGCGGTCAGGCCAGGGTGCCGGGCGTGTCCGGTACGTGGAAGGAACTCACCGACTCCGTCAACTTCATGGCGGGGAACCTCACCTCCCAGGTGCGGCAGATCGCGCAGGTGACCACGGCGGTGGCGCGTGGCGACCTGTCCCAGAAGATCGACGTGGATGCGCGCGGCGAGATCCTGGAGCTGAAGAACACCATCAACAACATGGTCGACCAGCTGTCGTCGTTCGCGGAGCAGGTGACGCGGGTCGCCCGTGACGTGGGTACGGAAGGCCGGCTGGGCGGTCAGGCGCAGGTGCCCGGTGTCGCCGGTGTGTGGCGCGATCTGACGGACTCCGTGA
Organism: Streptomyces sp. NPDC030222; assembly: GCF_055573115.1. Classification (NCBI taxonomy): domain Bacteria; kingdom Bacillati; phylum Actinomycetota; class Actinomycetes; order Kitasatosporales; family Streptomycetaceae; genus Streptomyces; species Streptomyces sp. NPDC030222. Next base: position 5,623 of record NZ_JBVICA010000005.1, read on the forward strand.
ACGGCATGGCGTCCAACCTCACCGACCAGGTCCGCAGTATCGCGGGGGTCGCGACCGCGGTGGCGCGCGGTGACCTGTCGCAGAAGATCGGCGTGGATGCCCGGGGTGAGATCCTGGAGCTGAAGAACACCCTCAACACGATGGTGGACCAGCTGTCGAACTTCGCCGAGCAGGTGACGCGGGTGGCCCGCGAGGTGGGTACCGAGGGCATCCTGGGCGGTCAGGCCGAGGTGCAGGGCGTGTCGGGCACTTGGAAGGACCTCACGCAGTCCGTCAACTTCATGGCGAACAACCTGACCTCGCAGGTGCGGAACATCGCCGAGGTGACGACGGCGGTCGCCAAGGGGGACCTGTCGAAGAAGATCACCGTCGACGCCAAGGGCGAGATCCTCGAACTGGTGACGACGGTGAACACGATGGTGGACCAGCTGTCGAACTTCGCCGACGAGGTGACCCGGGTGGCCCGTGAGGTGGGCACCGAGGGCATCCTGGGCGGCCAGGCCAGGGTGCGTGGCGTCACCGGCATCTGGAAGGACCTCAGCGACAACGTCAACCTGATGGCGGCGAACCTGACCACTCAGGTGCGGAACATCTCCCGCGTCTCGGCGGCGGTCGCCAACGGTGATCTGACGAAGAAGGTGACGGTCGAGGCACGGGGCGAGGTCGCCGAGCTGGCGAACACCGTCAACACGATGGTGACGACCCTGTCGTCGTTCGCCGACCAGGTGACCCGGGTGGCCCGTGAGGTGGGCACCGACGGGATCCTGGGCGGCCAGGCCAGGGTCCCCGGGGTGTCGGGCACCTGGAAGGACCTCACCGAGTCGGTGAACTCCATGGCCGACAACCTGACGGGTCAGGTGCGACAGATCGCCACCGTCACCACGGCGATCGCCAAGGGCGATCTCACCAAGAAGATCGACATTGATGCGCGTGGTGAGATCCAAGAGCTGAAGAACACCATCAACACGATGGTCGACCAGCTGTCGTCGTTCGCCGAGGAGGTCACCCGGGTGGCCCGTGAGGTGGGCACCGAGGGCCAGCTGGGCGGCCACGCGCGCGTGCGGGACGTCGACGGCGTCTGGCGCGACCTCACCGAATCGGTGAACGAGATGGCCGGGAACCTGACCCGTCAGGTGAGGGCGATCGCGGCCGTTGCGACCGCGGTGACCAGGGGCGATCTCAACCTGAAGATCGACGTGGACGCCGCCGGCGAGATCCAGGCCCTGCAGGACAACATCAACACGATGATCGCGAACCTGCGCGACACCACCGTGGCGAACAAGGAACAGGACTGGCTGAAGGGCAACCTGGCCCGTATCTCCGGTCTGATGCAGGGCAGGCGCGACCTCGACGACGTGGCCTCGCTGATCATGAGCGAGCTGACGCCGGTCGTCTCCGCGCAACACGGCGCGTTCTTCCTCGCGCTGCCGACCGACGGCGGCTCCGAGGTGGGTGCCGGGACGAACGGTTCGTACGAGCTGCGGATGCGGGGCAGTTACGGGTACTCGGCGGGGTCGATGCCGACGTCGTTCCGGCCGGGCGAGACGCTGATCGGCACGGCCGCGGAGGAGAAGCGCACGATCCTGGTGGAGAACGTGCCGCCGGGCTATCTGAAGATCTCGTCCGGGCTCGGCGAGGCCCCGCCCGCGCATGTGATCGTGCTGCCCCTGCTGTTCGAGGGACTGATCCTGGGGGTGATCGAGCTGGCCTCCTTCCAGCCGTTCACCCAGATCCAGAAGGACTTCCTCAGCCAGATCGCCGAGATGATCGCCACCAGCGTCAACACGATCAGCGTCAACACCAAGACGGAGGTGCTCCTCAAGCAGTCGCAGGAGCTGACCGAGCAGCTCCGGGAGCGGTCGGCCGAGCTGGAGAACCGGCAGAAGGCCCTGCAGGCCTCGAACGCGGAACTGGAGGAGAAGGCCGAGCTGCTGGCCCAGCAGAACCGTGACATCGAGGTGAAGAACACCGAGATCGAGGAGGCGCGCCAGGTCCTGGAGGAGCGCGCCGAGCAGCTCGCGGTGTCGATGCGCTACAAGTCCGAGTTCCTGGCGAACATGTCGCACGAGCTGCGGACGCCGCTGAACTCGCTGCTCATCCTGGCGAAGCTGCTGGCGGACAACGCGGACGGCAATCTCTCGCCGAAGCAGGTGGAGTTCGCGGAGACGATCCACGGCGCCGGTTCGGACCTGCTGCAGCTGATCAACGACATCCTCGACCTGTCGAAGGTCGAGGCGGGCAAGATGGACGTCAGCCCGACGCGGATCGCGCTGGTGCAGCTGGTGGACTATGTGGAGGCCACGTTCCGGCCGTTGACGGCGGAGAAGGGTCTCGACTTCTCGGTGCGGGTGTCGCCCGAACTGCCCGCCACGCTGCACACCGACGAGCAGCGGCTGCTCCAGGTGCTGCGCAATCTGCTGTCCAACGCGGTGAAGTTCACCGACTCGGGTGCCGTCGAGCTGGTCATCAGGCCGGCCGAGTCCGATGTGCCGGACGCCATCAGGGAGCAGCTGCTGGAGGCGGGGGCGCTGCGCGACGCGGACGCCGGTCTGATCGCCTTCTCGGTGACCGACACGGGCATCGGTATCGCGGCGAGCAAGATGCGGGTGATCTTCGAGGCGTTCAAGCAGGCGGACGGTACGACGAGCCGGAAGTACGGCGGTACGGGCCTGGGCCTGTCCATCAGCCGGGAGATCGCGCGGCTGCTGGGCGGCGAGATCCATGCGGCGAGCGAGCCGGGCCGGGGATCGACGTTCACGCTCTACCTGCCGCTGCACCCGAGTGAGCTGTCGTCGCAGGGATATCCGCAGCTGACGGCGGGAGGGTCGGAGACGGGCCGTGGCGCGGCGGGCGACGACGGTCTGCCGTCGGAGGCGTCGCCGCACGACGGTACGCCGGTGCAGTCCGGTCCGTCGGGGCTGTTCCGGCGCCGGCGCAAGGCGCTGCTGGCCGACGAAGCGGTGACGCGTTCGGCCGCGGGGTCGCCGATGGTGCCCGGCCAGCCGGTCGCGCCGCCCGCCCAGGAGGGCTGGGCCGCCGGTGAGGAGCAGCCGGGTGGGAAGACGTTCCACTTCGACGGCGAGAAGGTGCTGATCGTCGACGACGACATCCGGAACGTCTTCGCGCTGACCAGCGTGCTGGAGCAGCACGGGCTGTCCGTGCTGTACGCGGAGAACGGCCGCGAGGGCATCGAGGTGCTGGAGCAGCACGAGGACGTGACGCTCGTCCTGATGGACATCATGATGCCGGAGATGGACGGGTACGCGACGACGACGGCGATCCGGCGCATGCCGCAGTTCGCCGGGCTGCCGATCATCGCGTTGACGGCGAAGGCGATGAAGGGCGACCGGGAGAAGGCCATCGACTCCGGAGCCTCCGACTATGTGACGAAGCCGGTCGACCCCGACCATCTGTTGTCCGTCATGCAGCAGTGGATGGAAGGGAAGTGATCGTGCGCCGCCCGGATGGGGAATGAATGCTGACTGACTGTGGCCGGGCACGTGTGAGGGCGCAGCGCACGGGGAACCTTCTGGTCTCCAGCTGCGTTTCTGCTACGTGCACAGTGACATCTCGGTGACAGGGTGTGGCGACGGGCGGGGTGCGGCTACGATGACCGGCACAAGGACGGGCGACGCAAGGGAGTCGTCCTCCGGGGCGGCGCCCGGTGCCTCCCCGAATCCTTTGGACAGGGGAGGCCCCACGCCGGGGCGAGGAGGACGGGCCATGGTGCAGAAGGCCAAGATCCTCCTGGTCGATGACCGGCCGGAGAATCTGTTGGCGCTGGAGGCCATCCTCTCTGCGCTCGATCAGACGCTGGTGCGGGCATCGTCAGGGGAGGAAGCGCTCAAAGCGCTGCTCACGGACGATTTCGCCGTCATTCTTCTGGACGTGCAGATGCCGGGTATGGACGGCTTCGAGACCGCCGCGCACATCAAGCGGCGGGAGCGGACCCGGGACATCCCGATCATCTTCCTCACGGCCATCAACCACGGTCCCCACCACACCTTCCGCGGCTACGCGGCGGGTGCCGTGGACTACATCTCCAAGCCCTTCGACCCGTGGGTGCTGCGCGCGAAGGTCTCGGTCTTCGTCGAGCTGTACATGAAGAACTGTCAGCTCCGTGAGCAGGCCGCGCTGCTGCGCCTGCAGCTGGAGGGCGGCCGGCACGGCGGCGACAGCAAGGAGTCCGCCGGTCTCCTGGCCGAACTGTCCGCGCGGCTCGCGGCAGTCGAGGAACAGGCGGAGGCGCTGTCCAAGCAGCTCGACGACGACTCGGCCGATGCCGCCGCCGTGGCCACCGCGGCGCACCTGGAGCGCAAGCTCACCGGGCTGCGCAGAGCGCTCGACGCCCTGGAGCCCGGCACGGGCACCGGGACCGCCGTCGTCCCCTCCCAGAACTGACCGTCCTTCCCGGAACGACCGCCACCTTCCCGACCGGCCTCCACCTCCCGCACGGACCCTCGTGCTGACCTGTTGTCACCTCTGCGTGGTACGCCCGCACTCCGGTACGAGCGACACGAACGGGTGAAGCGGTGGGCACACGTGTCCACTGCCGTCGACACCGGTAACCTCACCACCATGGCCTCACGTACGTCCGGCAAGGGTTCCCAGGGCACGGCGGGCACCGCGAAGCCGCGCACCGGCCGTACGACCGGGGCGGCGAAGTCCGCGGCTTCCGCCGGGAAAGCCGCTGCAAAGAAGACGGCGGCACCGAAGGCCGCCCCGGCGAAGAAGGGCGCGGCCAGGAAGCCCTCTGCCAAAAAGGCTGCTCGGCCCGCGCCGAAACCCGCGCCGAGCCCCACCGGTGGCATCTACCGTCTTGCGCGAGCCCTTTCGCTCGGCCTCGCCCGCATCCTCGGAGCGGTGTTCCGCGGGATAGGGCGGGGCGCCAAGGGCCTCGACCCCGCACACCGCAAGGACGGCCTGGCGCTGCTGCTGCTCGGCGCGGCCCTCGTCGTCGCCGCCGGCACCTGGTCGCATCTGCGCGGCCCCGTCGGCGACCTCGTCCAGCTGCTCGTCACCGGCGCCTTCGGACGGCTGGACCTGCTGGTCCCGCTGCTGCTCGGTGCCGTCGCGGTCCGCCTCATCCTGCACCCGGAGAAGTCCGACGACAACGGACGCATCGTCATCGGTCTGTCCGCTCTGGTCGTCGGAGTGCTCGGCCAGGTCCACATCGCCTGTGGCTCACCCGGCCGGGACCAGGGCGCCGGAGCCCTGCGGGACGCGGGAGGGCTCATCGGATGGGGGGTCTCCCAGCCGCTGGTCTTCGCCGTGAGCGAGGTGCTGGCCGTTCCCCTGCTGGTCCTGCTGACCGTCTTCGGACTGCTCGTCGTCACCGCCACTCCGGTCAAGGCCGTCCCGCAGCGGCTGCGGCAGCTCGGCGTCAAGCTGGGAGTCGTCGCGGCGCCCGAAGAGGACGGCCCCGACCACGGGTTCGGTGAGCGGCAGGACACCGGCCCTGCGCACGGTGCCCGCCGCCCGGCCCGGGCCGGGCGCGGCTCCGCGACCGACGAGGCCGTCGTGGACGCCGCCGAGCAGGAGTCGGCGAGCCGCCGTCGCCCCCGTCGGCTCACCGCCCAGCCGCAGCCCGGCCGCGAGCCGGACGCCGTTGACGTGGCCGCGGCCGCCGCGGCGGACCTCGACGGAGCCGTGCTGAACGGGCTGCCCGCCTCGCGGCTCGTCGCCGGCCTCACCCAGGGCATCACCCCGGGCTCCGACCACGCCGACGGCACCCCGGTACCGACCCCGGTGCCCGTCCCGACCGCCCGGGGCGCCGAACGCCGTCCTGCCGCCGACGCTCCCGTGCCCGACCTCACCAAGTCCGCACCCGAGGTCCTCCAGGGGCTGCCGCCGCGCGCCGAGCAGCTTCAGCTCTCCGGTGACATCACGTACGCCCTGCCCTCGCTCGACCTGCTCGAACGGGGCGGCCCCGGCAAGACCCGCAGCGCGGCGAACGACGCCGTCGTGGCGGCCCTGACGAATGTCTTCGAAGAGTTCAAGGTGGACGCGGCCGTCACGGGTTTCACCCGCGGCCCCACCGTCACCCGTTACGAGGTCGAGCTCGGCCCCGCCGTGAAGGTCGAGCGGATCACCGCCCTCACCAAGAACATCGCCTACGCCGTGGCCAGCCCCGATGTGCGGATCATCTCCCCGATCCCCGGCAAGTCGGCCGTCGGCATCGAGATCCCGAACACCGACCGCGAGATGGTCAACCTCGGCGACGTGCTGCGGCTCGCCGCCGCGTCGGAGGACGACCACCCGATGCTCGTCGGGCTCGGCAAGAACGTCGAGGGCGGCTACGAGACCGCGAACCTCGCCAAGATGCCGCACGTCCTTGTCGCCGGCGCCACCGGCTCCGGCAAGTCCTCCTGCATCAACTGTCTGATCACCTCGATCATGATGCGGGCCACCCCCGAGGACGTCCGGATGGTGCTCGTCGACCCCAAGCGGGTCGAACTCACCGCGTACGAGGGCATCCCGCACCTCATCACCCCGATCATCACCAACCCGAAGCGGGCCGCCGAGGCCCTCCAGTGGGTCGTCCGGGAGATGGACCTCCGCTACGACGACCTGGCAGCCTTCGGCTACCGGCACATCGACGACTTCAACCAGGCCGTCCGCTCCGGGAAGGCGAAGGCCCCCGAGGGCAGCGAACGTGAGCTCCAGCCCTACCCGTACCTGCTGGTGATCGTCGACGAGCTCGCCGACCTGATGATGGTCGCCCCGCGGGACGTCGAGGACGCGATCGTCCGCATCACCCAGTTGGCCCGCGCCGCCGGCATCCATCTGGTGCTCGCCACCCAGCGTCCCTCCGTCGACGTCGTCACCGGTCTGATCAAGGCGAACGTGCCGTCCCGGCTCGCCTTCGCCACCTCCTCCCTCGCCGACAGCCGGGTCATCCTCGACCAGCCGGGTGCCGAGAAGCTCATCGGCAAGGGCGACGGGCTGTTCCTCCCCATGGGGGCCAGCAAGGCCGTCCGGCTCCAGGGCGCCTACGTGACCGAGGAAGAAGTCGCGGCGGTCGTCAAGCACTGCAAGGATCAGATGGCGCCGGTCTTCCGCGACGACGTGGTGGTCGGCTCCTCGAAGAAGAAGGACATCGACGAGGACATCGGTGACGACCTCGACCTGCTCTGCCAGGCGGCCGAACTGGTGGTCACCACACAGTTCGGTTCGACGTCGATGCTTCAGCGCAAACTGCGTGTCGGATTCGCCAAGGCGGGCAGGCTCATGGACTTGATGGAGTCACGCAACATCGTCGGCCCCAGCGAAGGGTCCAAAGCGCGCGACGTTCTGGTCAAACCGGATGAGCTGGATGGAGTACTTGCCGTACTCCGCGGTGAGTCTCACTCGTAAGGGAACCGCAGGCAACCGTTTCCCCCGGCGGTACGTCCAGTTGAGGGGAGGAGCAGCACAATGTTCAGGTGAACGGCGGGCACGCCCGATGGCGTACAAACTCCGTCCCCCCGCTTGCCCGACCCTTTCGTACCCCCCCTAGACTGAACACCCAGCAGGTGGCTCACGCTCGAAAGGCGCCCCCGTGTCCATCGGCAACTCCCCCGAAGACGACCGGCCTTCGATCGACTACGACGAAAGGCTCCCGGCCGACGCGCCCTCGATCGGCCGGGCACTCAAGCAGGCCCGTATCGCCGCCGGGCTCACGGCCGACGAGGTCAGCTCCTCCACACGGGTGCGCATCCCCATCGTGCACGCCATCGAGGAGGACGACTTCAGCCGCTGCGGCGGCGATGTGTACGCGCGCGGACACATCCGCACCCTCGCCCGGGCCGTCGGGGTCGACCCGGCGCCCCTCATGGCCCAGTACGACGCCGAGCACGGCGGCCGTCCGGCTCCCACCTCCGCGGCGCCGCTGTTCGAGGCGGAACGGATCCGGCCCGAGCCGCGGCGGCCCAACTGGACCGCCGCCATGGTCGCCGCGATCGTCGCCGTCGTCGGCTTCGCCGGCTTCACCCTGTTCAAGGGCAACGACGGGAGCACCAAGGCGTCCGTCGCGGAGACCCCCGTCGAGGAGCGTCCCGTCGCCAGGCCGTCCGCCACCCCGAGCCTGCCCGCCGCCGCCCCCACCCCCGCGCCGTCGGAGAGCGCCATCGCGGCGGTCCCGAAGGACAAGGTCACCGTCAAGCTCGTCGCCGTCGACGACCGGAGCTGGATCTCCGCGAAGGCCTTCAACGGGCGGCTCCTGTTCGACGGCACCCTGGAGAAGGGCGACTCCAAGACCTTCACCGACGACGAGAAGATCGATCTCGTCCTGGGCAACGCGGGCGCGATCGAGCTGTTCGTCAACGGCAAGAAGGTCCAGGACGAATTCCAGGACGGGCAGGTCGAGCGGCTCAGCTACACCAAGGGAGACCTCGAGGTCGGCTGACCCCCACCGGATCTCCACAGCATCCGGCCGAAACCGGGCCGCACCCCCGTCCTGCGGGGGCGGCCCGGCCGGACTGGGCACCGGCCCGGACAAAGTAGTCTTGAGTCCATGCCCGAACGCCGTACCGTCGCCCTTGTCACTCTTGGCTGCGCCCGTAACGAGGTGGACTCCGAGGAGCTCGCCGGACGCCTGGCCGCGGACGGCTGGGACCTCGTCCAGGACGCCGCCGACGCGGACGTCGCCGTCGTCAACACCTGCGGGTTCGTCGAGGCGGCCAAGAAGGACTCCGTCGACGCCCTCCTCGAGGCGAATGACCTCAAGGAGCACGGCCGCACCCAGGCAGTCGTGGCCGTCGGCTGCATGGCCGAGCGGTACGGCAAGGACCTCGCCGAGGCGCTGCCCGAGGCCGACGGAGTCCTCGGATTCGACGACTACGCCGACATCTCCGACCGCCTCCAGACCATCCTGAGCGGCGGTATCCACGCCTCCCACACCCCGCGCGACCGGCGCAAGCTGCTGCCGATCAGCCCCGCCGAGCGGCAGGGCGCCGCGGACATCGCCCTCCCCGGCCACGCCCAGTCCCCCGAGGCGGCGCCCGCCGACCTCCCGGACGGAATCGCCCCGGCCTCCGGCCCGCGCGCCCCGCTGCGCCGCCGGCTGGACACCAGCCCGGTCGCCTCGGTGAAGCTGGCCTCCGGCTGCGACCGGCGCTGCACCTTCTGCGCGATCCCGTCCTTCCGCGGCTCCTTCATCTCGCGCCGTCCCTCGGACGTCCTCGGCGAGACCCGCTGGCTGGCCGAGCAGGGCGTCAAGGAGATCATGCTGGTCTCCGAGAACAACACCTCGTACGGCAAGGACCTCGGCGACATCCGCCTGCTGGAGACGCTGCTGCCGGAGCTGGCGGCCGTCGACGGCATCGAGCGGATCCGGGTCAGCTACCTCCAGCCCGCCGAGATGCGCCCCGGACTGATCGACGTCCTCACCTCGACGCCGAAGGTCGCCCCGTACTTCGATCTCTCCTTCCAGCACTCGGCACCGGGAGTGCTGCGGGCGATGCGCCGCTTCGGCGACACCGACCGCTTCCTGGAGCTGCTGGAGACGATCCGCACCAAGGCGCCCCAGGCCGGCGTCCGCTCCAACTTCATCGTCGGCTTCCCCGGTGAGACCGAGGACGACCTGGCCGAGCTGGAACGCTTCCTCACCGGTGCCCGCCTCGACGCCATCGGTGTCTTCGGTTACTCCGACGAGGAGGGCACCGAGGCCGCCACCTTCGACACCAAGCTCGACGAGGACGTCGTCGCCGACCGGCTGGCGCACATCGCACGGCTGGCCGAGGAGCTCACCGCCCAGCGTGCCGAGGAGCGGATCGGGGATACGGTGCAGGTCCTGGTCGAGTCCGTCGACGGCGAGGACGGCGCCGTCGGCCGTGCCGAGCACCAGGCGCCGGAGACCGACGGGCAGATCGTCTTCACCGCGCCCACGGGTCTGGAGACCGGCCGTATCGTCGAGGCGAAGGTGGTCGGCAGCGAGGGCGTGGACCTGATCGCCGAGTACTTCGACGTGCTGGGCGGCACGTCCTCCGACAGCGGCTCCCTCGCGGGCCGGACCGCGGGCAGCGAGGAGGCGGGCAGATGACCGGGGTTCCGGCATCCGCCAGGGGCGGCACCGGCAGGGCGGCGCCCGGTGGCAAGCTGGGTGCCGCAGCCGTCGACCAGGCGAGTCTGTGGAACATCGCCAACATCCTCACGATGGTGCGGCTGCTGCTCGTTCCCGCGTTCGTGCTGCTACTGCTGCACAACGGCGGCTACGACCCGGCCTGGCGGTCCTTCGCCTGGGCGGCCTTCGCCATCGCCATGATCACCGACCTGTTCGACGGGCATCTCGCCCGGACGTACAACCTGGTCACCGACTTCGGGAAGATCGCCGACCCGATCGCGGACAAGGCGATCATGGGCGCCGCGCTGATCTGTCTCTCCGCCCTGGGGGACCTCCCCTGGTGGGTGACGGGAGTGATCCTCTTCCGCGAGCTCGGCATCACCCTGATGCGGTTCTGGGTGATCAGGCACGGGGTCATCCCGGCCAGCCGGGGCGGCAAGATGAAGACGCTCGCCCAGGGCACCGCGGTCGGCATGTACGTCCTCGCACTCACCGGTGCACTGGCCACACTGCGCTGGTGGGTGATGGCGGTGGCCGTCGTGTTGACGGTCGTCACCGGTCTCGACTACGTCCGTCAGGCGATCGTCCTGAGGCGCAAGGGGCTGGCCGCCCGGCGCGCCGCGGCAGAGGCCGAGGAGTCGGCACGGTGACCGACGCGGCCCGGGCGCTGCGTCTGCTCACGGAGCGTGGCGAGACGCTGGCAGTCGCCGAGTCGCTCACCGGCGGCCTGGTGGCCGCGGAGCTCACGTCCGTACCGGGTGCCTCCCGGGCCTTCAGGGGATCCGTCACGGCGTACGCGACGGAGCTGAAGGAACGGCTGCTGGGGGTCGACGCGACCCTGCTGGTCGAGCGCGGCGCGGTGGACCCCGAGGTCGCGCGGCAGATGGCAACAGGCGTACGCGAGTGCCTGGGGGGAGACTGGGGAATAGCGACCACAGGTGTCGCCGGACCTGAATCCCAGGACGGGCAGCCCGTCGGGACGGTCTACATCTCGGTCGCCGGCCCCGGTGGGACCGGCCGGTCCGCAGCACTGCGGTTGAACGGAAGCCGGGCGGACATCCGTATGGAGAGTGTACGGAGAGTGCTGACCCTGCTTGCCGATGTACTCGACGGAAATGCGCGGGCACAGGATACGGAACAGAACGGGGGGAATTGATGTTTGCAGCCCTGAGTGAACACGTCATCGCTCCCCGCACGGCCGCAGCGCGAGGCGGTACGGTGGGGCGTGAAGGATGCGGCTACACGGTCCGAGGAGGGAGCCACCGATGATTCTGCTCCGTCGCCTGCTGGGTGACGTGCTGCGTCGGCAGCGCCAGCGCCAGGGCCGTACTCTGCGCGAAGTCTCCTCGTCCGCCCGAGTTTCGCTCGGCTATCTCTCCGAGGTGGAGCGGGGGCAGAAGGAGGCTTCCTCCGAGCTGCTCTCCGCGATCTGCGACGCGCTGGACGTACGGATGTCCGAGCTCATGCGAGAAGTGAGCGACGAGCTGGCACTTGCCGAACTGGCCGAGTCCGCAGCGGCGAGTGAGCCGGTGCGCCCGCCGGTACGTCCGATGCTCAATTCGGTGTCCGTGACGTCGGTTGCCGGTGTGTCGACCGAGCGGGTGACCATCAAGGCACCCGCGGAAGCGGTGGACGTCGTCGCGGCCTGAGGCCTGCCGCATACGGCAAGGACTCTTGGTTTGGTGTGAGCCCTGATCGGGTGGGTACCCGATCAGGGCTCATATTTTTCCCCGAATAACCGTTTTACCGCATTTGTGTCATGGTGGGGAGCAGTGCATCCGATCGGAGGTCATGCATGTCTGTCGTGAAGAGCCCGCTGGCCGAGTCCGACCTCAAGGTGGTCGGCGAGGCGCTGCAAGGGGCGCTGGTGGACCTGGTGGACACGGCCCTGGTGGCCAAGCAGGTCCACTGGAACGTGATCGGGCCCCGCTTCCGTTCCGTACACCTGCAGCTCGACGAGGTGGTGACCACGGCTCGGATGCACTCGGACACGGTGGCCGAACGCGCCGCCGCCTTGGGCGTCAGTCCCGACGGGCGGGCCGCGACCGTCGCCGCGTCGAGCGCGGTCGGTTCGGTTCCCGAGGGCTGGATCCAGGATGCCGAGGTCGTCCGCATCATGGTGCGGGCCCTCGATGCGGTGATCGTCCGGATGCGTGAGCGCATCGAGGCGACCGCCGAACCGGACCCCGTGAGCCAGGACATCCTGATCGGCCTCACGGCCGACCTCGAGAAGCACAGCTGGATGTTCCAGGCGGAAAGCGCTTGAGAACGCTGCATGCGCCATGGGGAGGACGGGCGCACCTCACCGGGATATGCGCGGGTGATGCACCGACGCGCCCTCCCGCCGTGTGATTGCGCCCGTCTAGCGTCAGCCGGAGGAGGCAGCCATGGCAACGCGATGGGTGCCGGCGCTGGTGCTCGGCGGTCTGTGGTGGTGGGCCGTCCTCCGATTGGTGCTGGTTCCGGAACAGGCCGGCCCGGTCGAGAGCACCATGGCGGCCGGAGGATGGGGGCTGAGCCTGCTGCCCATCCATGTCACCGCCCGGACGCCGAGCCGCCGTTCGGGGCTGTCGGCTACCAAGGCATCGCGACTCCCCCGTTGGGCCGGAGGATCTGACCCGTCGTGAAGGCCGCGGCGTCCGAGGCGAGATGGAGCACGGCGTGTGCGGCGTCGTCGGGCTCGCCGACCCGGCCGAGCGGGGCGAGGCGGGCCATCGCGGCCTCGGTGCGGTGCTGGCGGGACGCGTCGTGGCGGTCGGTCATCGGGGTGCGCACCCAGCCCGGCGCCACGGAATTGACCCGGATGCGGTGCGGGCCGAGTTCCGTCGCGAGGGTTCTCGTGAGCTGGACGACGGCCGCCTTGGCGACGCTGTAGCAGAACAGCCCGGCACCGGCGGCGTCGACGGCGCCCGAGGCCATGGTGACGATGCTCCCCGGCCGCTCCTGGGAGATCATTGCGCGGGCCGCCGCCTGGCAGGCGTACAGAACTCCCTTGAAGTTCACGGAAAGAACCCGGTCGAGGTCGTCGTCCGCGGTCTCCAGCACGGGGCTGCTGTGCATGATGCCGGCGATCGCCGCGAGGATGTCGAGCCGCCCCGCCCCGCCTATGGCCGCCTCGACCTGCTCTCGTACGGCGACATCGAGCACATGGGCGTGCGCGGGAGAGCCGCCCGCTTCGGTCACGAGGGCGAGCGTGCCCTGCAGGCCCTCCTCGTCCCGGTCCGCGCAGTGCACCGTCGCTCCGGCTCGAGCCAGGAGCAACGCCGAAGCCCGGCCGATGCCGCCGGCCGCACCGGTGACGAAGGCGACCCGTCCGCTGAGGTCGTACGCCGTGAGGGGCATGCGGGGACGGTACGACCGGATCTGACGGACCGTCAATGATTTGGGCTCTCGCTGTGACGGCGTCAGGAACACGCGGTGGTGCGTGGGTGCGTACGGCCGGAGGGTGCCAGGCCGACCGCCCGGGATGACGGATCGTCGGGCATCGGGCATCGGGGCGGACCGAGGATGATGCTTGGTGCAGTTGCGCGACGTGACACCGGACGACACCGATGGGCCGGAAGTGGCCCAGGGACCGGGACCTGGCCAGTGGGCCTCGGAGGAGTCGGCAGCTGAGCCTCGGAGTCGGCCGCCCGAGGTGGCCCGCGAGTGCCTCGGGAGGCCGGCGGCCTGCGCCGGCCGCTGTGCCGCCGTCGTGGCCGCCGCCGAGGCGGTGGCGGGTCGACAGGACCTGGCAGTCCGTGGCCGGTCGGTCTCAGCGGGCCGGGCCGGACTGGCAGCGGGGGCACCAGTAGGCGGGGCGTTCCCGACCGGGCTCGCCGTGGGTGCCCACCCGGACCGGAGTCCCGCAGCGCAGACAGGGGCGTCCGGACCGCCCGTACACGTACAGTCGCCGGCCGGGGCGGTCGACGCCTGTGGTGAGGCGTTCGCCGCCGGGACGTTCCCGGTTTGCCTCCAGGAGCCGCTTGGCGGCAGCCACCAGCCGTTCGGGCCGGTGGAGCTCACCGAATGCGGTCCACGGGGTCAGGCCGGCCATGAAGCACAGCTCCGACGCGTAGACATTGCCGATCCCCGCGAGATTGCGCTGGTCGAGCAGCGCCTCGACGAGCGGCCGGGCAGGATCGCGGCGGAGGTTCTCCAGCGCGGTCCCGGCGTTCCAGTCCGGGCCCAGGAGGTCCGGTCCGAGATGCCCCACGACGCTGTCCTCGTCGGTGGTCCGCAGCAGCTCCAGCACGGGCAGCCGATAGCCCACGGCGTTGTGCCCGGCCGTGCCGAGCACTGCCCGGATCTGGTGGGCGGGGCCGCCGCGCCATCGCTCACCGGCCTCGTACACCTGCCAGGCGCCGTCCATCCGGAGGTGCGAGTGCAGGGTGAGTCCGCCCTCGAAGCGTGTCAGCAGGTGCTTTCCCCGCGGCGTCACGTCCAGTACGGAACGCCCCGACAGGTCGACGGTCGCCAGCTTCGGCACCCGCAGATCGGAACGGGTCAGCAGGCACCCCGCGAGCGCGAGGTGCAGCCGCCGCGCGGTCTGCCAGACGGTGTCTCCTTCGGGCACAGGCCCATGATGCCTTGCGCGGCGGCTCACGGCGGCGGCGTCATGCCCGCAGGCGCAGGCCCCGGGGTGTGGCGTGGAAGCCCGCTCCCTCCAGGACGCGGCCGATCGGGGACGTGAGCGCGGACGTGCCGTTGGTCCGTTCCACCGTGACCGTGCCCAGGCGGCCGGCGCGGGCCGCCTCGGCCAGAGCTTCGGCGGCGGCGTGGAGGGCCGGCGCGTCCGGGTCGTCCGGCCAGGCGAGCAGGGTCTTGCCGCCCCGCTCCATGTACAGCGTCAGCTCGCCGTCGACCAGCACCACCATGGCGCCCGCCTTGCGGCCGGGCTTGTGCCCGGCCCCGGCCGGCGGCTCCGGCCAGCCGAGCGCCGCCCCATAGGCGTTGGCGGGGTCGGCGGCCGCGAGCACCACCGCCCGTGGCGCCGCGCCGGGCGCGTCACGGTCCCGTGCGCCCACCGAGGCGCGCAGCCGGTCCACCGCTCCGTCCATGGCGAACTGGGCCGCCCCCAGGCCCTCGACGACATAGCCTCGGCGGGCCTGGCCACTGTCCTCGAAGGCTGACAGCACCCGGTAGGCGGCCGAGAACCCGCCTTCGACTCCTTCGGCGGCGACCGCGCCGCGGGTGACCACACCATGCCGGTCGAGGAGGGTGCGGGCGAGGGCATGGGCCCGGTGCGTGGCGTCCGGTTCGCGGGCCGGCAGCAGCGACCAGCGCCCGGCGACCGTGGGCGGGCCCATACGGGACGCGGTGCGTGCCGCCGCGGACAGGGTGCCGTACCGCCCGCGCGGCACCGTCCGCTTGGCGCGGTGGGCCGTCGACCCGGCGGTGCGGCCGGAGCCGAGGAGCGAGCGCAGCGGCGCCAGCGAGTCGTTGGTGAGCCGCCCCGACCAGGCCAGCTCCCAGACGACGTCGGCCAGTTCGGGATCGGTCGCCTCGGGGTGCGTGGTGGCGCGCACCTGCTCTGCGATCTGACGGAAGAACAGACCGTATCCGGGGCCGAGGGAGTCCAGCACCGACTGGTGCAGCGGCCCCGGTTCGAGCGGGTGGGCCTGCGGGAGGAGCAGCGGCGCGGCGTCCGCGAGGTAGAGGGAGATCCAGCCGTCCTTGCCGGGGAGCGCCCCGGCTCCCGCCCACACCACCTCTCCGGTGGTGGTCAGTTCGTCGAGCAGCGTGGGGGAGTAGTCCCGCACGCGGGACGGCAGGATCAGCTTCTCCAGCGCGGACGCGGGCACCGGCGCGCCCTGCAGCTGCTCGACGGCCCTGGCCAGCCCGTCGATTCCGCGCAGGCTGCCGTCGCCCAGGTGCTGCCACTGCGGCAGGAACGCGCCGAGCGCCGCGGGCGGCACCGGCTCCAGCTCCTGGCGCAGTGCGGCGAGCGAGCGGCGCCGCAGGCGGCGCAGCACGGCCGCGTCGCACCACTCCTGGCCTGCCCCGGAAGGGTGGAACTCGCCCTGGACGACCCGGCCCGCTGCGGCGAGCCGCTGGAGGGCCCCGTCGGTGACGGCCGTGCCGAGGCCGAAGCGGGCTGCCGCCGCGGCGGAGGTGAAGGGGCCGTGGGTGCGCGCGTACCGGGCGAGCAGGTCGCCGAGGGGGTCCTTGACCGGTTCGGTGAACGCCTCCGGTACGCCGACCGGGAGGGCGGTGCCCAGTGCGTCCCGCAGCCGGCCGGCGTCCTCGATCGCCGCCCAGTGCTCGGCGCCGGCGATACGGACCCGGATGGCCCGGCGGGCCGCCGCCAGTCCGGCGGCCCAGTCCGGTTCCGCCCCGCGCTCGGCCAGTTCGGCGTCGGTGAGCGGACCGAGCAGCCTGAGCAGGTCGGCGACCCCTTCGGGGTCCTTGGCCCGGCGGTCCTCCGTGAGCCACTGCAGTTCGCGTTCCAGCTCGGTGAGCACGTCGGCGTCGAGGAGCTCCCGCAGTTCGGCCTGGCCGAGGAGTTCGGCGAGCAGCCGTGAGTCGAGGGAGAGCGCGGCCGCCCTCCGCTCCGCGAGCGGGGAGTCGCCCTCGTAGAGGAACTGCGCCACATAGCCGAAGAGCAGGGAGCGGGCGAACGGGGACGGCTCGGGAGTGGTGACCTCCACCAGCCGCACCCGGCGGGACTCGATGTCGCCCATCAGCTCGGTCAGTCCGGGTACGTCGAAGACGTCCTGGAGGCACTCCCTGACCGCCTCCAGGATGATCGGGAAGGAGCCGAACCCGGATGCGACCTGGAGCAGTTGCGCGGCCCGCTGCCGCTGCTGCCAGAGCGGGGTGCGCTTGCCGGGGTTGCGCCGGGGCAGGAGGAGGGCGCGCGCGGCGCACTCACGGAACCGGGAGGCGAACAGCGCGGAGCCGCCCACCTGGTCGGTGACGATCTGCTGGACTTCGCCCTTGTCGAACGCCACGTCGGCGGCACCGATCGGGGCCTGCTCGGCGTCGTACTCCGTGCCTGCGCCGCCGGGATCGGTGTCCAGCAGGTCCAGGCCCATCAGATCGGCGTCCGGCAGCCGCAGCACGATCCCGTCGTCGGCGTGCATGACCTGGGCGTCCATTCCGTACCGCTCGGCGAGCCGGGCGCCCAGTGCCAGGGCCCACGGTGCGTGGACCTGCGCACCGAACGGGGAGTGCACGACCACGCGCCAGTCGCCGAGCTCGTCCCGGAACCGCTCGACGAGGATCGTACGGTCGTCCGGCACATGGCCGCAGGCGCGGCGCTGCTCGTCGAGGTAGGCGAGCACATTGTCCGCCGCCCAGGCGTCGAGCCCGGCGGACACCAGCCGCAGCCGTGCGTCGTCGGGGGCGAGCGAACCGATCTCCCGCAGGAACGCGCCCACCGCACGGCCCAGTTCGAGGGGGCGACCCAGCTGGTCGCCCTTCCAGAACGGAAGCCGGCCCGGAACGCCCGGCGCGGGGGAGACCAGGACCCGGTCGCGGGTGATGTCCTCGATCCGCCACGAGCTGGTGCCCAGCGTGAACACATCGCCCACACGGGACTCGTAGACCATCTCCTCGTCCAGCTCGCCGACCCTGCCGCCGCCCTTCCTGGGGTCGGCGCCGGCCAGGAACACCCCGAACAGCCCGCGGTCCGGGATGGTGCCGCCGGAGGTGACGGCGAGCCGCTGCGCACCTGGCCGGCCGGTGACCGTGCCCGTGACCCGGTCCCACACCACCCGGGGCCGCAGCTCGGCGAACGCGTCCGACGGATAGCGTCCGGCGAGCATGTCGAGTACGGCCGTGAACGCCGACTCCGGCAGTGCGGCGAACGGCGCGGCCCGGCGCACCGTGGCGAGCAGGTCGTCCGCCTGCCGACTGTCCAGGGACACCATCGCGACGAGCTGCTGGGCCAGCACGTCCAGCGGGTTCGAGGGGATGCGCAGCGCCTCGATGCCGCCCGTGCGCATCCGCTCGGTGACCACCGCGGCCTGCACCAGATCGCCCCGGTACTTCGGGAAGACCACACCGGTGGAGACCGCACCCACCTGGTGCCCGGCCCGGCCCACCCGCTGGAGTCCCGAGGCGACGGACGGCGGCGACTCGACCTGCACGACCAGATCGACCGCGCCCATGTCGATGCCCAGCTCCAGGCTGGACGTGGCGACGACGGCCGGCAGCCGGCCCGCCTTCAGGTCCTCCTCGACGAGGGCGCGCTGCTCCTTGGACACCGAACCGTGGTGCGCGCGGGCCAGTAGCGGCGGGGCGCCCAGCGCCGCCCCGGACTGCGCCATGATCTCCGCCGGTGGTGCTCCCTCGGGCAGTGCGGCACCCATGGCCCGCTCGCAGGCGATCTCGTTGAGCCGGTTGCAGAGCCGCTCGGCCAGCCGCCGGGAGTTGGCGAACACGATCGTCGACCGGTGCGCCTGCACGAGGTCGGCGATGCGCTCCTCCACATGCGGCCAGATCGACGGCTTCTCCCCGTCGTCCGCCTCGGTCGCCGACGAGGCGCCCAGCTCGCCCAGATCCTCGACGGGCACGACGACCGACAGGTCGAACTCCTTCGTGGACGGCGGCTGGACGATCTCCACCTTGCGCTGCGGCGACAGGAACCGGGCCACTTCGTCGACCGGACGGACCGTCGCCGACAGACCGATCCTGCGGGCCGGCCGCGGCAGCAGCTCGTCGAGCCGCTCCAGTGTCAGGGCGAGGTGCGCCCCCCGCTTCGTGCCGGCCACGGCGTGCACCTCGTCCAGGATCACGGTCTCGATCCCGGCCAGCGCGTCACGCGTCGACGACGTGAGCATGAGGAAGAGCGATTCGGGCGTGGTGATCAGGATGTCCGGCGGCCGGGTCGCCAGGGCGCGCCGCTCGGCGGCCGGAGTGTCACCGGACCTGATACCGACCCGTACCTCCGGCTCCGGGAGGCCGAGCCGCACCGACTCCTGCCGGATGCCGGTCAGCGGGCTGCGCAGATTGCGTTCCACGTCCACCGCGAGGGCCTTCAGCGGGGACACGTACAGCACCCTGCAGCGCTTCTTCGCGTCGGCGGGCGGTGGGGTGGACACCAGCCGGTCCAGCGCCGCGAGGAACGCGGCGAGCGTCTTCCCGGAACCCGTAGGCGCGACCACCAGCACGTCCGAGCCCGCCGCGATCGCGCCCCACGCCCCGTCCTGCGCGGCGGTCGGCGCGGTGAAGGCACCGGCGAACCAGCCGCGGGTCGCAGGGGAGAACGAGTCGAGCGCTGATCCGGCCATGCCCCCCATCGTGCACCCGGCCACTGACAAAAGCCCGGGACCTGGGGAAACGGTGCCAAGCACGGAGGCGCAGAATGGAGCCATGGTCACTGGCGAGCGAGCCCGGCACTGGCGGTACCCGGATCTGCCGGACGTCGACCTGCTCCGTGCCCGCTACATCGGCAAGACCTTCGCCCGCCACACCCACGAGTCGTTCGTCATCGCCGCCATCAGCGACGGTGTCGAGGTCTTCCACCACGGCGGCGAGGACCAGTACGCCGGGCCCGGTGCCATCGCGCTGATCAATCCCGACACCCCGCACACCGGACGTGCGGAGACCCCGGAGGGGTGGCAGTACGGCGCGGTCTACCCCTCGGCCGAGCTGGTCGCGGCGATCGCCGAGGAGACCACGGTCCTGCGCGGCACCCCCGGATTCCGCCGTCCCGTGCTCGAGGACCCCTACGCCGCCCGGCTCGTCCACGAGGTCCTGCGAGCGGCGGACGAGGGCAACGCGCTGGCCGCCGACACCCTGCTGCGCGTCGCGGTGACCCGCCTGCTGCGGCTCGGCGGCGCCACGCTGCCCGAGCGGCCGGTACGGCACGCCGGCGCCCGGCTCGCGGCACGTGCGCGTGCCGTCCTCGAGGAGTGCATGACGGATCCGCCCACCCTGGAGCGGCTCGCCGCGGATCTCGGCACCAGCCCGTTCGCCCTTCTCCGCGCCTTCCGGGACACCTACGGGATGCCGCCGCACACCTGGCTCACCGACGCGCGCGTGCGCCGGGTCCGCCACCTCCTGGACGCGGGCACCTCCCCCGCGGACGCCGCCGTCACGGTCGGCTTCACCGACCAGCCGCACCTGAACCGCCACTTCTCCCGCATCGTCGGCGTGACCCCCGGCGCCTACCGGCGGGAACACCTGAGGGTATCGGTCGCGGGCTGAGGCGGCCGCGGGCCGGTTTCCGGTGGGTGCGTCTGTGGGCGTCGGTCGCGGGCTGGGGTGACCGTGGGCTGGTTTCCGGTGGGTGCGTCTGTGGGTGTCGGGCTCGTGCCGAGGCCACCACGGGCCGGCTCCCGGCAGGCACCGCCGTCGTCGTACATCCGTGCCGTGTACGCAAGAACGTACAAGACCGGACCGGGACCGTCCTCGTACGGTCGGGGCCGTGCCACCAGAACACACCACAGCAACCACCCGCGACGACGCACGTCGGGCCGCTCCCGACGCACACCGTGCGGCCGGGCGCCCCGGCCACCACACCGCGTCCGCCGCGGACGCCAAGCCGGACCGCGCCGTCGTCCGGGACGCGCTCGGCGTCGGGATCGCGGTCGGGCTCTCCGGGTTCGCCTTCGGGGTGACCTCGGCGGGCGCCGGTCTCACCCTGCTCCAGACGTGCGTGCTCAGCCTCCTCGTCTTCACCGGGGCGTCGCAGTTCGCCCTCGTGGGCGCGCTCGCGGCCGGCGGCAACCCGTTCACGGCCGCCGCCGGGGCGTTCTTCCTGGGAGTCCGCAACGCCTTCTACGGGCTGCGCCTGTCCCAACTGCTCGCCCTGCCGCGCTTCCTGCGCCCCTTCGCGGCGCAGTGGGTGATCGACGAGACCACCGCCGTGGCCCTCGCCCAGCCAACCCGCCGCGCCGCCCGGCTGGGCTTCGCCGTCACCGGCCTCACGCTGTACCTGCTGTGGAACCTCACCACACTCCTCGGCGCGCTCGGCGCGGAGGCCGTCGGCGACACCGCCGCCTGGGGCCTGGACGCGGCCGGTCCGGCGGTGTTCCTCGCGCTGCTCGCCCCGATGCTGCGCACCCGCACCGAGCGGCTCGCTGCTGGACTCGCGGTCGTCCTGGGCCTCGGGCTGCTCCCGGTGCTGCCGGCCGGTGTCCCGGTGCTCGTCGCGGCGCTCGCCGCACCCGTGGTGCTGATGTTCGAAGGCCGCAGGAAGGGACGGACGGACCGATGAACGCCATGAACACGACGAACGCCTGGATCGCCATCGGAGCGACCGTGGCCGGCTGCTATCTCGTGAAGCTCCTCGGCCTGCTGGTCCCGGCCGGAGTGCTGGAGCGTCCGCTGGTCCGCAGGCTCGCCGGGCTGCTGCCGGTGGCGCTGCTCGCCGCCCTCACCGCACAGCAGACGTTCGGGGAGGCCGGGCGGCTGGTCCTGGACGCCAGGGCCGCCGGGCTGGCCGCCGCGGCGATCGCCCTGGTGCTGCGCGCGCCCTTCCTGGTCGTCGTCCTCGCCGCCGTCGTCGTCACCGCGGGGGCGCGCGCCCTGGGCGGGTGAACCCCGGGGCGCGGACGTGGGCCGGGGGAGGGGGATCGGTCCAGGCGGTGCGCAGCCCGGCTCCGGGGCGTCGGCCCCGGCGTGGTGCGCCGCCTCGTTCAGCCGATGTCGCGTCCGTAGGCCCGCAGGGTGCGCAGCGCCTCGACGGTCACGATCGACCGGGACTCGAGCGTGGCCGCGGCGGACCAGTCTCGCCACCGTACGGGCCAGCCTCCGTCCTCCTGCTGCTCCGCGGCCAGGAAGTCCAGCGAGCGTTCTGTCTCCTCGTCCGTGAACCACGAGCGCGCCGGCGAATCCGGGGTGCGGGCATAGTCGTGGGGGAAGTGGTGTTCGCCGGGTGCGTAGCCGGGAGCCACGGGGTGGCCGGACCGTCTCGCCGGGTCGAGCACCACCAGCCGCTGGTCCCGCACCAGGCGTCCCAGCCGGGCTGCCACGGTCTCCGCGCGGGCCCGGTCGGGCACCCCGTCGAGGAAGGCGACCGCCGCCTGGATCTCGTAGGGGTGGGACTCCTCCAGGGTTTCCACCGCCGCCCAGCAGAAGTCCGTGGCCCGGAACAGCCAGGCGTGCCACACCTCGTTGCGGTGCAGCAGCCCGGCCACCGGTCCGGTGGACAGCAGCCCGCCCGGAGGGTCGTCCTCGATGGGCACGAACGGCGCCGCGGGGTGGCCCCGCTGACTCGGGTGCACGGCGGGCAGCGCCCCGTCCTTCGTGGACACCTCGGTCAGATAGCGGCAGATGCGCTCCACCCTCGCCCCCTCGCACCGGCCGATGGAGTCCAGCACGCGCAGCGCGTATGCCGTGTGCAGCGGCTGGCTCACCGGGCCGCGCAGATCGGGGTCCAGCGCGTGCCCGTAGCCGCCGTCCCGGCACTGGTACGCCGAGAGCGCGGTCTCCACGGGGTCCGCGTCGTCGTCGCCGAAGTGGTACAGGAACCGGCGCTGTTCCAGGACTCTGGCGTTCCGCCAGACGAACTGCGCTGCTCGCTCGACGGGGGTCACGGGGGATGCTCCGGATCCGGCCATGCACCGACCGTAGGCCGGAATCGAAGCCCGGCAAGCCCCGCGGCCCGGGCTGCACTCTGATGGGCGGGATACTGGTGCCATGCGGTTGACGGTGTTCTGGGAACGGATGGCTGATCACTTCGGCGCGGTGTACGCGGATTCCTTCGCGCGTGACCACGTCATGTCCGAGCTCGGAGGGCGGACCGTGCACGAGGCGTTCGCTGCGGGCTGGGATGCCAAGGACGTGTGGCGCGCGGTCTGCGCCGCTCTCGACATCCCGGCCGAGAAGCGATGACGCAGCAGGACGAGGCGGCTCCCGAAGCGAAGCCGTCCGCCGGGGGCACCGCCGGTGACGGGACGGCGTGCGGCTCCGGTACGTCGACGGCGGGCACTGACGGTGCCGGTACGTCGCCCCCGGGAACTGACGGTGCCGGTACGTCGCCCCCGGGCGCTGCTGCCACGGACGGTACGGCCTCCGGAGGCGCGAGCACGGCGACCGCCCCCGGGGCCGATGCGCCCCGGACCGGTGGGACCGCCGCGCGCATGCCCCGCTGGCTGCCGCGTGCGATGGTCCTGGCGCTCGCCCTCTACGCCTGCTTCCAGCTGGGCAGCTGGGTGTTCCACCAGCTCATCGGTCTGCTGATCAACATTCTGATCGCGTTCTTCCTCGCCCTCGCGATGGAACCGGCCGTCGGACGGATGGCCGCCCGTGGGATGCGCCGCGGCCTCGCCACGTTCCTGGTGTTCCTGGGCGTGGTCGTGGCGGGCACTGGTTTCGTCGTCCTGCTCGGTTCGATGCTCGCGGGCCAGATCATCGAGATGTTCGAGGATTTCCCGAAGTAC
The DNA here is from genome assembly GCF_055573115.1 of Streptomyces sp. NPDC030222. Classification (NCBI taxonomy): domain Bacteria; kingdom Bacillati; phylum Actinomycetota; class Actinomycetes; order Kitasatosporales; family Streptomycetaceae; genus Streptomyces; species Streptomyces sp. NPDC030222. The sequence continues at coordinate 28,978 of NZ_JBVICA010000005.1, forward strand.
CTCGACTCCTTGATCCAGTGGATGAACGTCACGTTCCACACGGAACTCTCGCGGGTCGCGATCCAGGACAGCCTGCTGCGCTCCGACTGGCTGCAGAAGTACGTGCAGAACAGCGCCGCCGGGGTGCTGGACGTGTCCGCGACCGTGCTCGGCGGCCTCTTCCGGCTGCTGACGATCTTCCTCTTCTCCTTCTACTTCGCGGCGGACGGGCCGCGGCTGCGCCGTGCCCTCTGCTCGGTACTGCCGCCGGCCCGGCAGAGCGAGGTGCTGCGCGCCTGGGAGATCGCCGTCGCGAAGACCGGCGGCTACCTCTACTCGCGCGGGCTGATGGCGCTCGTCTCGTGCGCCGCGCACTACGTCCTGCTGGCGATGCTGGGTGTGCCGTACGCGCCCGCGCTGGCGGTGTGGGTCGGCCTGGTGTCCCAGTTCATCCCGACCATCGGCACCTACCTCGCGGGTGCCCTGCCGATGCTGATCGCGTTCACGGTCGACCCCTGGTACGCGCTGTGGGTGCTCGGCTTCGTCGTGCTCTACCAGCAGTTCGAGAACTACATGCTGCAGCCCAAGCTCACCGCGAAGACGGTGGACATCCATCCGGCGGTCGCGTTCGGTTCGGTCGTGGCCGGCACGGCGCTCATGGGCGCGGTCGGCGCGCTGATCGCGATCCCGGCGGTGGCGACCCTCCAGGCGTTCCTGGGCGCGTACGTGAAGCGGTACGCCGTGACCGACGATCCGCGGGTGCAGGGGCACCGGCGCCGGGATCCTTCCCCGCTCGTCGCGTGGGTGCGGGGGACCGCTTCCCGGAGCCGCGACCGCGGGGTGTGACGCGCGGCCGCGCCCGCCCGGGAGGACGTTTCGGAGGGCGGTGAGGCGCGGCTTGACACTAAAATCGAACATCCGTTCTTATGGGGTCCGGCCCGTGTTCCCGGTGGTCCGCCGCGATAGTTGTCCACAGGCCGAAGGACGTCGGGGCCCATTGTCAGTGGCAGGGGTTAGCGTCTTTGACGTGAAGCGATCGACTCAAGCAAACCGGGTGGAACCCATGGCAGGAACCGACCGCGAGAAGGCGCTCGACGCCGCGCTCGCACAGATTGAACGCCAATTCGGCAAGGGCGCCGTGATGCGCCTGGGTGAGCGGCCGAACGAGCCCATCGAGGTCATCCCCACCGGGTCGACCGCACTGGACGTCGCCCTCGGCGTCGGCGGCCTGCCGCGCGGCCGTGTGGTCGAGGTCTACGGTCCGGAGTCCTCCGGTAAGACGACCCTGACCCTGCACGCCGTCGCCAACGCCCAGAAGGCGGGCGGCACGGTGGCCTTCGTGGACGCCGAGCACGCCCTCGACCCCGAGTACGCGAAGAAGCTCGGCGTCGACATCGACTCGCTCATCCTGTCCCAGCCCGACAACGGCGAGCAGGCGCTCGAGATCACCGACATGCTGATCCGCTCCGGCGCCCTCGATCTGATCGTCATCGACTCCGTCGCCGCACTGGTGCCGCGCGCCGAGATCGAGGGCGAGATGGGCGACTCGCACGTGGGTCTCCAGGCCCGGCTGATGAGCCAGGCGCTCCGTAAGATCACGGGTGCGCTGAACCAGTCCAAGACCACGGCGATCTTCATCAACCAGCTCCGCGAGAAGGTCGGCGTGATGTTCGGCTCGCCGGAGACCACCACCGGTGGCCGCGCGCTGAAGTTCTACGCCTCCGTGCGACTGGACATCCGCCGTATCGAGACCCTCAAGGACGGCACCGAGGCGGTCGGCAACCGCACCCGGGTGAAGGTCGTCAAGAACAAGGTCGCCCCGCCGTTCAAGCAGGCCGAGTTCGACATCCTCTACGGCCAGGGCATCAGCCGCGAGGGCGGCCTGATCGACATGGGCGTCGAGCACGGCTTCATCCGCAAGGCCGGTGCCTGGTACACCTACGAGGGCGACCAGCTCGGCCAGGGCAAGGAGAACGCCCGGAACTTCCTCAAGGACAACCCCGACCTCGCCAACGAGATCGAGAAGAAGATCAAGGAGAAGCTGGGCGTCGGTGTGCGGCCGGAGGCGCCCGCCGCCGAGCCGGGTGGGGACGCGGCCGTGGTCGCCCCCGCGGAGGACACGGCGAAGTCGGTGCCCGCCCCGGCCGCGAAGGCCTCCAGGACGGCCAAGGCCGCCGGCACGGCCAAGAGCTAGTCCGTGACCCGGCGTACGGACTGGCCGAGCAGCGAAGGTCCTTCCGGCCACGGGGGCAGCGGGCCGACCGGCCGGCCGACGGGGGAGCGGTCGGTGCCGGATCCCGGGCGGCGGCCCCAGGACCCGGCGGAGCAGGCGCGGGCGATCTGCCTGCGCCTGCTCACCGGAACACCGCGGACCCGCAAACAGCTCGCGGACACCCTGCACAAGCGGGGCATCCCCGAGGACGTCTCGTCCGAAGTGCTGTCCCGTTTCGAAGAGGTCGGCCTCATCGACGACGCGGCGTTCGCGGATGCCTGGGTGGAGTCCCGGCACCACGGCCGGGGCCTGGCCCGTCGGGCCCTCGCCCGGGAACTGCGGACCAAAGGCGTGGACTCCGCCGTGATCGAGGAAGCGGTCGGACAACTCGACGCGGACCAGGAGGAGGAGACCGCCCGGGAACTCGTGGAACGGAAACTCCGCTCCACCCGGGGCCTCGACCGCGACCGCCGGCTCAGACGCCTCGCCGGCATGCTGGCCCGCAAGGGCTACCCCGAAGGCATGGCGCTCCGCGTGGTCAAACGCGCCCTGGAGGACGAGGGCGAGGACCTGGAAGATCTCGGCTTCGACCAGCCAGGTCCTGTCCGCTGATCGTGCGTCCGGCCACGGTGGTGCTATGCAGTGGAGATGAGCCGGGCCGAAGCGGTTGCCCTCGTGCAGAGGATCGCGAGTGCGGACCATTGGGCCCACCGACCGGGGAGCGGGTGTCCCCGGACGAGGACGGGCGGACAGCGGCGGACGTACCGGCTGTGGAAGACGTGGAAGACACTGCGGAGGACATGGACAACCGTCCTGAGGGTTCGCGCGGAACGCCCACGGCGAGGATGCCGGGAGGGCACGGCCGGGGCACGGGGGAGGGGCGAATCAGCAGGACGGACCACACACGCAGCCCGCATAGCGGACCAGGCCCATATGGCCCCTCCGCCACAGGCGCACATCGGTGCCGGTCATGCACCGGAGTGGACCACGTGCGTCCGCAGCGGTCAATTGACTTCCGCCGTACGGTCGCTGCGCACGGGCTCGGTCTGCGGCGCTCCGCCGCGGACCGCGTCGGCCGCTTCGTACAGCTCGGCCGGGCGCACACCGGCGAACGCCGACACCAGATACCCGTCCGGGCGTACCAGCAGGACGGTGTGGGCGGCCGCGCCCGGGTAGCCGTCGGCCACCAGCAGTTCCGCCTTCGCCGGGAGCGCGCTCACCGCGGCGGCCAGCCGGGGCATCACACCGGCCGTCATCCAGTGCCGCCGGTCCCACACGCCGGTGCCCGGTGCGACGAGCACCACCAGCAGCCGGGCCTGTCCGAGCCGGTCGTGGAGGCGCACGGTCGTGCCGTCCGGCGCGGTCACCCGTACGTCGGCGACCGGCTCGCCCAGCCCCGTCCCGACGAGCGTCCGCCGTTCGTCGTCCCCGGGGTCGAGCGGTGAATGGCGGTAGGCCGGGGGCGCTCCCAGCGGCCCCCGCCCCACATGGCCGTCCGTCAGCAACGCGTCGTGCGCACGCGAGGAGCCCGGAAGGTACGTCCGCAGGCCGCCGCCGGCGCCGCGCAGGGCGGGTAGGGCCTGGTCGGCCGCCCGGAGCCGCGCCGCGACGGCCGCCCGCCGCTCCGCCTGGTAGCTGTCGAGCAGGGTCTCCGAGGAGCCGTGGTGCCAGGCCGTCGCCAGTTTCCAGGCGAGGTTCCCGGCGTCGCGGAGGCCTTCGTCGAGGCTCTGGGTGCCGAGCGCGCCCAGCAGATGAGCGGCGTCGCCGGCGAGGAACGCACGGCCCGTCCGCCAGCGCCGGGCCAGCCGGTGGTGCAGGGTGTACACCCCGGTGTCGAGCAGCTCGTACCGTGGGGTCTCGCCGCACCAGCCCGCCAGGGTGCCCCTGATGTGGTCGACGAGCCAGTCGGGGGTGATGAGTTCGCCTTTGGGCGGCAGCAGCCAGTCCAGCCGCCAGGCGCCGTCGGGCAGCGGGCGGGCCGTGACCTCCGGGCCGGCGCCGGGCCACGGCGGCAGCCGGTGCAGCACCGCCTCGTCCGGCCAGGGCAGTTCCGCGCGCAGCGTCGCCACCGCGTGCCGTTCCACGGCCGTCCGTCCCGGGAACCGGATCCCCAGCAGCTTGCGGACGGTGGACCGGGCTCCGTCGCAGCCCACCACATGGCTGCCGCGCCACCACGTCTGCTCCACGCCCCGGGTGTGCACGGTGACGCCGGCGTCGTCCTGTTCGATCGCGTCGACCCGGCTCTCGGGGACGACCCGGACCAGCTCCTGAGCCGAGGCGGCGGCCCGGAGCCCACGGGTGAGGGCGTGCTGCGGCAAGTGCACGGGCGACGGCCCGCCGTCGGTCTCCTCGCCGAACTCCAGCCGGTGCAGCACCTGCTTGCGGCGCATCGTGCGCCAGCCCGCCCAACGGGCTCCCTCGTCGCCGACGGTCGTGCAACCGAGCCGCGTCACGAACGCGGCGCTGTCGGCGCGCAGTACGGCCGTCCGGGCGGCTCGTGGGACGTCCTTGCCGGGCCCTTCGTCGAGCAGTACCGAGGGCACCCCCTGCGCGGCGAGGGCGAGGGCCACCGAGAAGCCGACGGGCCCACCGCCGACGACGATCACCGGGTCCACGACGCGGCTCCTTCGGCCGGTCGGGACCTGCGGTGGAGGGAGGCTGGGGCCCGGTGCGTGATCACAGAACGTATGCAACCCACTGCGCGTGCTTGCGTCAAGTGACGGAGGTCCGCCACCCCGCACGGCGACAAGTATGACGAACGCCGTCGTGGATACGAGGGAGGCGGCACCATCGGTGCCGCCTCCCTCGTCGCATGGCGCTCGGTCAGTTCGTCTTGCCGACGCCGTCGGTGCCTTCGCCGTGCCTGCCGGTGCCGTCGCCGCCGGTCGTGCCGTCGCCGATGTGCGGGCCGAGTTCCTCACCGAACGCGTCCTGCGCACCGAGCACTCCGGGCGCCTCCGCCGGTTCGGCGGCCGCGGCGACACCGATGCCGGTCTTGGCCCGCCGGCCGCGGCGCTCGATCCAGTTGGCCAGCGAGGACAGGGCCAGACACATCGCCACGTAGATCGCACCGATGACGACGAGGACGGAGACGTACGGGTACATGCCGTTCACCAGGGTGTTGCTGGCGATCAGACGTGCCGTGTAGAGGAGTTCCGGGAACAGGATGATGTAGCCGAGCGAGGTGTCCTTGAGGGTCACCACCAGCTGGCTGACGATCGTCGGCAGCATCGCCCGGACGGCCTGCGGCATCAGCACGGTCGTCATGACCTGCGTCTTGCTCATGCCCAGCGCGTACGCGGCCTCACGCTGGCCCTTCGGGACCGCGTTGATGCCTGCACGCAGCACCTCGGCCTGCACGCAGCCGTTGTAGATGGACAGTCCGAGCGCCAGGGCGAGCATGCTGTAGTCGATGAGGAAGCCGACCCAGATCGCGTAGATCGTGATCAGCAGCGGGATCGACCGGAACACCTCGATGAACGCGGTCGCCAGCCACCGTACGGGGAGGTGGTCGGAGAGCCGGCCGACGCACAGGACCACACCGAGCACCAGGGAGCCGACAGCGGCGAGGCCGAAGGTCTTCAGCGTGGCGACGATGCCGTCGAGGATGTTCTCCCGGATGCCCGCGTAGTTGAAGATGTCCCACATCTCGTACGCGAGGTGGCCCTTGTCGGAGAGCCGCACCACACTGGCCGCGAGCAGCGCGAGCAGCACGAGCGTGCCGATGACGCCGAGGATGCGGTTGCGCAGGACGGCCTTGGGGCCTGGTGCGTCGTAGAGAACGCTGGCGCTCATCGGGCGACCTCCAGTCGGCGCTCCAGCAGCCGGAAGACGCCGCTGATGGTGAAGGTGATGACCAGGTAGCCGAGGGCCACCCAGATGAAGACGGGAAGGATGTCGTAACCCTGGTCGCTCATCAGCTTCTGCCAGCCGAAGAGTTCGGCGTTGCTGAAGGCGCCCGCGATCGCGGAGTTCTTGGTGAGCGCGATGAAGATGCTGCTCAGCGGGGGGAGCACGGTCCTGGTGGCCTGCGGGAGGACGATGATCCGCAGCGTCTGTGTGAACGTCATGCCGATCGAACGCGCTGCTTCGGCCTGGCCCAGCGGCACGGTGTTGATACCGGACCTGACGGCTTCGCAGACGAACGCCGACGTGTAGAAGCCCAGGGCGACCGACGCCAGGACGAAGGGGCTCATGCCCGGGAACAGGATCTCCGGGACCACGAAGAAGCAGACCAGGAAGAGCAGGGTGAGCGGGGTGTTGCGCAGCAGTGTCACCCAGGCCGTGCCGAAGTACCGGAGGGGCGGGACGGGGGACACCCGGAATCCGGCGATCAGCACGCCCAGGACCAGCGCGATGACGGCACTGGTCGCGGTCAGCGTGACCGTTCCGATGAAGCCGTCACGGTACGCGGGCCAGTTGTCGAGCAGTACGTTCATGAGGTCTCCGCGTCCATGAGTTCTCCGCGTCGGCGAGCAGCGGCGGGCAGGCGGCAGGGAGGGGCCCTCCGAGGGGCCCGGGGCAGGGGGAGCAGCGGCCCGCGCTCATGCGCGGGGCGCCACGGCCGAGCTGTGTGCTGTCAGCCGTCAGTAGCGCTGGATGGCCGGCGGCTCGGTGTAGGCGGAGCCGGACAGGCCGAGCGTCGCCTCGTAGATCTTCTTGTAGGTGCCGTCCTTGATGTGCTTCTCGAGCGAGTCGTTGATCGCGTTCCGGAGCACCTTGTCGTCCTTGTTCATACCGACGCCGTAGGGCTCCTCGGTGAACGGCTTGCCGACGACCTTGAGCTTGGCCGGGTTCTGCGCGGCGTAGCCCTTGAGGATCGAGTCGTCGGTGGTGACGGCGTCGACCTGCCCGTTCAGCAGCTGCTGGACGCAGTCGGAGTACTTGCCGAGCTCGACGACCTGGGCGCCGTACTCGGGCTTCTTGATCTCCTGCAGCGGGGTGGAGCCGACGATCGAGCAGACCTTCTTGCCCTTGACGGTGTCCTTGCCGGTGATGCCCGTCTCGTCCTTGCGGACCAGGAGGTCGGCGCCGGCCTTGTAGTACGGGCCCGCGAAGCCGACGAGCGCCTTGCGCTTGTCGTTGATGGTGTACGTGCCGACGTAGTAGTCGACCTGGCCCTTGGAGATCGCGGTCTCGCGGACACCGGAGTCCACGGTCTTCCACTCGATCTGGTCCGGCTTGAAGCCCAGGTCGGCGGCGATCATCTTGGCGATCTCGATGTCGAAGCCCGAGCGCTCCTTGGTCGCCTGGTCCTCGAAGCCCAGGTACGGCTGGTCGGCCTTGGAGCCGATGATCAGCTTGCCGCGGCTCTTGGCCTCCTTGAACGTCGGCGAGTCGAGGTTGACGTTCGTGGCGACCGTGTACGTCGGCAGCGCGGGGGCGGCGGTGCCTCCCGGGGTGGCGGACTTCTTGTCGCCGGCGGGGCCCTCCTTGCCGCCGCACGCGGTGGCGGTGAGTGCCAGGACGACGGCGGCTGCGGCCGCGGCGGCGGAGGCCTTGCGGAGCTTCATCGTGAACATCCCCTATGTCTAGGTCTGTCGTCAGTGGTGAAGGATCTTCGAGAGGAAGTCCTTGGCGCGGTCGCTGCGCGGGTTGCTGAAGAACTGGTCGGGCGTCGCTTCCTCGACGATCTTCCCGTCCGCCATGAAGACCACACGGTTGGCGGCCGACCTGGCGAAGCCCATTTCATGGGTGACGACGACCATGGTCATGCCGTCACGGGCGAGCTGCTGCATGACCTCCAGCACCTCGTTGATCATCTCGGGGTCGAGAGCCGACGTCGGCTCGTCGAAGAGGATCACCTTGGGATCCATGGCCAGGGCACGCGCGATGGCGACGCGCTGCTGCTGACCACCCGACAGCTGCGCCGGGTACTTGTCGGCCTGGGAACCGACACCCACCCGGTCGAGCAGCTCACGGGCCTTCTGCTCCGCGGCCTTCTTGTCCGTCTTGCGGACCTTGAGCTGGCCCAGCATCACGTTCTCGAGCACGGTCTTGTGCGCGAAGAGGTTGAACGACTGGAAGACCATCCCCACGTCGGCGCGGAGCCTTGCCAGGTCCCGGCCCTCCTGGGGGAGCGGCTTCCCGTCGATCGCGATGCTGCCCGAGTCGATGGTCTCCAGGCGGTTGATCGTGCGGCACAGCGTGGACTTCCCGGACCCGGAGGGTCCGATGACGACCACGACCTCGCCACGGGCGATGGTCAGGTCGATGTCCTGGAGCACATGCAGCGCGCCGAAGTGCTTGTTGACGTCGCTCAGCACCACCAGGCTGTCCGTCGCCGGTGCGGCGTCCTCGGGGCCCTTGGTCACTGATACTCCGCTCATCGGCTTGCTCCGTCCTCCTCGGTTGGGAGGACATTAATCAGGCCCGGAGACCACCGTCATTACATCTGAGCGGAAATTGAGCATAACGATCCGATTGCGCCCAGGCACGCTCCGTGAGGGAAATCGCCGCCCGGAGTACCGGGTCCGTAACGGATTGTCCGAACTGGCCGGAACCCACTTGACTGGCATGCCTGCCATCGGAGTGGATGCCGTGATACATGACGTCATGATGACGCCGGCACCACGATCACACCACCGGGAGGGGGGCCATGAGACTTCTGCTCGTCGAGGATGACAACCACGTCGCCGCCGCCCTGTGCGCGGTGCTCGCCAGGCACGGATTCACCGTCGTGCACGCCCGTAACGGAGAGGAGGCGCTGCAGGCCCTGCTGCCCGCCGACGCCGAGCCGTTCGGGGTCGTGCTCCTGGACCTCGGGCTGCCCGACCAGGACGGCTACGAGGTGTGCGGCAAGATCCGCAAGCGGACCTCCACGCCCGTGATCATGGTGACGGCTCGGGCGGACGTCCGCTCCCGCATCCACGGCCTCAACCTCGGCGCAGACGACTACGTGGTCAAGCCCTACGACACCGGCGAGCTGCTGGCCCGTATCCACGCCGTCAGCCGCCGCGCCGCCGGCGGGGACTCCCCGGCAGCGGCCGAAGAGGGACCTCTCCGGCTGGGCCCCGTGGCGATCGAACTCCCCACCCGCAGGGTCAGCGTCGACGGCACGGCCGTGCAGCTCACCCGCAAGGAGTTCGACCTGCTCGCGCTGCTCGCCCAGCGGCCCGGTGTCGTCTTCCGCCGGGAGCAGATCATCAGCGAGGTATGGCGCACCAGTTGGGAGGGCACGGGCCGCACCCTGGAGGTGCACGTGGCGTCGCTGCGGTCCAAGCTGCGCATGCCCGCCCTGATCGAGACGGTCCGAGGCGTCGGCTACCGGCTGGTCGCCCCCGCAGCGACGCAAGGCCCGTAACGACCGGTGCGCACCAGACTCCTCCCGCTGCTCATCTTCCTCCTGGCGCTCGTCCTGGTCTCCCTGGGCTTCCCGCTCGCGGTGACCGTGGCCGCCGCACAGCAGCAGCAGGTCGTGGTGGACCGGATCGACGACACGGCGCGGTTCGCCGCCCTGGCCCAGTTCGTCACCGACGCCGACGTCGTCGGCCCCGCCGCGGCCCGGCTCTCCGCCGGGAACGAACGCCGCAACACCCTCGACGCCGAACTCGCCCGCTACTACGACCTGTACGACATCCAGGCGGGCGTCTTCCACCGCGACGGCACCGCCATGGCCCGCGCTCCCCACGACTGGCGCCTCCCGGACAAGGGCGAGGGACGCCGGGCCTTCCAGGAGGCCCTGGCCGGCCGGCGCAGTCACGACCCGGGACAGGTGTGGCCCTGGCAGCGCGGCCGACTCGTCGTCGCCTCCCCTGTAGTCCGCGACGGCGACGTGATCGCCGTCGTCGTGACGGACTCGCCCACCGGACGGATGCGGTCGCGGATCCTCAACGGCTGGCTGCTGATCGCGGCCGGCGAGGTCGCCGCGATGCTGCTCGCGGTCGGCGCGGCGTTCCGCCTCACCGGCTGGGTGCTCCGCCCGGTGCGGATCCTCGACGCCGTCACCCACGACATCGCGACCGGACGGATGAAGTCGCGGGTGGCCGCCGCCGGCGGCCCGCCCGAACTCCGTCGGCTGGCCCGCTCGTTCAACGAGATGGCCGACCACGTCGAGGATGTGCTCGAGCAGCAGCGGGCCTTCGTCGCCGACGCCTCGCACCAGCTGCGCAACCCCCTGGCCGCACTCCTGCTGCGCATCGAGCTGCTCGCCCTCGAACTCCCCGAGGGCAACGAGGAGATCGCCTCCGTCCGCACCGAGGGCAAGCGCCTCGCCCAGGTCCTCGACGACCTGCTGGACCTGGCGCTGGCCGAGCACGCCCCGGCGGACCTCCGGCTCGTCGACACAGGCGCGGTCGTGGCCGAGCGGCTCACGGCCTGGCGCCAGGTCGCCGAGGCCAAGGGCGTGCGCCTCGTCCGGGACGGCTGCGGGACGGCGACCGCCTGGGCCGACCCCGTCGCGCTCTCCAGCGCGCTCGACGCCGTCATAGACAACGCGCTGAAGTTCACGCCGGAGGACGAGGAGGTCCGGGTCACGTTGTCGGCCGACCGGACCCACACGAGGATCGTCGTCGTGGACCGCGGCCCCGGGCTCACCGATGAGGAGCTCGGACGCATCGGGGACCGTTTCTGGCGCAGCAACCGCCACCAGAACGTCAAGGGATCGGGCCTGGGCCTGTCCATCTCCCGCGCCCTCCTCGCCGCGGGCGGCGGCAGCCTCGGCTACGAGAGCAACACCCCGCACGGCCTGCGTGTGACGGTCTCGGTCCCCCGCACCTCCACGGCGGTCTGACCGCCGGGTCGGCGGACCCTGTCCTCGGGGTGCGGACCGGCGGACCCGGCTTCCGGGCTCCAGGTCGCGGACCCGGCCTTCGGGGTCCGAACCGGCCGCCCCGGCCTCCGGGGTGCGGCGGGCGTACAGTCCCGGACCAGCCGCCGCTACGGCTTGGCCGAGATGTAGTAGCGGCGTGCGCCCTCGTGCAGCGGCAGCGGATCGGTGTAGATGGCGGTGCGCAGATCGACGCGCTGGGCCGCGTGCACCTCACCACCGATCCGGTCCCTGCTGCCTATCACAGTGCGGGTGAAGCCCTCCGTGAGCGCAGGATCGGTGCGTTCCGTGGTCACGAGCAGATTCGCCACGGCCACTGTGGGCACCGGACCGCTGTTGCGCATCGCGCGGTACGCGTCCGCGGGCACGGTCGCCAGGCGGTAGTGGCCTGCCGAAGCGTCCTGCCGGTGCAGCGCCGGTACGAGGTCGCCGAGCGGGACCAGCCGGACCGCGAAGTGCTCGGAGAGGTCCAGGATCGCCGAGGTGGGCAGTCCGCCCGACCAGAAGAAGGCGTCCAGTTCGTTCCGCCACAGCTTGTCCGGTGCCGTGTCGATGCCCGCCGACACCGGGACGACGTCCTGCTGCGGATCCAGACCGGCGGCCCGCAGCAGCCGCTCGGCGATCAGCCGCACACCGGAACCCGGCTGCCCCACGGCCACCCGCTTGCCCCGCAGATCGGCGGCCGTGCGGATCGGGGAACGGCGGGGGACGATCAGCTGGACGTAGTCGTCGTACAGCCGGGCGCAGCCCTGCAGTTCGTCCGCGCCCGGCTTGCCGGACTGCTTGTACACGGCTACCGCGTCCGCCGTCGCCAGGGTGAAGTCGGCCTCGCCCGTGGCCACGCGGGCCAGGTTCTCCTGGGACCCCTCGCTCGGGCGCAGCCGGACGTTCACCCCGGGGAAGTCCTTGGCGAGGTCGGCGTGCAGCAGCTCCCCGTACCGGTGGTAGACGCCGGTCCGTACGCCCGTACTGAACGTGAGGGTCCCGCTCGGCCCCTGCTCGCCGACGGGCAGCAGCCACCAGAGGAGCAGGCCGACGAGGGCCAGGACCGCGGCCGCCCCACCGAGGGCGCGGCGGCGGCCGGACGAGGCGAGCTGCGGGAACATGCGGCCGATCCTGCCAGCTCTGTGCCCGGAGGGGAAAGGCACGGGCGGGCCGCCCGGCGGACCCCGTACCCTGGTGGACGAGATGAACGCGAAGACTTACCAGGTGCGCACCTACGGGTGCCAGATGAACGTCCACGACTCCGAGCGGCTGTCGGGCCTGCTGGAGGACGCCGGCTACGTACGTGCGCCCGAGGGCACGGGCGAGGGCGATGCCGACGTCGTCGTCTTCAACACCTGCGCGGTGCGGGAGAACGCGGACAACCGGCTCTACGGCAACCTCGGCCGGCTCGCCCCGATGAAGTCGAAGCGGCCCGGGATGCAGATCGCCGTCGGCGGCTGCCTCGCCCAGAAGGACCGCGACACCATCGTCAAGAAGGCGCCGTGGGTCGACGTCGTCTTCGGCACCCACAACATCGGCAAGCTGCCGGTGCTGCTGGAGCGCGCCCGCGTCATGGAAGAGGCGCAGGTCGAGATCGCCGAGTCGCTGGAGGCGTTCCCCTCGACGCTGCCGACGCGGCGCGAGTCCGCGTACGCCGCCTGGGTCTCCATCTCGGTCGGCTGCAACAACACCTGCACCTTCTGCATCGTGCCCGCGCTGCGCGGCAAGGAGAAGGACCGCCGGCCCGGCGACATCCTCGCCGAGGTCGAGGCACTGGTCGCCGAAGGCGTCTCCGAGATCACCCTGCTCGGCCAGAACGTCAACGCATACGGCTCCGACATCGGCGACCGCGAAGCGTTCAGCAAGCTGCTGCGCGCCTGCGGGAAGGTCGAAGGCCTGGAGCGCGTCCGCTTCACCTCGCCCCACCCGCGTGACTTCACGGACGACGTGATCGCGGCCATGGCCGAGACCCCGAACGTCATGCCGCAGCTGCACATGCCGCTGCAGTCGGGCTCGGACACCGTGCTGAAGGCCATGCGCCGCTCGTACCGGCAGGAGCGCTACCTCGGCATCATCGAGAAGGTCCGCGCCGCGATCCCGCACGCCGCCATCTCCACCGACATCATCGTGGGCTTCCCCGGCGAGACCGAGGAGGACTTCGAGCAGACCCTGCACACGGTCCGCGAGGCACGGTTCGCGCAGGCCTTCACCTTCCAGTACTCGAAGCGGCCCGGCACCCCGGCCGCCGAGATGGACGACCAGATCCCGAAGGAGGTCGTCCAGGCACGCTACGAGCGTCTCGTCGCCCTCCAGGAGGAGATCTCCTGGGAGGAGAACAAGAAGCAGGTCGGCCGGACGCTCGACGTCATGGTCGCGGAGGGCGAGGGCCGCAAGGACGGCGCCACCCACCGGCTCTCCGGCCGCGCCCCCGACAACCGCCTGGTCCACTTCACCAAGCCGGCGCAAGAAGTCCGCCCCGGAGACGTGGTGACCGTCGAGATCACCTACGCGGCCCCGCACCACCTGCTCGCCGAAGGCCCCACGACCGCCGTCCGCCGCACCCGGGCCGGCGACGCCTGGGAGAAGCGCACGCAGGCGGAGGCGGCCAAGCCGGCCGGCGTGATGCTCGGCCTGCCGTCGGTCGGCGTCCCGGCGCCGCTTCCTGCCGCGACGGGCGGCTGCGCGGCCCACTGAGCCGGAGTCACGCAGGGCCGGACTAGGCTCGGCTCATGCTCGTAGCCGCAGCCGTCTGTCCCTGCCCGCCGCTGCTCCTGCCGGAGGTCGCCTCCGGCGCCGCCCCGGAACTGGATCCGCTGCGCGTGGCCTGTGACGAGGCGGTGCGGGCCGTGCTGGACTCCGGCCCGGAACTGATCGCGGTCGTGGGCGCCGGCCCGGGGAACCACGTCCATGAGCAGGGCGCCGCCGGCACTTTCCGGCCCTACGGCGTTCCCGTCGAGGTGACGCTGGGCCGCCCGGTTCCCGGGGCGTCGGGGAAGCGCCCGCTTCCCTTGTCGCTCTCCGTGGGCGCCTGGCTCCTGGACCGGGCGGGCTGGGAAGGGCCGGTGCGCGGTCTCGAAGTGGCGGACGACAACGACCCCACCGCCAACGGTGCGGACGGCGTGCGTGCCGCACAGTGGGCGGACCGCGTCGGCCTCCTGGTCATGGGCGACGGTACGGCCTGCCGCAGCGTCAAGGCGCCCGGCTACCTCGACGAGCGCGCCGAGGGCGTCGACGCCGCGATCGCCGCCGCGCTCTCGAGCGGTGACGCGGACGGCTTCCTCACGGACCTCGATGTGACGACGGCCCGTGGACTGAAGGTGTCGGGCCGGTCGCCGTGGCAAGTGCTCGTCGGCGCGGACGGTGCCGACGGAGCACAGCTGCGGACGCACCGCGTGCTGTACGAGGACGCCCCCTACGGCGTCGGCTACTTCACCGCGGTCTGGTCGGACCGGACGGCTGCGCAGTAGGCGTCCCGGAAACCGGGCCGGCCCCTACGGGGACGGCCGGCAGGCACCGCCGACGGCACGTGACCGGCCTGCAGGGGACGGCCGACAGCACACGAACCGGCCGCCACTGACGGAACGGGGACTCGCGGGACGGGGCCGCGGCTGATGGCTTCGGACCGGTGGTGGCCGGCGGCCGACGGCACGGACCGGCGGTGAGGGGGGACGGCGTCGGCGGCAGCGATCCGGCCGTGGAGCGCTGAGGCTCCACGGCCGGACGCCGGTGACTTCAGGAGGCTGGCGGAGTGCCCATGGGCGGGGTTCCCGGATCACCGGGCGATCCGCCGGGCCCGCCCTCGTGCTTGTGCGCGAGGCGGTCGAGAGCGTGCTTCGCCTTGTCGGTACCCGAGTGGATCTTCTCGCTGTACTTGTGCTTGGTCTTCTCGTCGACCGTCTTCGCGGCCTTTTCCAGACCGTGCTCGATCTTTCCCTCGTACTTGTGGGCGAAGTGCGAGATCTTTCCCTCGTACTCGTGCGCGAAGTGCGAGACCTTCTCCTTCGCCGGGTCGAGCTTGGCTTTCATCGTGTCCAGAAACCCCATGGGCCACCTTCCCTACCAAGTCCCGCGACTCGAGGTCCCGTGAAGGGACGGGGGACTACTTGTGGGCGCCCTCGCCGGCTTCGTTGTCGGCCGCCTCCTCGGCAGACTGCTGCTTGGGGATGTCCACGCTCTCCGCTCCCGCGGACTTCCCGGCCTCGGCGTCCGTCGAACCGGCGCCCTCCGCCGCTCCGGCGGGCGTCCCGGCTGCCGACGCCTCCGCTGCGGTTTCGGGCGCCGTGGGCTCCACCGCAGGCTCGTCCGTCGGAGCGACGGGACCGGCCTCCTCGGTTGACGCCTCGGCGGTGTCCTTACCCTTCCGCCAGAACCGTGCAAAAACGCCCATATTTACTCCATAGCTTACTCGTGAGGGTGAGATCCCGCGCCGCCCGCAGCGCCCCATTGCGCCGCCGGTACGGACCCCGCTCGGAAACCGGCGGCCGGAACCTCGCAACGGGAAACGACCACGGCGGCGTACCGTCACGTCACCCGTTCGGGGCAGTCCCTCCGGGTTTGCGAGACTGGGGCCGTGAGAACTGCAGCCCCCGCACCGCGGGTCATCGCCGTCGTCGGCCCCACGGCAGCCGGAAAGTCCGATCTGGGCGTCGCCCTCGCCCGGCACCTCGGCGGCGAGGTCGTCAATGCCGACTCCATGCAGCTCTACCGCGGGATGGACATCGGGACGGCCAAGCTGACGCCCGATGAGCGCGGCGGTATCCCGCACCACCTGCTCGACGTCTGGGACGTCACCGAGCCGGCCAGCGTCGCCGAGTACCAGCGGCTGGCCCGCGCCGAGATCGACCGGCTGCTCGCCGAGGGCCGTACGCCCGTCCTCGTCGGGGGTTCCGGGCTGTACGTACGGGGAGCCATCGACGCCCTCGACTTCCCCGGCACCGACCCCGAGGTCCGCGGCCGCCTGGAGGACGAGCTGACCCTGCGCGGCCCGGGCGCGTTGCACGCCCGGCTCACCGCCTCCGACCCCGAGGCCGCCCGCGCGATCCTGCCCAGCAACGGCCGGCGCATCGTCCGGGCGCTCGAAGTGATCGAGATCACGGGCAAGCCCTTCACCGCCAACCTTCCCGGCCACGACTCCGTCTACGACACCGTGCAGATCGGCGTCGACGTCGCCCGTCCGGAGCTCGACGAGCGGATCACCGTCCGCGTCGACCGGATGTGGGAGGCCGGGCTCGTCGACGAGGTCCGCCGCCTGGAGGCGCAGGGCCTGCGCGAGGGGCGCACGGCCTCCCGCGCACTCGGCTACCAGCAGGTTCTCGCGGCGCTCGCGGGGGAGTGCACCGAGGACGAGGCCAGGGCCGAGACCGTACGCGCCACCAAGCGCTTCGCCCGCCGCCAGGACTCGTGGTTCCGCCGCGATCCCAGGGTCCACTGGCTGAGTGGCGCCGCGGATGACCGGGGGGAACTTCCGAGACGGGCGCTGGCGTTGGTCGAACGAGCGGTTACAGCCTGATCACGTCATGGCATCGGGACGCTCCGGCCGTCAATCCGACGCCCCGGAGCGTGCCATCATCGAGCTCGATCGGCCAGTGAAATCCGAGTTGGGAGGGCGCGTGGCGATGGAGGCCGGCCCTCGCGACCGAGAACGACGGGCACGGGACGACGGTGCGCCCCTGGGTGCGTCGCTGAATGCGGACGGACCCGAGGAGCCGGAGCTGACCCCCGACGACGGTGAACTGACCTCCGGGGCCGAGGTCGAGGTCGAGCTGCGCCCGCAGGGACGACTGCGTGCCTGGCAGCTCGCCCCCATCGTGATCCTCGCCGCCATCGGCTCACTGATGTTCGCCTTCCCGCTCGCCTTCGAGTTCGGCGGCGGCGGAGCGGTCGTGGCCATGCTCGGTCTGCTCATCAGCGGGACCGCCGCCGGCTGGGGCATGATGGCCGCCCGCCGGGTCGGCTACACCTGGCCCGGCCTGCCCGCCCGGGGCTCCGGCGAGCGGCCCGACTGGCGGGTGGTCGCCCTTTACGCACTGACGATGGCCGCCCTGATGGCCCTCGCGGTCTGGCGCGTCGCCCGGCTTCGCTGACGGCCACGCCCCGGCTCGGCCGCCAGGCGCCCGCCTCCGCCGGAACGGACCGGAGCGCGCATGATCCGGAGTACCGCGAGCGCCGGCAGCATGGTCCGGAGTACGTGGTGGCCGCCCGAGACCTCCGGGCGTCGCACCGCCGGAGGGCTCGCCCACGGACCCGGCCCGTACGATTGGCGCGTGAGCACTCCGCAGATCACCTTCCTCAAGGCCCACGGCACCGAGAACGACTTCGTCGTCGTCCCCGATCCGGACAACACGCTCGACCTGCCCGCCGACACCGTGACACGGCTCTGCGACCGCCGCGCGGGCATCGGCGGTGACGGACTGCTGCACGTCGTGCGCTCCGCCGCCCACCCCGAGGCGAAGGCGATGGCCGGCGAGGCCGAGTGGTTCATGGACTACCGCAACGGCGATGGCTCCGTCGCCGAGATGTGCGGCAACGGCATCCGCGTCTTCGCGCGCTACCTCCAGCACGCCGGCCTCGTCGAGGAGGGCGAACTGGCCGTCGCCACCCGGAGCGGCGTCAAGAAGGTCCACCTCGCCAAGAACGGCGACGTCACGGTCTCCATGGGCCGCGCCCTGCTCCCCGACGCCGGGGTGACCGTCACCGTGGACGGCCGCAGCTGGCCCGCCCGCAACGTGAACATGGGCAACCCCCACGCCGTCGCCTTCGTCGACGACCTCGCCCACGCCGGTGACCTCTTCACCACGCCCGCGTTCGCCCCCGCCGAGGTCTACCCCGACGGCGTCAACATCGAGTTCGTCGTCGACCGCGGCCCCCGCCACGTCGCCCTGCGCGTCCACGAGCGCGGAGCCGGCGAGACCCGCTCCTGCGGCACCGGTGCCTGCGCCGTCGCAGTCGCGGCCGCCCGCCGGGACGGCGCGGACCCCACGGCCTCCGGCACCCCCGTGACGTACACCGTGGACGTCCCCGGCGGCACGCTCACCATCACGGAGCACCCCGACGGAGAGATCGAGATGACCGGATCCGCGGTGATCGTCGCCGAGGGGACCCTCGACCCCGCATGGCTCGAAACCGTGAGCGCCTAGAGCTTCGCTCGAATGGGTGATCCGTTTCACGCTGAGCGAGAGCTGGACTGCGCCACGTGGTGGGCTCGGTAGCATCAAGCACCGGCCCCACGGACGGAAACCACCGTGCGTGGCACCGCCGGGCGAGGCTGCCGGAGGTCCCCATGAGTGCAGACGCCGCGAAGCCGGGCGCGCCCCCTGAGAGCCTTCAGGAGAACCCGACCGGCCGCAGGCGCGGCCGCCCCAGGATCGACATCCGCCGGCTCGGCCGCGCCGCCGTCCTGGGACCCGCCTCGCGCGACCGGCTCCCCGACGCCCTCGGTCATGTCGCGGAGGCGCACCGGGCACACCATCCCGACGCCGACCTCGGCGTCCTGCGCCGTGCCTATGCGCTGGCCGAGTCCTCGCACCGCGGGCAGTTCCGCAAGAGCGGCGAGCCGTACATCACCCACCCGCTGGCCGTCACCCTCATCCTCGCCGAACTCGGCGCGGAGACCACCACTTTGACGGCGTCCCTCCTCCACGACACCGTCGAGGACACCGAAGTGACGCTGGATCAGGTGCGGGCGGCCTTCGGCGACGAGGTCTGCTACCTCGTCGACGGCGTGACCAAACTGGAGAAGGTCGACTACGGCGCCGCGGCGGAACCGGAGACCTTCCGGAAGATGCTCGTCGCGACCGGCAACGACGTGCGCGTCATGTCCATCAAACTCGCCGACCGGCTCCACAACATGCGCACCCTCGGCGTGATGAGGCCCGAGAAACAGGTCCGGATCGCCAAGGTCACCCGCGACGTCCTGATCCCCCTGGCCGAACGGCTCGGCGTACAGGCCGTCAAGACGGAGCTGGAGGACCTGGTCTTCGCGATCCTCCACCCCGAGGAATACGCCCACACCCGCGCCCTCGTCACGGCCGCGGCCACCGCGGAGGACCCCCTCACCGGAATCGCCGACGATGTCCGTGCCGTACTCCGCGAAGCCGGTGTCACGGCCGAAGTCCACGTCCAGTCGCGGCACTTCGTCTCCCTGCACCGGGTGCGCCTCAAGCACGGCGAGCTGAACGGCGCCGACTTCGGACGCATTCTGGTGCTCGTCGGGGAGGACGCGGACTGCTACGCGGCGCTCGGCGAGCTGCACACCTGTTTCACGCCGGTCATCTCCGAGTTCAAGGACTTCATCGCCGCCCCCAAGTTCAACCTCTACCAGTCACTGCACACCGCCGTGGCCGCCCCTGACGGATCGGTCGCCGAAGTCCTCATCCGTACCCACCAGATGCACAAGGTCGCCGAAGCCGGTGTCGTGGCCCTCGGCAACCCGTACGCGGCCGTCGACGGCACCGAGCCCCCCGAGGACGAACGGGCCGACCCCACCAGACCCGGCTGGCTGTCCCGACTGCTCGACTGGCAGCAGAACGCCCCCGACCCCGACACGTTCTGGAGCTCCCTGCGGGAGGAACTGGCGGAGGACCGGGAGATCACGGTCTTCAGCACCGACGGAGGCACCCTCGGCCTGCCCGCGGGCGCCAGCTGTGTCGACGCCGCCTACGCCCAGTACGGAACAGCCGCACACGCGTGCATCGGCGCACGGGTGAACGGCCGCCTGGCCACCCTCGGCACGGCCCTGAACGACGGGGACGCCGTCCACATCCTGCTTGCCCAGGACACGGCTTCCGGGCCTTCGCCCGACTGGCTCGACCACGCCCGCACCCCGGCCGCCCGCATCGCCATCAGCTCCTGGCTCGCGGCTCACCCCGAAGCCGCGAAGATCCCCGCGGCGGCGCCCCGCCCGCCCGCGGCCGTCGCCGCCTGCCGTCCCACGGCCACCAACGCCCTGGTCGAGGGAATGCCCGGGGCCGCCGTCCGGCTCGCGGGCTGCTGCACTCCCGTCCCGCCCGACGCGATCACCGGATTCGCCGTCCGCGGCGGCGCCGTCACCGTGCACCGAGAGCAGTGCCCCGCGGTGGCCCGGATGCGGGACGTCGGCCGGCCCCCCGTGGACATCCGCTGGGGTGACTCCACCGAGTGCCGCGTAACCCTCGTCGCCGAGTCCTTCGGCCGCACCAGGCTGCTGGCCGACCTCACCGAGGCCATCGCCATCGCCGGAGCCGCGGTCGTGGCCGCGACCATCGAACCCCCCAGCGACCAGCGGGTCCGGCACACCTACACCCTCCAGCTCCCCGACGCCGCCGGCCTGCCCGCGCTGATGCGCGCCATGCGCGACGTCCCCGGTGTGTACGACGTGAGCCGCGCCCAGCACCGCGCCACCGCCTGAGCTCCGGCCCGGCTCCGGCCGCATCGCTCCTCGCCGCCCCGGTCCGGCGTCTTCCGCGGCAGACGGCAACGGAAGACTCGTTCGGGTGACGCGGCGTGCCGCCACGGTCGCGCACCGGGTCCGCTGGTAGCCGTAGGGGCATGCCGCACTCGCTCCCCGCCCCCTCCACGCTCCCCTCCGGCCGGCCGGCCCGCCCGCTGCTGCGCGTCGGCGTGCTGGCCGCCGCATCCGCCGCGCTGGTCGCCGCCGCGCTGCCCCCGCCGACCGCGCTGGGCATCGGCGACCCGCTCTTCCCCACGCTCGGCAACCCCGGCTACGACGTCCTCGCGTACGACATCGCCCTCACCTACAGCGGAAGCAACAGCACACCGCTGGAGGCCGTCACCGAGATCGACGCGAGGTCCACCGAGCGGCTGGAGCACATCAACCTCGACTTCGACCGCGGCACGGTCCGGTCCGTGGAGGTGAACGGAGAAGGAGCGGAGTTCGTCACCGCCGACGAGGACCTCGTCGTCACCCCTGCCGACGCCGTGGAGGAGGACGAGCCCCTCACGATCATCGTCCGCCACACCAGCGACCCCGTGGGGAACAACGGCGGCTGGGTCCGCACCACGGACGGGCTCGCCATGGCCAACCAGGCGAACGCCGCACACCGGGTCTTCCCGTGCAACGACCACCCCGCGGACAAGGCGTTCTTCACCTTCCGCGTCACCGCGCCGAAGGACCTCACGGTCGTCGCCAACGGACTGCCGGCCCTCTCCATGACCGGTGGGCTGACCCCCGCCCTGGCCGGCCGTGCTGCCGGGGACACCACCTGGACCTACCGGACGCACCATCCCATGGCCACAGAACTGGCCCAGGTGTCGATCGGGAAGTCGACCGTGGTGCACCGGCAGGGGCCCCGGGGCATGCTCCTGCGGGACGTCGTGCCCACCGCGGACCATGAGGCACTGGAACCCCGGCTCGCCAAGACGCCCGCCCAGATGGAATGGATGGAGCAGCAGGTCGGCAGGTACCCGTTCGAGACGTACGGGGTGCTGGCCGCCACGGCCGACACCGGATTCGAGCTGGAGACACAGACCCTGTCGCTGTTCGAGCGCGCGCTGCTGACCCGTACCGACGTCCCCGAGTGGTACATCGACTCGATCATGGTGCACGAGCTGGCCCACCAGTGGTTCGGCAACAGCGTCAGCCCCCGCACCTGGTCCGACCTCTGGCTGAACGAAGGGCACGCCACCTGGTACGAGGCCCGCTACGCGGAGGAGCACGGCGGGATCGCACTGGAGCAGCGGATGAAGGACGCCTACGCCAGGTCCGACAACTGGCGGGCGTCCGGCGGCCCGCCCGCGGCTCCCAGGCCGCCGGTCGAGGACCAGCAGATCAGCATCTTCCGGCCGGTCGTCTACGACGGCAGCGCGCTCGTGCTCTACGCCCTGCGGCAGACCATCGGCGACGAGGCGTTCCGCGAGCTGGAGCGCAGATGGGTGGCCGACCACCGGGACTCCACGGCCGGCACGGCGGACTTCGTCCGGCTCGCCTCCGAGGTGGGAGGTCGCGACCTGACCGCCTTCTTCGACGCCTGGCTCCACGACGAGAGGACGCCGCCGATGCCCGGGCACACGGACTGGCGCAGCCTGCCGCCGGATGCCGGGCCCCAGCCGGCGCCGCGGCCCGCGCCCGACCGGGGGCCGGAGCCGGGCCATGAGGGGAAATCGGCGTGACTGCCGCCCTCGGGCCGTGCGACCATCATCGGGTGACGGCGACGCGGCCGGCCCGGGTTCCCCTGGCCGATGGGCGGGAATCATCAGGGCACGTCGGACGTTGAATCCGGCACACAAACCTTCCTCCGATGCTTAAGGATCCAATGACCTCCTCTTCTTCCCCTTCCAAGGACAGCCAGAGCCCCGCGGACAGCTTCGCCGAGAGCCTTCGGGCCGATGCCCTGATGGAAGAGGACGTCGCCTGGAGCCACGAGATCGACGGAGACCGTGACGGCGATCAGTTCGACCGCTCGGACCGCGCGGCACTTCGCCGTGTGGCGGGACTCTCCACC
This sequence comes from Streptomyces sp. NPDC030222, assembly GCF_055573115.1. Lineage (NCBI taxonomy): Bacteria > Bacillati > Actinomycetota > Actinomycetes > Kitasatosporales > Streptomycetaceae > Streptomyces > Streptomyces sp. NPDC030222. Next base: position 51,359 of record NZ_JBVICA010000005.1, read on the forward strand.
GAGCTCGAGGACGTCACCGAGGTCGAGTACCGGCAGCTGCGCCTGGAGCGCGTGGTGCTGGTGGGCGTCTGGACGTCAGGCACCGTGCAGGACTCGGAGAACTCCCTGGCGGAACTCGCGGCGCTCGCCGAGACGGCCGGCGCCGTGGTGCTGGACGGCGTGATCCAGCGCCGCGACAAGCCCGACCCGGCGACGTACATCGGCTCCGGCAAGGCCCAGGAGCTGCGGGACATCGTGCTGGAGACCGGCGCGGACACCGTGGTGTGCGACGGTGAGCTGAGCCCCGGCCAGCTGATCCACCTCGAGGACGTCGTCAAGGTGAAGGTGGTCGACCGGACCGCACTGATCCTCGACATCTTCGCGCAGCACGCCAAGTCCCGAGAGGGCAAGGCACAGGTCTCGCTCGCGCAGATGCAGTACATGCTGCCGCGGCTGCGAGGCTGGGGCCAGTCGCTCTCCCGGCAGATGGGTGGTGGTGGCTCCGGCTCCTCGGGCGGCGGCATGGCCACCCGTGGTCCCGGTGAGACCAAGATCGAGACGGACCGGCGGCGGATCCGCGAGAAGATGGCGAAGATGCGCCGGGAGATCGCGGAGATGAAGACCGGGCGCGAGATCAAGCGCCAGGAGCGAAAGCGCAACAAGGTGCCCTCCGTCGCGATCGCCGGTTACACCAACGCCGGCAAGTCCTCGCTGCTCAACCGTCTGACCGGGGCGGGCGTGCTGGTGGAGAACGCACTGTTCGCCACCCTCGACCCGACCGTGCGCCGGGCCGAGACGCCCAGCGGCCGGCTGTACACGCTGGCCGACACCGTCGGCTTCGTCCGGCACCTTCCGCACCACCTCGTCGAGGCGTTCCGCTCCACGATGGAGGAGGTCGGCGACGCCGACCTGATCCTGCACGTGGTCGACGGAGCGCATCCGGCGCCGGAGGAGCAGCTGGCGGCCGTGCGCGAGGTGATCCGGGACGTGGGCGCGGTGGACGTGCCCGAGATCGTCGTGATCAACAAGGCGGACGCGGCCGACCCGCTGGTGCTCCAGCGGCTGATGCGCATCGAGAAGCGGTCCCTCGCGGTCTCTGCGCGCACCGGCGAGGGCATCCAGGACCTGCTCGGGCTGATCGACGCCGAGCTGCCGCGCCCCCAGGTCGAGATCGAGGTGCTGGTGCCGTACACCCACGGCGCTCTGGTGTCCCGGGTGCATGCCGACGGCGAGGTGATCTCCGAGGAGCACACCCCGGAGGGCACGCTGCTCAAGGCGCGGGTGCACGAGGTCCTCGCGGCCGAGCTGGCTCCGTACGTCCTGGTGTCCCACTGAGCGTGGCCGGACGGCACGGCCCGGGCCGGGGCGTTGCTCCGGCGGCGGCCGGCCGTACCGGTCCGTGAACTGCGGGTGGCCCGCTTCCCGGTGACGGGGAGCGGGCCACCCGGCGTTCCGGCCTACCTGCCGGCGTACCTCTCGCTCACCATCGTGTAGACCCGCTTCGCGCCCTCGCCCAGCCGTGGTCCGGCGATCCAGGTGTAGTCGAGGTCGCCGATCGAGGTGTTGGACACCAGAGCGAGTTTTCCGTCGCGACCGGTGGCGAACCAGCCGCCGCCGGATGCGCCGCCGGTCATGGTGCAGCCGATGCGCCACATCGTCGGCGTATCGGAACTCCTGGACAGCCTGCCCGGACGGTCGATGCACTTGTGCATGATCGCACCGTCGTACGGCGGTGCCTGTGGGTAGCCCCAGGTGCCCATGGAGGGGATGTCCTTCGCCGCGGGCGCGTCGAAGTTCACGTCCAGGGCGGCACCGACGGTCTCCTCCATCGACTTGGCGCCCTTCGGCTGCACATGCATCACGGCGAAGTCGAACGGGGCTCCCTCATCGCCGCTCGGTCCGCCGCCGGCGATCCATTCCGAGGAGGTAGCGACCCAGTCGGCCCAGAACTCGCCGTACGGTGCGATCTCCTGCGGCTCGGCGTTCCGCAGGGCCGCGCGGTCCTTGCCCAGGTCGTTGTAGGCCGGAACGAAGACGATGTTGCGGTACCAGCCGCCCTCGCTGCCCGCGTGGACGCAGTGGCCGGCGGTCCACACCAGGTTGGAACGGCCCGGGTTCTCCGGGTCCTTCACCACCGTGCCCGAGCACACCGCCGTGCCCTTCGGGGTGTCGAAGAACACCTTGCCGACCGGCGCGGCGTGGTCGTGGTACGGCACGCTCACGCGATCGGCCCGGACGGCCTGCGGCGCGGGGTCGCTGGTGCCCTGGTCGTCGGAGGTGTCAGAGGCGGACAGGGTGCGGGTCGGCGACTTCGCGGTCTTCATCCGCTCGGGGCTCCACAGGCCCTCGATGACCGGGTTGACGAAGTCCTCGGCCTTGCTGAGCCACTTGTCCTTCTGCCAGTTCTTCCACTCCCCGTTCTTCCACTTGTCCGGGTCGATGCCGTGCTTCTTGAGGGCGTCGGCCAGATCCGCGGGAACGGCGATGTCGTCAGGTGCCCCTCCGGGGCTGGATGCGGCCGGCTTGTCCGCCGCCCCGTCCTCGCTCGGGCCGCATGCGGTGGCCGTGAGAGCGAGTGCCGCGACCACGCCGGTGACGGCGAGCAGCGGTCGTATGGATCGCATGAGAACGACTCCCTCTTGTGCACTGGTGCGCTGCGCGTTTGTTCCTACGAGTGTCGTGAACTCGTTGTACGGGGCGGCCCGTCACTCTCCGGGCCGTCCCGCGCAGCCCTCCACTATGCCCTCCCGGACGGGGTGAATCGGCCACGGGGGCCGCCTGGTTGGTGAGGAATCGGTGGAGAGGCCGGAACGACGAAGGGTCCCCGGCCGCTGCCGGGGACCCTGTGCCGTCGTACAGCCGTCGTGCAGGCGTGGTACGGCCGCCGTATCGCGGACGCGCCCCGGCGGCACCGGGGACCGCTCGCCGCAGGTCAGTTGCGCGCGAACTTGGCGCTGACCGCCTCGTAGACGTCCTTCGCCCCCGGGCCCAGCCTGGGCCCGGCGAGCCAGCCGGCCGTCGTGTCGCCGATGGACGTGTTGGACACCAGCGTCGGCTGTCCGTTCCTGCCCTGGATCACCCAGCCGCCACCCGAGGACCCCGCGGTCATGGTGCAGCCGATGCGGTACATCGTCGGAGCGGGCGCGTCCTGGGACAGCCGGCCCGGCCTGTCCGTACACCGGTACAGCTTCCGGCCGTCGTACGGCGCAGCGGCGGGGTAGCCGATCGCCGTCAGGGAGGCGATCCGCGGTACGGCCGGTGCGGCGAAGTCCACCGGTAGCGCCGCACCGACTATCTCCTCGAGGGACCTGCCGTCCTTCGCCGGCACGACGTGCAGGACCGCGAAGTCGTACGGCGCACCCGCGCCGCCCTTCTGCTCGCCCTCCGCGATCCACTGGTCGGAGGTCTGCGCCCAGTCGGCCCAGAACGTGCCCAGCGGCGCGATGTCCTCCTTGGTCGCGCCCGCCAGCTCGGCCGCCGACCTGCCCTCGTTGTTGTAAGAGGGCACGAAGGCGATGTTCCGGTACCAGCCGCCGCTCTTGCCGGCGTGCACACAGTGGCCCGCGGTCCACACCAGATTCGACTTGCCGGGGCTGGCGGGGTCCTTGACCACCGTGGCGGAGCACGCCATCGACCCCTGGGGACCGTCGAACAGCAGCCTGCCCGCGGCGGGCGCGCTCCGCCGGTACGGCGTGGCGGCGGGCTGTGCCGTGACCGGGTCCGGCACCGGGTCCGTCACCCCCGCATCACCTGGGATGTCCCCGTCGGCGGACCTGTCGGGCTGCTCGGCCTTCTGCATCCGGTCCGGATCCCACAGGCCCTCGATGATCGGGTTGACGAAGTCCTGGGCCTCGCGCAGCCACGTGTCCTTGTCCCAGTTCTTCCACTCGCCTTTCTTCCAGCCGTCAAGGTCGACCCCGTGCTCCCGCAGCCGGTCCTTGACGTCGTCCGGGACCTCGACTTTCCCGGTGCCGGCCTGGCCCGCCGCCGCGGGTGGCCGCCCGCCCGCGTCCTCCTCGGACGCGCCGCAGGCGGTCGCGGTCAGCGAGAGCACGGTGACGAGGCCCGCGGCCGCCAGTCCGCGAGACGTTCCGCGACGTGCGCTCCTCCCGCCGCGTGCGTGGAACTTCGGGCGTGTAGGTCGCATATGCCGCATTCCCCCTGGGCATTCGGTTTCCGTTTCCGACGTCTCGGTGCCCTCCGTCGCGAACGCCACCCGCGGCCGGAGAGGCGACCCCCTCACTATGCCGGTGCCGTCGGTGACGGCGTGCGGGTTCGGCGGTTTCCCGCCCCGGATGATCTTGCGATTGCCCGTGATCCCCCGCTGCCGGCGTCGTTGGTACGTACGGGGGACAGCAGGACAGCGTTCAGGGCACTCACCGCCGATGCCGACCGCCGGCCGGGGCAGGAGCCGGGCCATGGGCGCGCACCGGATCCGTCGTAGCAGGAGGACTCGAGAAACGTGGCGCTGACCGAATCCGCGCCGGCGGTACCGGCCGTGGCCCACGAGGGGATCCTGCGACGCCAGTCGCTGCGCGAGTCGGCGGCCCGCACGTACGCGCGCTCGCTGCCCATCGTCCCCGTCCGCGCCCGTGGGCTCACCATCGAAGGCGCGGACGGCCGTCGCTATCTCGACTGCCTCTCGGGAGCGGGCACCCTGGCGCTGGGGCACAACCACCCCGTGGTTCTCGAAGCCATCAGGAAGGTGCTCGACTCGGGGGCACCCCTGCACGTGCTCGACCTGGCGACCCCGGTCAAGGACGCCTTCACCACCGAGCTGTTCGCGACCCTCCCTCCCCGGCTCGCCGCCGACGCACGGGTGCAGTTCTGCGGCCCCGCCGGCACCGACGCGGTCGAGGCGGCCCTCAAGCTGGTACGGACCGCCACCGGTCGCCCGGGGATGCTCGCCTTCACCGGTGCCTACCACGGCATGACGTCGGGCGCCCTCGACGCCTCCGGCGGCGCCAGGGACGTCCGGGTGACCCGCCTGCCCTATCCCTACGGCTACCGCTGCCCGTTCGGCATCGGCGGCGAGCGCGGCGCGGAACTCGGCGCCCGGCTGGCCGAGCACCTGCTCGACGACCCCAAGGCAGGAGTACCCACCCCCGCCGGATTGATCCTCGAACCCGTCCAGGGCGAGGGCGGCGTGATCCCGGCCCCCGACTCCTGGCTGCGCCGTATGCGCCGGATCACGGCCGACCGGTCCATCCCCCTCATCGCCGACGAAGTGCAGACCGGGGTCGGCCGGACGGGCGCCTTCTGGGCGGTCGACCACAGCGGCGTCGTCCCGGACGTCATGGTGCTCTCCAAGGCCATCGGCGGCTCGCTTCCGCTGGCCGTCATCGTGTACAGGGCCGAACTCGACGCCTGGCCGCCGGGCGCCCACGCCGGCACCTTCCGCGGCAACCAGCTCGCCATGGCCGCCGGCACCGCCACCCTCGCCTACGTCCGCGAGAACCGTCTCGCCGAACGCGCCGCCACCCTCGGCACCCGGATGCTCGGCCGGCTCCGGGGCCTCGCCGCCGGCCACCCTTGCGTCGGAGACGTACGCGGCCGGGGCCTGATGATCGGCGTCGAACTCGTCGACCCCGAACGCGAGGACGCCTCGTGCGCCGGACCGCCCCCGCCGCACCCCGCGCTGGCCCGCGCCGTCCAGCAGGAATGCCTGCACCGCGGGCTCATCGTCGAACTCGGCGGACGCGACGACAGCGTCGTGCGTCTCCTCCCTCCCCTCACCCTCACCGACGGGCAGGCCGAGGCGGTCCTCGACCGGCTGGCCGACGCGCTGGAGGCCGCCGAGGGCTCTCTGCCCCGGCGCAAAGTGACCGGAACTGCGCACTGACCCCCCACCCGGACAAGGCACCGACCCCCACCCGGACAAGGAAGAGCCGTGAACCCCAATCCCGCACCCGAGGCCTCCCCCCGCACCGGCATCCCGCTCAACGGGCCCGCCACGACGGCCGGCCCGGTCGCACTGCCCCTCGTCGTCGAGCAGCCCACCGTTCCCCGTCAGGGGGGCAGCCCCGTCGAGGAGCTGACCCCCCGGACCGTTCCGCACCCGGAAGGCCCGCGGGACGGTCTGGACGACCCCGACCCGCTCATCGCCGCCCAGACGGCCGCCGTCGAGAACCTGCTGCGCTGCTGGGTACGGGAGAACGACCTGCCCCGCCCGGCCGGACGCACCCTGCGCATCCCCTTCCCGGCGAGCGGCACCGCCCTCCTCGTCCCCGTTCCGTACTGGTCGCCGACCGGCTGGCACCGCTTCGGCCTCCCGGTCCTCGACGGTGCGCCCCGCACCGCCACGGCCTGCGACGCGGTGACCGTCGCCGCCCTCATCACCCGTGAGGCCGCGGCGGGACGCGCCGGCGGCGAAGAAGCCGGAACCGGTGGCGAGGGCACCGAACTCGTCGGCCGGGTCGCCGACTCCGTACGCCGCACCGCAGCCTTCATCGCGGAACGACGCCGCAGCCCGGCGAGCCACCCGGAGGTGGACCTCTTCCTCGGCGCCGAACAGTCGCTGCTCCTCGGCCACCCCCTGCACCCCACCCCCAAGAGCAGGGAAGGGCTTTCCGAGGGCGAAGCCCTCCGTTACTCACCCGAACTGCACGGCTCGTTCCCCCTCCACTGGTTCGCCGTCGACTCCTCGCTGCTCGCCATGGACTCGGCCTGGACCGAACGCGGCCGAGCGGTCCCCGCGGACCGGCTCGTCCGCCGCTTCGTCGGCGAGCCCCCGCTCCCGGAGGGAACCGTCCCGCTGCCCCTGCACCCGTGGCAGGCCAGGGAACTCCTGCACCGGCCCGCCGTGGCCGACCTGCTCGACGCGGGTCTCCTCCACGACCTGGGGGTCCACGGCGACCGCTGGTACCCCACCTCCTCCGTCCGGACCGTGGCCCGTCCCGGCACCCCGATGATGCTCAAGCTCTCCCTCGGGCTGCGGATCACCAACTCCCGCCGGGAGAACCTCCGCAAGGAGCTCCACCGCGGCGTCGAGGTGCACCGGCTGCTCCGCTCCGGCCTCGGCGCCCGATGGCAGTCCGCCCACCCCGGATTCGACATCGTCCGGGATCCGGCCTGGCTCGCCGTCGACGCCCCGGACGGCACACCGCTCACCGGCCTCGACGTGGTCCTTCGGCACAACCCCTTCGGAGCCCGGGACGACGCCGTGTGCATCGCGGCACTGACGGCGCCCCGCCCCTGGCCGGGACAGCCGGCACTGCGGTCCCGGCTCGCCGACATCGTGCACCGGCTCGCCGCCCGCACCGGCCGGCCCGTCGCCGCCGTCGCCACCGAGTGGTTCCTGCGCTACCTCGACCACGTCGTGCGTCCGGTGCTCTGGCTGGACGGGACCGCCGGCGTCGCGCTGGAAGCCCACCAGCAGAACACCCTCGTCCTCCTGGACCCCGTCGGCTGGCCCCGTGGTGGCCGCTACCGCGACAACCAGGGCTACTACTTCCGCGAATCGCACCGCTCGGCACTCGACCGGCGCCTTCCCGGAATCGGTTCGAGGAGCGACACCTTCGTCGGCGACGCCGTCACCGACGAACGGTTCGCCTACTACCTCGGGATCAACAACGTGCTGGGCCTGATCGGTGCCTTCGGCGCCCAGCGTCTCGCCGACGAACAGGTCCTGCTCGCCGCCTTCCGCCAGTTCCTCGGACGCTGCTCCGGCCTGGGCACACCCCTCCCGGCCCTGCTCCTCGGATCCCCGACCCTGCGCTGCAAGGCCAACCTGCTGACCAGACTCCACGGCCTCGACGAGCTCGTCGGCCCCGTCGACACCCAGTCCGTCTACGCCACCATCACCAACCCCCTCCACGCCCAACGGCCATGACCGGCCGACCCCGCCGAGAGGAGGGCCACGCCGTGCCCCCCACCGACGCGAACGCCGGCACCGGCCCCGCATCCCCGCCGGGCGATCCGGCCGACGACATCGCGGACACCCTGGACTTCCGGCTGCCCGCCGAACTGCTGGCCGCCCTCCACGACGGGGACCGCCCGGCGCCGGACCGGACACCGCACCCGGCGCCGCAGTCGGTCACCGCGCCGCACGCGCCGCACGCGGCGCTGTCGGCCCCCGGCGGCGTCGGACTGACGGCCGTCGCACCACCGCGGGCGGACGGCCCGACCGGGCAGGCCGGCCCGTCCGCCGTCACAGGTGCCGTCCCCCCGGGAGACGCGTTCGGCGACCTTCTGCTGGACGCCCCCGGAACATGGCCCCCGGTCGCCACGACTGCGGGTGTGTTCCAGCTCGTCACGGTGTCGGTCCGCCGCGATCTGGCGATCATCAGCCGCTGGATGAACGATCCCGCCGTGTCCGCCTTCTGGGAGCTCGCGGGGCCCCTCTCCGTCACCGAAGACCATCTGCGCCCCCAACTGGAGGGCGACGGACGCAGCGTGCCCTGCCTCGGCGTCCTGGACGGCGTACCGATGAGCTACTGGGAGATCTACCGCGCGGACCTTCACCCCATCGCCCGCTACTACCCGGTGCGCCCCCAGGACACCGGTATCCACCTGCTCATCGGAGGAGCCGCGGACCGCGGCCGTGGTCTCGGCAGATCACTCATCAGGGCGGTATCCGACCTCGTGCTCGACAACCGTCCCATGTGCTCGCGCCTCATCGCCGAGCCCGACATCCGCAACACCCCGTCCGTCGCCGCCTTCCTGAGCGCAGGGTTCCGCTTCTCGGCAGAGACCGAACTCCCCGACAAGCGGGCCGCCCTCCTGATCCGTGACCGCCCCCTGCGGAGCCTGCTGTGACCGACCCGCTGCTCTGTTTACGAAGCACGAACCGACAAGGTTCCAGCCCGAGGAGTCCTCGTGACGAAACGACCTGCCACCCGTGACCTCCAGGAGCCGCAACCGCTGTACCTTCCGCCCGAACTGAACGCCGCGACCTGGGACCGTGCCGCCCGACGCCTGCTCGCCAAGATGATCGGCGCCTTCGCCTACGAGGAGATCGTCGAACCGGTCGCCCGGCCGGACCACGACGACGGCCGGCCCCACCGGGCCGGCCACCGGTACGACCTCCGGCTCGACGACGGCGGCACCCTCACCTTCTGCGCCCGCCGCGGCGCGTACGACGACTGGCGCGTCGACCCGAACTCCGTCGAACGCGACGGCCGGCCCTTCGGCGACCCGCTGCGGTTCCTCACGCTGGCCCGCCGCCTCCTCGGCCTCGACGGCCCCACCCTCGGCCACCTCGTCCGTGAGCTCACCACCACTCTGGTCTCCGACACCCGGCTCGACGGCAACGCCCTCCCGGCCGACCGCCTCGCCGCACTCGACTACGCCGAGATCGAGGGCCACCAGACGGGCCACCCGTGGCTCGTCGTGAACAAAGGACGCCTGGGCTTCTCCGCCCCCGACACCGCACGCTGGGCCCCCGAGGCCCGCAGGCCGGCCCGCCTCCCCTGGATCGCCGTCAGCCGCACCCTCGCCGTCTACCGCGGGGTTCCCGGGCTGGCCGCCCCCGACGAGCTCTACCGGCGCGAACTCGACGACACCGTGCTCGCCTCCTTCGCCGCCCAGCTGCGCGGCCGCGGCCACGACCCGGCCGCATACCTCTACCTTCCGGTCCACCCCTGGCAGTGGGACGAAGTCGTCGTACCGCTCTTCGCCCCCGACATCGCGCGCGGCATGATCGTCCCCCTGCACGCCGACGCAGACCTGCGCCTCCCGCAGCAGTCCATCAGGACGTTCGTCAACACCAGCAGGCCGGACCGGCACCTGGTCAAACTGCCGCTGTCCATCCTGAACACCCTCGTATGGCGCGGTCTGCCCACCGAGCGGACCCTCGCCGCTCCCGCCGTCACCTCCTGGGTGCTCGGCCTGCGCGACGCCGACCCCTTCCTGCGCGACGAATGCGGAGTGATCCTGCTCGGCGAAGTCGCCTCGGTCACCGTCGAGCACCCCCTCTACGACCGGCTCCCCGAGGTCCCGTACCAGTACAGGGAGCTGCTCGGCGCCATCTGGAGGGAGCCGCTGCAGCCCCGCCTGCGCCCCGGCGAGCGCGCCCGCACCCTGGCGTCCCTCCTCCACACCGACCTCCACGGCCGGGCCTTCACCGCCGAGCTCGTCGCCCGCTCCGGCCTCACCCCCATCGTCTGGCTGCGCCATCTCCTCGCCGCGGTGCTGCCGCCGCTGCTCCGGTTCCTCTACCGCTACGGGACCGTGTTCTCACCTCATGGAGAGAACGCCATCGTCGTCTTCGGCGAGAAGGACGTCCCCGTCCGGGTGGCGATCAAGGACTTCGTCGACGACATCAACATCAGCTCCCAGCCGCTGCCCGAGCACGACTCCATGCCCGACGACGTCCGTGCGGTGCTGCTCACGGAGCCGCCCGCATTCCTCACCCAGTTCATCCACTCCGGGCTCTTCATCGGCGTCTTCCGATTCCTCGCGCCGCTGTGCGAGGAGCAATTGGGGGTGTCGGAGAGGGAATTCTGGACTCTCGTGCGCAATGAGATCCTGCGCCACCAGGCGCGATTCCCCGAGCTCAAGGACCGCTACCAGACGTTCGACCTGCTGGCGCCGCGCATCGAGCGGCTCTGTCTCAACCGGAACCGGCTGCATCACGACGGTTACCGCGACCGTGCGGAGCGGCCGCACGCAGCGGTCCACGGAACCGTGCCGAACCCGCTGCACGACCCCGGATCGGTCCAGGATTGATCCCGTTGTCAGTGGCGCCCCGTAGGGTGGAAAAGCTATGACGAAGCCTTCCCTCCCCGAGCTCCTCCACGCCGCGGTCACCGCCGTCGGCGGTGTGGAACGGCCAGGCCAGGTCGCGATGGCCGAGGCCGTCGCCGAGGCCATCGACGACGGATCCCACCTGCTGGTCCAGGCCGGCACCGGCACGGGAAAGTCGCTCGGCTACCTCGTTCCGGCGCTGGCTCAGGGGGAGCGGGTGGTCGTGGCCACCGCCACCCTCGCGCTGCAGAGACAGCTGGTCGAGCGTGATCTGCCCCGGACCGTCGAGGCCCTGCATCCGCAGCTGCGCCGGCGGCCGGAGTTCGCCATGCTCAAGGGCCGCTCGAACTACCTGTGCCTGCACCGTCTGCACGAGGGCGTACCGCAGGACGAGGAGGACGGGCTCTTCGACCCGTTCGAGGCGGCGGCCCCGACCAGCAAGCTCGGCCAGGACCTGATCCGGCTGCGCGACTGGTCCGGCGAGACGGAGACCGGTGACCGCGACGATCTGACGCCCGGCGTCTCCGACCGTGCCTGGTCGCAGGTCTCGGTCTCGTCCCGCGAATGCCTGGGAGCCACCCGCTGCGCCTACGGCGCCGAGTGCTTCGCGGAGCTCGCCCGGGAGCGGGCCAAGCTGGCCGAGGTCGTCGTCACCAACCACGCGCTGCTCGCCATCGACGCCATCGAGGGAGCCCCGGTGCTCCCGCAGCACGAGGTGCTGATCGTCGACGAGGCCCACGAGCTGGTGTCCCGCGTCACCGGCGTCGCCACCGGAGAACTCACAACCGGCCAGGTCAACCGTGCGGTCCGCCGTGCCGCGAAGCTCGTCGACGAGAAGGACGCCGATGCCCTCCAGACCGCCGCGGAGGGCTTCGAGCGGCTCATGGAGCTCGCCCTTCCCGGGCGGCTGGAGGAGATCCCGGAGGATCTCGGCTACGCCCTGATGACCCTGCGCGATGCCGCGCGCACGGTCGTGTCCGCCCTGGGAGCCACCCGGGACAAGTCCGTGCAGGACGAGGACGCCGTGCGCAAGCAGGCCCTGGCGTCCGTGGAGAGCGTGCACGGCGTCGCCGAGCGGATCCTCCAGGGCTCCGAGTACGACGTCGTCTGGTACGAGCGGCACGACCGGTTCGGCGCCACGCTCCGGGTCGCGCCGATGTCCGTGTCCGGGCTGCTCCGGGAGAAGCTCTTCGAGGACCGTTCGGTGGTACTCACCTCTGCCACCCTCAAGCTGGGCGGGGACTTCAACGGAGTGGGTGCGTCGCTCGGACTGGCTGCCGAGGGTGCCACGGGGGACGACCTGCCCGTGTGGAAGGGCATCGACGTCGGCTCGCCGTTCGACTACCCCAAGCAGGGCATCCTCTACGTCGCCAAGCACCTCGCCACCCCCGGACGTGAGGGCACCAGGAACGACATGCTCGACGAGCTCACGGAGCTGGTCGAGGCCGCGGGTGGCCGTACGCTCGGTCTCTTCTCGTCCATGCGGGCCGCTCAGGCCGCTGCGGAGGAGCTGCGCGGCAGGATCGACAAGCCGATCCTGCTCCAGGGCGAGGAGACGCTGGGCGAGCTGATCAAGAACTTCGCGGCGGACCCCGAGACCTGCCTGTTCGGCACCCTGTCCCTGTGGCAGGGCGTCGATGTGCCGGGGCCGAGCTGCCAGCTGGTCGTCATGGACCGCATCCCCTTCCCCCGCCCGGACGATCCGCTGATGAGCGCCCGCCAGAAGGCCGTGGAGGAGGCGGGTGGCAACGGGTTTATGGCGGTGGCCGCCACCCATGCCGCACTGCTGATGGCGCAGGGGGCGGGACGGCTGGTGCGGGCGGCGGGGGACCGCGGTGTCGTCGCCGTCCTCGACCCACGCCTGGCCACGGCACGGTACGGCGGTTTCCTCCGTACGTCCCTGCCTGATTTCTGGCACACCACGGACCGCAATCAGGTCCGGCGCTCCCTGGCCGCCATCGATGCGGCGGCCAAGGCCGAAGGCAGGTAGCGCCGGCCGGCCCGTGAGGCGAGGCACGTCATCACCCGCAGGGCATACGGCAGGCCCCGGGACCGGCGCAGTGGGTCCCGGGGCCCGGTCCGAGCCGGCGGATGCGTCACACCCGCCGCAGCACGGCCACGACCTTCCCGAGGATCGTGGCCTCGTCACCGGGGATCGGCTGGTATGCGGAGTTGTGCGGCAGCAGCCAGACATGGCCGTCCTCGCGCTTGAAGCGCTTGACGGTGGCCTCGCCGTCGAGCATGGCGGCGACGATGTCGCCGTTCTCGGCGACGGGCTGGCGGCGGACGGTGACCCAGTCGCCGTCGCAGATCGCGGCCTCGATCATCGAGTCGCCGACGACCTTCAGGACGAAGAGCTCACCGTCGCCGACGAGCTGGCGGGGGAGGGGGAAGACGTCCTCGACCGACTCCTCGGCGAGGATGGGACCACCTGCGGCGATCCGGCCGACCAGGGGGACGTAGGACGCGGCGGGCTTGCCGGCCGTGTCGGCGGGCTGGGTGCTGGGCTGGTCGGAGCCGCGCACCTCGTAGGCACGGGGCCGGTGCGGGTCCCGCCGCAGAAAGCCCTTGCGCTCCAGTGCCATCAGCTGGTGGGCGACGGACGAGGTGCTGGACAGTCCCACCGCCTGGCCGATCTCCCGCATGGACGGCGGGTACCCCCTGCGCTGGACCGAGTCCCGGATGACCTCGATGACCCGCCGCTGCCGGTCCGTGAGCCCGGAGCTGTCGGCGCGGATCCCTGGAGGTCGGCCGGGCAGCGAGCGTGTGGGCTTGGGCCCCTCCGGGTTCGTGATCGCGTCATTCATGGCATGCACCGGCTCGAATCGGTTCTGGGAGCGGTCCTGAGCAGTGATGGTGGCACTGTCTGCGGTCGTGGTCACATCGGCCCCTCTCGAGAAGTTCTCCCTAGCTGGACAACGGTAGTTGCTTTCGAAAGGTTGCGCCAAACACACGTTCGAGTGAAAAACCGCGGAAAAGCTGCAATGTCTTCCTACTCGGGTGTATGGAGTCATGGTGCACGATGGGTCGAATATGTATTCGAGTATCCACCGTACCGTCAGGGTTGCGAACCATGACTCGCGGGTGACCGGATTTCTCGATCCCCTGCGTTCCAGTGTGACACCGGAGGGGCCTGGATCCCGGTTCGCGCCGCGTGTCCCGTACCCTCGTGCCCGGCCCGGAAACGGCCCGGAAGGCGCGACACGCGCTTCGGTGTGCGAAGCGGCCAAACCCTAGATCTAGTGGTTGGATTGGCCGGGTCACCCACAAGTTGTGGTGGCGTTCGGGTGGGCCCTCGGGCATCCCCTATGCTTGTGGCTGCTTCGCGGGGCCCTGTGCGGCCCCGGCGGGGCTGTTTCGTCGTGCTTGAAGGAGGGATGGGAACCATGCACTGCCCCTTCTGCAGGCACCCCGACAGTCGCGTCGTCGACAGTCGCACCACTGACGACGGCACCTCCATCCGCAGGCGTCGCCAGTGCCCGGACTGCTCTCGCCGGTTCACCACGGTCGAGACGTGTTCCCTGATGGTGATCAAGCGGAGCGGGGTGACCGAACCGTTCAGTCGCACCAAGGTCATCAATGGCGTGCGCAAGGCATGCCAGGGGCGGCCGGTCACCGAGGACGCTCTTGCCCAGCTCGGCCAGCGCGTCGAGGAGGCGGTGCGGGCCACCGGGAGCGCCGAGCTGACCACCCATGACGTGGGGCTGGCCATACTCGGCCCGCTGCAGGAGCTCGACCTCGTCGCGTACCTGCGTTTCGCATCCGTGTACCGGGCGTTCGACTCGCTCGAGGACTTCGAGGCGGCCATCGCGGAGCTCCGCGACCGGCGGCCTCCCGCAAGCACCGCAGACGACGGCGTGCCCGGCGTGACCCCCGAGGTCCCCGTGCCCGCCACCGCTGCCGACTGACCCGTCGGCGAGGGTCGGGCCGGCAGTATTCCGGACCTGTCGCGGGCGCTGTGCGCGGCGTCCACGACAACAGACAGAAACAGGGTGCCCGGGAAGAAATGGGCACTTCAGGGCGTTTTTGCCCGTATATGGGAGGCGGCATGACAGAGACGACGAGCGGCCCGGCACGAGGCTCCCGCTCCAAGGGATCCAAGGCCGCAGCGGCCCGGCAGGGTTTGCGCATCGAGCGCATCCACACCACCCCCGGCGTGCATCCGTACGACGAGGTCACGTGGGAGCGCCGGGACGTCGTCATGACCAACTGGCGCGACGGCTCGGTCAACTTCGAGCAGCGCGGCGTCGAGTTCCCCGACTTCTGGTCCGTGAACGCGGTCAACATCGTCACCAGCAAGTACTTCCGCGGTGCCGTCGGCACGCCCCAGCGCGAGACCGGTCTGAAGCAGCTGATCGACCGCATCGTGAAGACCTACCGCAAGGCCGGCGAGGACCACGGCTACTTCGCCTCGCCCGCCGACGCCGAGATCTTCGAGCACGAGCTGGCCTACGCCCTCCTGCACCAGATCTTCAGCTTCAACTCCCCGGTCTGGTTCAACGTCGGCACGCCGCAGCCCCAGCAGGTCTCCGCCTGCTTCATCCTGTCCGTCGACGACTCCATGGAGTCGATCCTCGACTGGTACAAGGAAGAGGGCATGATCTTCAAGGGCGGCTCCGGCGCCGGCCTGAACCTCTCCCGTATCCGCTCCTCCAAGGAGCTGCTGTCCTCCGGCGGCAACGCCTCCGGACCGGTCTCCTTCATGCGCGGTGCGGACGCGTCCGCAGGAACGATCAAGTCGGGCGGTGCCACCCGCCGCGCCGCCAAGATGGTCATCCTCGATGTCGACCATCCCGACATCGAGGACTTCATCGAGACCAAGGTGAAGGAAGAGGAGAAGATCCGCGCCCTCCGCGACGCGGGCTTCGACATGGACCTGGGCGGCGACGACATCACGTCCGTCCAGTACCAGAACGCCAACAACTCCGTCCGTGTCAACGACGAGTTCATGAAGGCCGTCGAGACCGGCGGGAAGTTCGGCCTGCGTGCCCGTATGACCGGCGAGGTCATCGAGGAGGTCGACGCCAAGGCCCTCTTCCGCAAGATGGCCGAGGCCGCCTGGGCCTGTGCCGACCCGGGCATCCAGTACGACGACACGATCAACCACTGGCACACCTGCCCCGAGTCCGGCCGCATCAACGGCTCGAACCCGTGCAGCGAGTACATGCACCTGGACAACACGTCCTGCAACCTCGCCTCGCTGAACCTGATGAAGTTCCTGAAGGACGACGGCCGGGGCAGCCAGTCCTTCGACGTCGAGCGCTTCGCCCAGGTCGTCGAGCTGGTCATCACGGCCATGGACATCTCCATCAGCTTCGCCGACTTCCCGACCCGGAAGATCGGTGAGAACACCCGCGCCTTCCGCCAGCTCGGCATCGGCTACGCCAACCTGGGCGCCCTGCTCATGGCCACCGGCCACGCCTACGACTCGGAGGGCGGCCGTGCCCTCGCCGGTGCCATCACTTCGCTGATGACCGGCACCTCGTACAAGCGCTCCGCCGAGCTCGCCGCCGTCGTCGGGCCGTACGACGGCTACGCCCGCAACGCCGAGGCGCACCAGCGCGTGATGAAGCAGCACGCCGACGCCAACGGCGTCGCGGTGCGCATGGACGACCTGGACACCCCGATCTGGGCCGCCGCCACCGAGGCCTGGCAGGACGTGATCCGCCTCGGCGCCAAGAACGGATACCGCAACTCCCAGGCGTCCGTGATCGCCCCGACCGGCACCATCGGCCTCGCCATGTCCTGCGACACGACCGGCCTGGAGCCCGACCTGGCGCTGGTCAAGTTCAAGAAGCTGGTCGGCGGCGGCTCGATGCAGATCGTCAACGGCACCGTGCCGCAGGCACTGCGCCGCCTGGGCTACCAGGAGGAGCAGATCGAGGCCATCGTCGCCCACATCTCCGAGCACGGAAACGTGATCGACGCGCCCGGTCTGAAGCACGAGCACTACGAGGTCTTCGACTGCGCCATGGGCGAGCGAACCATCTCCCCGATGGGCCACGTGCGCATGATGGCCGCGATCCAGCCGTGGATTTCGGGTGCGCTCTCCAAGACCGTCAACATGCCCGAGTCCGCCACCGTCGAAGAGGTCGAGGAGATCTACTTCGAGGCCTGGAAGATGGGCGTCAAGGCGCTCGCCATCTACCGCGACAACTGCAAGGTCGGCCAGCCCCTCTCCGCCAAGAAGAAGGAGGAGGAGAAGAAGGCCGAGATCGCCGAGAAGGCCGAGGAGACCATCCGCACCGCGGTCGAGAAGGTCGTCGAGTACCGTCCGGTCCGCAAGCGCCTCCCGAAGGGCCGCCCCGGCATCACCACCTCCTTCACGGTGGGCGGAGCCGAGGGCTACATGACGGCGAACTCGTACCCGGACGACGGCCTCGGCGAGGTGTTCCTCAAGATGTCCAAGCAGGGCTCGACCCTCGCGGGCATGATGGACGCCTTCTCCATCGCCGTCTCGGTCGGTCTCCAGTACGGCGTCCCGCTGGAGACGTATGTCTCGAAGTTCACCAACATGCGCTTCGAGCCGGCCGGTATGACCGACGACCCGGACGTGCGGATGGCCCAGTCGATCGTCGACTACATCTTCCGCCGCCTGGCCCTGGACTTCCTGCCCTTCGAGACCCGCTCGGCGCTCGGCATCCACTCCGCCGAGGAGCGTCAGCGCCACCTCGAGACCGGCTCCTACGAACCGGCCGAGGAGGAGATGGACGTCGAGGGACTCGCCCAGTCCGCTCCGCGGCAGACCGAGCCCCTGAAGGCCGTCGCCACGCCCAAGGCCCCCGCGGAGGCCGAGAAGTCCGTGCCGAAGCAGGCGCACACCTCGGCCGAACTGGTCGAGATGCAGCTCGGCATCAGCGCGGACGCGCCGCTGTGCTTCTCCTGCGGGACGAAGATGCAGCGGGCGGGCAGCTGCTACATCTGCGAGGGCTGCGGCTCCACCAGCGGCTGCAGCTGATACCGGGCGGAATGGCGTCGGACGCACCATCCGTGGTAGCCCGCAGGCATAGCTGACCAGCAGCTCACGAGGGGGACCGGCCATGGGCCGGTCCCCCTCGTCGTACCTGCGACCGGCCCGGCACTTCTCAAGCGTGATGACTGGTGCGAGGTGGCAGGGAACGCCCTCGCGGTCAGGGATCCCGGGATCGTCCGGCTCGTAGAGACGGCGTCGGGCCGCCGGCTGCCGGCGTTCGCCGACCGGCCGCGATCCGGTGAGGAACGGCGCACACCAGGAGCATCCACCCTGCGCCGGCATCGCGGGGCGGGCGAGGGCGTGACCTCCGCCGTCGGGCGGTGGGGCCGGGGAACCGGCTCCACCGCCCGCGGTGACGTCTGCTTGAGGCACCGCGGGCGAGGCGCTGCGGCCGATGCGGCCGGACAGATGCGCGCGTGGGGCGGTTCGTTCCGGACGGACCTGAGCCTGCCCGGACGGTCCGGACGGGCCCACGAGCGTGCCCGACCCGGACACACCCCGTTCAGCTGCCGGCCGGCAGGGCCCCCATCACGTCGGTGAACGAAGCCGTGTCGACGTCGAATCCCTTGAGGACGGGACGCAGCTGCCATTCGCCGGAATCGGTGCGGACGAATTCGGCGATCGTCGCAGCGGTGGAGCCGGCTACCGCCGCGAAGCCGGTGGCGGCCAGCTCCGTGTAGCCCTCGAGGATGCGCACCGCGGCGCTCGGTACGTCCCCGAACGTCCTGCGCCCCGCACGCTGCTGGATCGCCACGCCCACGACCACACGCCGGTACGACGGCGCGAGCCTGTCGAGTTCCAGGGTCATGGCCTCGTCGACTCCGAAGCCCTGGCCGGTCCTGCTGTCCCGGGTGAGGGTGATGGTGCCGTCGGGCGACCGGCTGGCGAAGTGGACCACGTACGACGGTGTGCCGTAGGGGTCCTCCCCGGAGTACGTCGCGGCGACGATGTCGAGATCATTGACCGGTGCCCCGGACGGGCTGGGGTCCCATTTGAGGGTGACCTCGGCCTTTCCGATCCCCTTGCGCAGACTGCTCACCGGACTCCCCTTCCTCGAACTGTCCGACCGCGATCGTAACGGCACCGATGCGGACGGTGTCCGGCCTGTGGACAACTCCTCGTGCGGCGCTCCGGGGCGGTCGCACCGGCGTCCGGAGGCACGGCGGGGGTGCACTCCGCGCGACCATGACCGAGATCACCCCCGGCGCCGTACGATGGCGCGGTGCTGGTCAAGTGGACTCGCTGCACCGTGGTGGACCGTCGTGGTTTCGAACGGGGGCAGCGGAAGTGGGCGGGGCTGCTGGGCGAACCGGGATTCCGGGGGCAGGGCGGCGGATGGAGCCGGGAACGGCCGGAGGTGGCCCATGTTTTCGCCTTCTGGGAGAGCCGGGCCTTCTATGACTCGTTCATGGCACGCTCCCACGACCGGCTCGCCGCCGCACAGTCGGGCACGTACCGGAACATACAGGTCAAGCTGTTCGACTACCGGTTCGATGTGAAGACCGGCTTCGAGCCTCGGTTCACCGACGCCGACGTGGTGAGGGTGGCGCACTGCACCGTACGC
Source organism: Streptomyces sp. NPDC030222 (assembly GCF_055573115.1). Classification (NCBI taxonomy): domain Bacteria; kingdom Bacillati; phylum Actinomycetota; class Actinomycetes; order Kitasatosporales; family Streptomycetaceae; genus Streptomyces; species Streptomyces sp. NPDC030222. Next base: position 70,561 of record NZ_JBVICA010000005.1, read on the forward strand.
CCGGAGCGCAGCGAGCATTTCGCGCTGATGCAGGAGAAGGTGTGGAACCCGGCCATGGCAGGGTCGCCGGGCATGGTACGCGGGGTGTTCGGCGAGGCCCCGGGCGACGAGTTCCTGGTGCTGTCCATGTGGCAGTCGGCGGCCGAGCACGGCAAGTACCGCACCGAACGGGTGGAGCGACTGTCGCTGCGCGCGCAGACGGCGGCGGACATAGCCGCGCTGAGCGGTGCCGTGGTGGATCTTGAGGCCGCCTGGACGGTGTGATCGCCTCCGGCGCCCGGTTCGCTCCGGTCCGGGCCGCCCGTGGTGCGCCGTGCGGACCGCTGTCCCGTAAGGACCGTCCTGCGGAGTGGGGGCCGGCCGCCGGGGCGGCCCCGGAGGCCGGCTGTCCCGTCGGCTCGTCCCCGAACTACGGTTTGACCATGGCAAGACCACGGCGCATCGTCGTCATGCGACACGGCGAGTCGGTGGGCAACATCGACGACTCCGTGTACGAGCGGGTGCCGGATCACGCCCTTCCGCTCACGGCCGCCGGATGGCGCCAGGCCCGGGAGACCGGTGTCCGGCTGCGGGAGCTCTTCGGCCGGGAACGGGTCAGCGTCTATGTGTCGCCGTACCGCAGGACCCACCAGACATTCGGCGCCCTCGGCCTCGACCCCTCGCTGGTGCGGGTCAGGGAAGAGCCACGGCTGCGCGAGCAGGACTGGGGAAACTGGCAGGACCGGGAGGACGTCCGGCGTCAGAAGGCATACCGCGACGCCTACGGCCACTTCTTCTACCGCTTCGCCCAGGGAGAGTCGGGCGCCGACGTGTACGACAGGGTGGGGGCGTTCCTGGAGAGCCTCCACCGCAGCTTCGACGCGCCCGACCACCCTCCGAACGTCCTGCTCGTGACACACGGCCTGACCATGAGGCTGTTCTGCATGCGCTGGTTCCACTGGACGGTCGCCGAGTTCGAGTGCCTGGCCAACCCCGGGAACGGCGAGACGCGCATCCTGCTGCTCGGCTCCGACGGGCGCTACGTCCTCGACCGGCCGTTCGAGCGCTGGAAAAAACCGGAAGCTTCCGAGCTCACCGAATGAGGGTCACCGGATAGAGTGGCTGCGCGATGACCGCTGACTCCACCCCCGACCGGCGCTTCGACCGCGCTCTGGCCAGCCTGCGCGGGCTGTCCGTGGGAGACGCTCTGGGCTCCCAGTACTTCGTACCCTCCAACTACTCCCTGCTGAAGGCGCGCAGCGTGCCCGCCGGTCCCTGGCAGTGGACCGACGACACCGAGATGGCCAGCTCGGTGCTCGCTGTGCTGGCCCGGCACCACCGCATCGACCAGGACGCACTCGCCCGCTCCTTCGCCGACCACCATGACTTCGACCGCGGCTACGGCCCGGCCGTGAACCGCATGCTCCGGCTGATCCGCGAGGGCGGCGACTGGCGCGAGCTCGCCGCCGCGCTCTTCCAGGGACAGGGCTCCTGGGGCAACGGCGCCGCGATGCGGATACCACCGCTCGGCGCCTGGTACGCGGACGACCCCGAACAGGCCACCCACCAGGCCGAGATCTCCGCCTACCCCACCCATCAGCACCGCGAGGCCGTCGTGGGCAGCATGGCCGTGGCAGCGGCCGCCGCCCTCGTGGCCTCGCCGGACGGGCCGCCCGGACCGGAGGAACTCCTCGACGGCGTGATCGCGCTCGTCCCGCGCAGCGCCGTCGGAGCCGGACTGCGCCGAGCCCGGGACATGCTCGACTACGACGACGCCGCGACCGTCGCGGCGGTGCTCGGCTGCGGGCGCCGGACGAGCGCGCACGACACGGTACCGTTCGCCCTCTGGTCGGCGGCCAGGGCACTCGGTGACTTCGAGCGGGGCTTCTGGACCACCGCGCAGGTCGGCGGCGACGTGGACACGACGTGCGCGATCGTCGGCGGCGTCGTCGCCGCCGGTGTCGGCGGCAGTCCGCCGGAGGAGTGGCTGGCCCGGACGGAGGCACTACCCGACTGGATCACGCCGGCGACCGGCTGAACCGGCGCGGTTCGCCGCCACGGCCGCGCCGACGCCTGCCGCTGATTGTCACGGTCCTGACACATCCCGGCACCCTTCTCGTGCCGCGCGCCGTCCCGCCGTAGCCTCGGCCACACAGCCCTCGTGATCATCGAGGCTGCGCTGCGAGACGACGGGCCTCTCCGCCGTGCGGTCCGCCGCACCCGGCCGACGGCCCGCGGGGGAGGGCCCAGTGAGCGAGACACCGACAGCACCGCAGGCACCGGAGCCGACACCGTCCGGCGGACCCGCGGTCCCGTCCGAGACGCCGGCGGCAGCGCCTCCGTCCGGGCCGCCGCCGGTGACGGGGGAGTCCGGACCACCGGTGGCCACGGGCTCCTCCAGGCGGTCACCCGAGGCGGACGTTCCCGGACAGGTACGGACGGAGGCTTCCACCGGGTCGCCGTGGGCACCCGCGCCGATGCCCCGGGCGGCGAGACCCACTCCTCCCGGCTGGCACCAGCAGCCCCCGGCACCGCCGAAGTGGATCACCGACATCCGCGCCGATCCACCGCCCCCGGCCCGGCCGGCGATCCTGTGGACGGCGCTCGCGGCCGCGGTCCTGAGCGCGCTGCTGCTCGGCGAGGGAGTCGGGCTCAATCTCCTCATGGTCGCGATACCCGCGGCCGTCGCGGCCTGGTCGGCCGCGAGGGCGTCCGGGCGCCGCCTCCGTCCCTGGACGGCCGTGTGGGCGGCGGGCGGCCTGGCCATGCTCGCCGTACCTGCCCTCCATGACGCGGGCTGGCCGACCTTCCTCGCCGTCGTGTCCGCCCTGGCGCTCGGCTCGCTCGCGCTGCACGGGGGCCGCACGTGGCCCGGGGTGCTGATGGGCCCCGTGGGCCTGCTGGGCGCGGTGGGCACCGGCCCCGTCTGGGCATGGCAGGGTGCGCGGGACCATATGCGGGGATCCGACCGCCGATGGGGACCGGTGCTGCGGACGACAGGTGTCGCGGTGCTCCTCCTGGTGGTGTTCGGTGCGCTGTTCGCCGGTGCGGACGCGGCCTTCGCGGATCTGCTCGACGCCCTGGTTCCCGAGATCTCGATCGTCGACGGCCCCTGGAGGTTCCTCCTCTTCATGGTGGGCCTGGTCGGAACCCTGGCCGCCGCCCGGACGGCAGCGGCACCGGCCCGCTGGGACCGGCTCGTCGTACGACCCGGCCGGGCCCGCGGCCGGGTCGAGTGGGCCCTTCCGCTGATCGTGCTCAACGTGCTGTTCGCGACGTTCCACGCCGTCCAGCTCGCCGTGCTCCTGGGCGGGTACGACGCGGTGCTGGAGGAGACGGGCCTGACGTACGCCGAGTACGCGCGGCAGGGGTTCTGGCAACTGCTGTGGGCGACCCTGCTCACCCTCGTCGTGATCGCCGTCGCCCTGCGCCGTGCCCCACGCGGCACGCGCTCCGACGAACTGCTCGTGCGCGGCGTGCTGGGAACGCTGTGCGTGCTGACGCTGGTCGTGGTGGCGTCGGCGCTGCGACGCATGGATCTGTACGTCGATGCCTACGGGCTGACGCGGCTGCGGGTCTCCGTGACCGCGATGGAGATCTGGCTGGGGGCGGTGATCGTCCTGATCCTGGCGGCGGGCGTATGGGGCACGCGCTGGCTCCCGCGTGCCGTGGCGGGCAGTGCGGCCGTCGCGGTCCTGACGTTCGGACTGCTGTCCCCGGACGGTCTCGTGGCGGAACAGAATCTTGAGCGTTACCGAGCCACCGGGACGATCGACCTGAGGTACCACCGGAGCCTGTCGGCCGATGCCGTCCCCGAGCTGGACCGGCTGCCCGAGCCGTTGCGTTCCTGTGCCCTGAGGGACATCGCCGAGAATCTCGAAGCGGAGGACGAGCCGTGGTTCGCCATGAGCCTGAGTGAGGCGCGGGCCCGGGACCTCCTTCGCGAGCGTCAGGTGGTTCTGGTGCAGGAAAGCTGCGCCGGGATCGCGGAGGACGGGGGCAGGTACGAGGAGGGTCTCCTGGAGCCCTAGGAGCTGCGTCAGGCGTGCGGCTGAGACGTCGTCACCATGATGCCCTCGACCATCAGTTGCTTCTCGACATGGCCGTCGACGCGGCGGAGGGTGCAGAGGCAGAGGCAGAGGCAGAGGCAGAGGCAGAGGCAGAGGCAGAGGCAGGGGCAGAGGCAGGAGCGGGAGAGGGCCTCGCGGTGGAGGATCTTTGTTTCGGATGCCTTCGAGGCCGCCCTCGGCGCTCGCGGCGCGGAGAGCGGCCGAGGTTCCGTATGCGGGGTGCACTCCGCCCTCTGTCGACGCCCGAAGGACGCGATGCGCGGGCGTTTCGGGTTCGCGCCGGGATGTGATCTTCGCGAATGCAACGGACTGACTGTCCAGGGTTCCGGCGGTGACCCCTCTCGTAGGTGATCGAATCATCATCGTGTGTGATCGTGAATGTCATGCACCGTGGAATTACAGGGGTGTCGTGCCCTCCATCGTCGGGGTCCTCCCGGTGGGGTCCCTTGGGTCGGGCGTGAGGGTGTATCGATCGCAGGTGTGCGAGAGTGAATGACGTGTGGTGTGACCGCACTGCTGATCGATCATGTCGCGGTGCCGCTGCCGGCGCCGCTCGACGGCAGGGGATTCCGCTTCCTGCCCGCCCGGCCGTGTCCACCGGGGTGTGACCGCAACGGTCCGGGTGCCGGTCCGGATACCGGGGTGTTCCTGGGCCGGTCGAGCGGCGTAACCTGTCTGGCGCCATGCCGTACAAACCACCCACCCACAGCGTTGAGCGCTCGATACGCGCCACCACCGGAGCCAAGATCATTGCCGGTGTCGACGAGGTCGGACGAGGGGCGTGGGCCGGTCCTGTCACGGTATGCGCGGCGGTCACCGGACTGCGCCGCCCTCCCGTCGGTCTCACCGACTCGAAGCTGCTCACTCCCAAGCGGCGTCTCGAGCTCGCGGGGGAACTCCAGCAGTGGGTCACGGCGCACGCGCTCGGCCACGCCTCCCCCGAGGAGATCGACGAGCTGGGGATGACCGCCGCCCTGCGGCTCGCCGCGGTGCGCGCCCTGGAAGCGCTTCCGGTGTGCCCGGACGCGGTGATCCTTGACGGGAAGCACGACTATCTCGGGCTTCCGTGGCGGGTCCGTACCGTGATCAAGGGTGACCAGTCCTGTGTCGCGGTCTCCGCCGCCTCGGTCATCGCCAAGGTGACCAGGGACGGGATGATGGCCGAACTCGGCGAGCAATGGGGGGCGTTCGACTTCGCCGCCAACGCCGGCTACCCGTCGCCCACGCACAAGGCCGCCCTTCAGGAGTGGGGGCCCACCCCGTACCATCGGCTCTCCTGGGCGTATCTCGACGCGCTGCCCCAGTGGCGGCACTTGAAGAAGATTCGTGTCCCGGCGGGGGCGGAAGCATTGGAGAGCGGGGGCCAACTCGGCTTCGACTTCTGAATCCGCCCCGATGAGCGGGGCGAACTCGTCCAGATCGCACTCATGTGCCCACCCCGCTGATGCCTGCAACAGCGGCATTTGATAGACATCCACCCATGCCTCTCATCCCCGAGGAGCCTCAGATTCACGAGAGTGCCCAGGGTCCCCGCGTCGCTCCGGCCGCCGGCCGCACCACGCCGACCCCTCGCCCCGTACCCGGTCCGCGTACCGCAGCGGCGCCGCGCCCCGGACGCCCGGGACCTGCCCGGCCCGCGCCTCCCGCGCAGCGCGCGCACGGTACTGCCGTGCAGCCGAAGCCGGAGAATCGTTCCGTGCCGCAGATCCAGCTCATCCCCGCCTCTGTGGAGGGAGCGCTCGACGCCGCCGAGGAAGCGGTCGATCTGCTGCTCGACTCCGGGCGCGCGCCCGGCGACATCCTGGTCCTGACCACGGGTGAGCAGCACCCCTGGGCGGCGCACGAGCTGTCCTTCGGTGAGAACGCTTACTGGGCCCAGCATGACGCCCGCGACGACGTGTTCTACGCGGACGTGGCCGTCATCGAGCGTGCGGTGGCCCGGCCGGTCGTCGTGGTGGCCGTCAACGGTGCCGCCGACGACGTCGTGGCCCGGGCCATGCCCCAGGCCCTGCAGCGGGCGAATGCCCTGCTCGTCGTCTGCGGCGACCCGAAGCAGATCGACGAAGTGCTGGGCACCGGCCGCTGACCGGACCCGCACCCGGGAACCCCGGCTGCCCGGCGGCCTTCCAGGCCCGCCGGGCGGTTATGCGTCCGGCACCGCTCTGCCTCGTGGCCATGGGCGCGCGCCCTGCGCCGTCCCGTGGACATGCCGTTCGGGGTCGCCACCGGTCACCGGCCTTCGGTGGACGGCCTCAGCGGGCCGCGGTGCGCCGCAGGAGCTCCATGGCGGCGCCCCCTGCGCGCAGCCGTCCGGGATCGGCGTCGGCGGCCAGGTCCGCGAGCGCCGCGGGGCGGGACACCGAACTCGGGCTACGTCCGCCGCGGCCCTCGCCGAGCACCTGCCAGCCGCCCGCGGTCAGCGTGATGTACGCGCCGCAGCGCAGCCCGTGCAGCGTGCAGGCGTCGCGCAGCCCCCACATCCAGGCCCCGTCCTCCTCGGTCCACCGCTCGTCGCCCTCACGGCAGTAGAGCAGCACCGCGGTGCGTACCGGTACCCGCCGCCGCAGGTCGTGCGGGATCACCCGGCGCAGCTGGGCCAGCAGCGCGTTGCGGAACTCCCACCCGTCCGCCGGGGCGGAGCGGCGCACGAACGAGGCACTCGCCGCGAGCCGTTCCTCGTGGTCGAGGACGGCGACCACGGCGGTCGTGGGTATCGGACGATGCCGGGAGTGCAGACCGCTCACCACCTCGCGGGGGTTGCGCAGCAACGGCACACCTGCGGCGGCCCATTCGGCCGGTTCGAGCAACCGGCCCAGCCTGCTGGTGGAGTCGGCGACGGAACCCGTCGCGGCTGTGGACGGAGCGAATCCGAAGGTCACGGTCCTCCCTTCGCATACGCGCCCACGAAGCGGGCAGGGTTGAGTGGGGCCGCACCGGGGCAGCCCAACAGGACGCCGTCAGGCCGCGCGGGGAGCGACTTCAATTCTTACGGGCCGTCGCGCACGCGGCAACGAGCAAATGACGTCGCTGACTGGAATCGGCGGTTATGACGTTCATATCCCTGCCCCACTGTGGCCCCGCCGATGCCCCGTCAGCCCTGGACGGCGAGGACCAGCGGAAAGACGCCCTCTGCTCCGGCCCCCCGCAGCAGCCGCGTCGCCACCGCCAGCGTCCAGCCGGTGTCCGCGAAGTCGTCCACGAGCAGCACGGGCCCCCTCGCCTGCGCTAGTGCGGACGCCAGTTCGGGCGGTACCACGAGTGAGTGATGCAGGCCCCGTACCCTCTGGGCGCTGTTGCTGTGCGAGAGCTGTCCGGCCGCATCGGGCTGTGCGTACTCCACGGAACCGAGCAGCGGCATGCGGCCCACCTCCGCGATCCGCGCACCGAGCGAACCCACCAGCCCGGGCCGGGTCCGGGAGGCGACCGTCACGACGCCGACCGGACGGGACGCGGCGTCCGGTGCGCCGGACGCCCAGCCCCCCGGGCCCTTCGCCCAGTCCGCCAGCACGTTCACCACGGCCTTCAGTACGTCGTCGGGCACGGGTCCGTCGGTGGCGCCGGGAGCCAGCATGGGGCGCAGCCGATTGCCCCAGCCGATGTCCGAAAGCCGACCCAGCGCGCGGCCGGGGAAGGCCTGCTCCCTCTGGGGGATACGGCCCTTGAGGTCCACTCCTACGGCAGCCAGGCCGGTGGGCCACATCTTGCGGGGTTCCACGTCCACACCCGGCCTGCCGAGTTCTCCGCGTGCCGCGTCCAGCGCCGCCGCGGAGACGGACTCCGTGAACCTGGCTCCCGCACAGTTGTCACAGCGCCCGCACGGGGCGGCTGCGTCGTCGTCCAACTGCCGCCGGAGGAACTCCATCCGGCATGACGTGGCCGCGGCGTAGTCCCGCATGGCCTGCTGCTCGGCCTCGCGCTGCTTCGCCACCCAGGCGTACCGCTCCGTGTCGTACACCCATGGCTGCCCGGTGCTCGTCCAGCCGCCGCGCACGCGTCGCACGGCGCCGTCCACGTCGAGCACCTTGAGCATCGTCTCCAGCCGGGTGCGCCGCAGTTCGACCAGTGGCTCGAGGGCGGGCAGCGAGAGCGGCCGGCCCGCGTGGGCCAGGGCGTCCAGCGTCCGCCGGACCTGTTCCTCCGGTGGGAAGGCCACCGATGCGAAGTACTGCCAGATCGCCTCGTCCTCCTTGCCGGGGAGCAGCAGCACCTCTGCGTGCTCCACGCCGCGGCCCGCCCGGCCCACCTGCTGGTAGTAGGCGATGGGTGACGACGGCGAGCCCAGGTGGACCACGAAGCCCAGGTCGGGCTTGTCGAAGCCCATACCGAGCGCGGACGTGGCCACCAGCGCCTTGACCCGGTTGGCCAGCAGGTCCTCCTCCGCCTGCTGCCGGTCCGCGTTCTCCGTCCGGCCGGTGTACGAGGCGACGACATGACCGCACTGCCGCAGATGAGCCGTCACTTCCTCGGCGGCGGCGACCGTCAGGGTGTAGATGATCCCAGAGCCGGGCAGTTCGCCGAGGTGTTCCGCCAGCCAGGCGAGCCGGTGCGCGGCATCGGGGAGGCGCAGGACATGGAGACTCAGACTCTCCCGGTCCAGCGGCCCCCGGAGTACCAGCGCGTCGGAACCGGCACCGGTGCCCAACTGTTCCGCCACGTCCGCCGTGACCCGCGCGTTTGCGGTCGCGGTCGTCGCGAGGACCGGAACTCCGGCGGGGAGATCGGCGAGCATCGTGCGCAGCCGCCGGTAGTCCGGCCGGAAGTCATGGCCCCAGTCGGAGATGCAGTGCGCCTCGTCGACGACCAGCAGACCGGTCGCGGCGGCGAGGCGGGGCAGCATCTCGTCCCGGAAGTCGGGGTTGTTGAGCCGCTCGGGGCTCACCAGCAGGACGTCCACATCGCCCGCGGCGACCTCGGCCTGGATCGTCTCCCACTCCTCCGTGTTGGACGAGTTGATGGTGCGGGCGTGGATGCCGGCCCGGGAGGCGGCCTCCACCTGATTGCGCATCAGCGCGAGCAGAGGGGACACGATCACCGTGGGACCGCCGCCACGCTCCCGCAGCAGGGAGGTTGCGACGAAGTACACCGCGGACTTCCCCCACCCGGTTCGCTGGACGACCAGCGCCCTGCGCCGGTCGGCGACAAGCGCCTCGATGGCACGCCACTGGTCCTCGCGCAGCCGGGCCGTGCCCGAGGCGTCACCGACGAGGCGGGCCAGTACGGAGTCGGCAGAGGCACGGAGGTCTGCGTTGGCTGCGTTGCTCATACCCCCATGCAACCCGATGCCGCCGACATCACGCGAACCCGTCGCCCCACCTGTGGACAACCAACCCGTCGCCCCACCTGTGGACAAGTTGTCCACAGGCCTGACGGAGGCTGCGCGGTCTGCGGCACATTCGATGCATGAACCAGCATCGCGAACCCATCGACTCGTCCCCGCGGCCCCAGATCACGCTGCGCGGTGCGGCCGAACTCGCCGACGCCCTGCCGTATGTCATGGGCTTCCACCCCACCGACTCGATCGTGATGATCGCGCTCCACGGCAGGCGCGGACGATTCGGCGGCAGGCTCAGGCTCGGCATCCCCGCCTCACCGGCCGAGTGGCCGCAGGCTGCCGATCAGCTCGCCGAGTGCCTGATCCTGACGAGCGAACGCGCGGGCCCGCGTCCCGACGGCATCCTCGTCTTCCTCTGCCGGGACCCCGTGGCGGGGGAGACGCCGGGGCAGGTCATGGAGTGGCTGCGACCCCTCGCGCAGCGCCTCCGCACGTCCTGCGGCAGCCTCGACGTGCCCGTGCTCGAAGCGCTCTGTATTTCCGACGGCCGGTTCTGGTCCTATTGCTGCTCCGACCTCCGCTGCTGTCCTCACGAGGGCACGGCGATCGCCCTCCCGGGCACCTCGGTCATGGCGGCGACCGCGACTTTCGCAGGGGTGCAGGTCAGAGGCTCGCAGCGGGAGCTGGAAGCACGGCTCACGGCCGGGGGCACGGAAGCCTCGGCAGGTCAGGAAAGGGCTCTGGATGCCGCCGCGGCCGCGCTGGTGCCCCGGATCCTCGGCGATGTGCAGCGCAAGGAGACAGGTGCCGAGACGCTCGCCCTGGCCAGGACGCTGATGGACCGCCTGGACGCCGCGCCGCAGGTCCGCGGCGACGCCGCGGCGGACGTCTCCGACGACGCACTGATTACGGACGACGAGGCCGCGGCCCTGATCCTGGGCCTTCAGGACCGGGTGACCAGGGACCGGGCCGCAGAGTGGATGGAGGGCCGGGAAGCGGCTCCCGCACTCCGCCTGTGGCGCGCACTTGCCCGGCGGTGCGTCCGCTCCTACGCCGAGCACGCCGCGGCACCGCTCACCCTCGCCGGGTGGGTCGCCTGGTCCACGGGCGACGAAGCCGAAGCCAGGATCGCGTTCGGCATGGCCCTGCGCGTCGACGCGAGGTACCACTTCGCGCAGTTGTTGAACGAGGCCTGCAGCCGCGGCCTGGACCCGGAGGAGTTGCGGCGCTGCCTTCGCGACGAGCGCGACGGGAGAGAGCGCCGCCGGGCGGACGAGAGCCGCCGGGAAACAGCCCGTCGGCCCGCCTCCGAGCCGGCCCCGGAGAGCGTCTTCGGGGCCGGCCGCGGACCCGGCCGGGACACGGCACCGGAGAGCGGGGAACACGGCCGCTGCGAGGGCGGTGGGCCGGACGGCCCGCACGGGGCGGACCTTCATGGAGGGGTCCCTCGGCGGGGTACCCACGACGGTTCGGCGGACGCACCCGAGAACGGGCGGCACCCGGGAGACACCGCCCCGGACGGCGCCATCCGGTACGAGGGGGACAGGTGCACCCTCGGCGGTTCGGGCCGTGGGCTTCCGCCGGTAGGGGAAGGACCGTCGCAGGGGGAGCAGGACGGCCCGGACCACCGGAGCCATGACGAAGCGGCGACCGACCGGAGCAGGCACCTGCCGGAACAGGGCCCGTCGCGGAACACACGGGACGAGCCGGGAGCCGGCGAGAACGGGTCCGACCGTGGTTCCGGCACCCGTGCACCACTGGAGGAAGGGGCACCTTCCGAGGCACCGTCCGGTCCGCGCTCGTCCTGCGGACACCCCCTGCGGAAATCGCCGGTCCGGCCGGCCGAACGCAGTCGGTCCTGCGCCGCACCACCCGTGCGCCCCGCGACCGCACGTGTACCAGGCCGAGCGCGACCGTCGCGCCGCGGAAGCGCGCGGCAGCCGGGCGGTGGTGCGCGTGGGCAGTAGCCGACGGGTGCGCGTGGTCATGGACGCGCGCGCCTGGTTCGCGTGGTCATGGATGCGGCCGCGGGTTCCCCGAGGGCTCCGCACGATCTTCGATGGGTCCGCACCCACTTCCGGCGAGGAGGTTCTGCTCGGCGTCGCCCCACTTCCGGGGCGTCGCCCGCCAGGCACGGTGATCGAGCACGTTGGGCGGCCGGGCGTCCGGGGCGAGGCGAGGCACCCCGGCGTCCGGGCCACCGCAGGTGACCGCCAGTCGTGGGATCGGCCGTCAAGGGCGTGACCTGGCGCACCCGGTGGCGTTCACTTCGGTGGTGGACCGGCGATGTCCGGGCCGTCGTCACCGCGTATCCGTCGGAAGCGCTGAACAGAAGGCAGTCCATGGCTCGAACCGTCCCGCCTCGGCCGATGGGAGCCGGGCCGCCCCTCGGTACGGCGCCCCTGCCACGAGGGGTCCCGCAAGCCCGGACGTTCGAACCGCCGCCGGTCCATGACGCACTGATCTGCGTCGCGCTCCCCGCCTTCGCCGTGTCCCCCGAGCACGGCCAGCTCACCGGCGACGGCCTGGAGGGCTTCTACCAGCACGGCAGACGCCTGCTCTCCCGCTGCCGGCTGCGGATCCGGGGCCGTGAACCCATCTCGGTGCAGGGTGGATTGCTGGCAGCGGACCGTGCGCGGTTCCTGGCGGTGGTGCCGGCGGCCGTTGACGCCGGGCCCGATCCCGAGATCGTCGTGGAGCGGCTCCGTCATGCCGAAGGGATCGAACGGATCACCTTGCGCAGCGCGGCGGTGCGCACCGTATGGCTGCCCGTCGAAGTGACACTCGGGTCGGACCTCGCCGACCTCTCCGCCGTCGCCGGAAAGTGCGCGGCACCGGAACTGCGGCCCACCGTCCATGCGTCGGGCCTGCGCTGGTCCACGTCCCGGGCCCACGTCGTGGTCACCGCTCACCCACCCCCGGCGGATGTACTGGCCCCCCTCGGCCTGCTGCACTGGGAGGTGGAACTGCCGCCGGGCGCCGAGCACACCATCGAGCTGCGCATCGGCACGGGTCGGCCCGCCCGTCCCCAGTGCCGGGCCGTCCTGAGCCATCCGTCGCCGGCAGCCGAGGCGGAGGGCGACGATCCGCGCGTCGGCGCCCTGCTCCGCACCGGCCTCGACGACCTCCGGGCACTGCTGCTCCGCGACCCCGGCCGCCCCGGGGACATGTGCCCGGCGGCCGGAGTGCCATGGCGCAGTGTCCCCGCCCCCGCGGAGGCCCTGTGGGCAGCACGTATGGCGCTTCCCTTCGGATCTCGCCTGGCCGCCGCGACCCTGCGCACCCTGGCCCGCACACAGGTGACGGGTACCGGCCCGGACGCCGGGCGGATTCCCGGACCGGTACGGGGCGCCGGTCCGCATCTCCCCCCGGGGTGTACGGGTGTCGAGGCCACACTCGCGTTCCCCACGGTGCTGGCCGAGGCGCGGCTGTGGGGTCTCGCCGATCAGGACGTCGCCGAGCTGCTGCCCGTCGCCGAGCGCTGCCTCGGATGGCTGCACAGGACCGCAGGCGACGGGTACGTACCCGATCCCGGACCGGCAGGTCTGTTCCGGGCCGAGATCCAGGCACACGCCCACCGGGCAGCCGTGCTCGGCGCAGGGCTCCTCGAAGCCTGCGGACGTCCGGGCGCCGACGCCCTGCGCACCTGGGCCCTGGCGGTACGCACGCGCTTCCGCCGGGACTTCTGGCTCGACGACCGCGGCGGCGGAAGGCCGCTGGCCGCCCGCGCCGCGGACGGCCGGACCGTTCCCCGGCTGACCGCAGCGGCCGCCCACCTCCTCGACACCGGCCTGCTGGGCGCCGGGCGGACCGCCCCCGGACTGCTGGACGCGACGCAGACGGACCGACTGGCCGCACTCCTCTGCGGTCCCGCCATGTTCTCGGGATGGGGACTGCGCGGCCTCGGTACCGGAGAGCCGGGACACAACCCCTACGGGCACCGCGCCGGCGCCGTACACGTCCACGAGACGGCCCTCGCCGTGGGCGGTCTGTCCGCAGCCGGATACGAGAAGGAAGCCGGCACCCTGCTCCGAGGACTGGTCGACGCGGCCGAGGCCTTCGGGCACCGGCTGCCCGAGATGTTCGGCGGCGACCGGCGGACGGCAGGAAGCCCGCCATCACCGCACCCCGTCGCATGCCGTCCGGCGGCGCTCGCCGCCGCGGCCGGTCCGTACGCGTTGGTCTCGCTCGCCGGAATCCGCCCCGACGCCCCGGCGGGGACCGTCGCGCTCCGGCCCCTGCAGTCCGCCCCGCTCGGTGCCCTTCGGATCACAGGCCTGAGGGTCGCGGACGAGCCCTTCTCCATCCGGATCAGTCGGCTCGGGCTCGCAATGGTGGAGGAAGCCGCTGCCGGGCTTCAGTTGGGAGGGTGAACGTGGAAGCGCTTCAGGACCCGGAACTGGCCAGGTGGCGAAGGGGACGTGTTTATCGTCAGGAAGACGACTATGATCACGGCATGTCGCCCTACGACCCGTCGGCCTTCCCGCCCTTCGCTGTCACCGTCGACCTGGTCGTGCTCACCGTGCGCGGCCATGCGCTCTGCGCTCTGGTCGTCCGCCGCGGCGAGCCGCCGTTCCAGGGACGGTGGGCACTGCCCGGCGGATTCGTCCGCCCCGACGAGGACCTGGCGGCCGCCGCCGCACGCGAGCTGGTCGAGGAGACGGGACTCTGCGCCGCGGACCCCGTCACTCCGGCGGCCGGGAACGGCGCCCATCTGGAACAGCTCGCCACATACGGCGACCCCCATCGGGACCCCCGGATGCGGGTGGTGAGCGTCGCGCACCTCGTCCTCGCCCCCGATTTGCCCGCACCGCGCGCCGGCGGGGACGCCCACAGCGCGCGCTGGGCACCCGTGGAGGAACTGCTGGACCAGGAGGGCGCGTCCGCCGATGAGGGCGAACAGTCGGTGCCGCTCGCCTTCGACCACGCGCGGATCCTCGCCGACGGGGTCGAGCGCGCCCGCTCCAAGATCGAGTACTCGTCCCTGGCGACGGCGTTCTGCCCGCCCGAGTTCACCGTCGGCGAGCTGCGCAGGGTGTACGAGGCGGTGTGGGGAGTGGCCCTCGACCCACGGAACTTCCATCGCAAGGTGACCGGCACCCCCGGCTTCCTCGTTCCGGCCGGTGGCACCACCACCCGCCAGGGCGGAAGACCCGCGCAGCTGTTCCGGGCGGGTGGCGCCACGCTGCTCAATCCACCGATGCTGCGCCCGGAGGTCTGACACCCGCAAACGGCAGATCTGCGCAAAAAGTCCGAAACATCGCGTTATCTTGCTGCGGTACCCGCCGTGCCGCCCAGCGGACTGATCTCTTGCGGGAGAAGCGATGATCCAGGCCATCGGACTGACCAGCGCCCCCCGTCGAAGTCGGCCACCCGCGGTGGACGATCTGACCTTCGAAGCCCGGCCCGGGCGGATCACAGCCCTCCTCGGCGGGCCTGGGGCCGGGAAGACCACGGCGCTGCGGCTGATGCTGGAACTCGAACCGGGCCGCGGCATCACCTACTTCCGGGGCAGGCCGCTGCACCGGGTGACCCGGCCGACCCATGAGGTCGGGGTGCTGCTCGGAGATGTGCCCGGCCACCCCGCCCGCTCCGTCCGGGGGCAGCTCCGCATGCTCTGCGCCGCCGTGGGCGTCCCGCCCTCCCGCGCCGACGACATGCTCGACCTGGTGGGTCTCTCCGGCCTCCGCGACATGCGTCTCGGCACGCTCTCCCGGGGCATGGACCGCAGACTGGGTCTCGCCTGCGCACTGTTGGGCGACCCCCACACCCTGGTGCTCGACGAACCCGCACGGGACCTGTCACCCCGCGAGACCCGCTGGCTGTACGGCCTGATGCGCGGCCATGCCGCTCACGGCGGCACCGTGCTGTGCACCCTCAACGACCCCAAGGAGGCCGCCCGGGCCGCCGACCGCGTAGTCACCATCGACGCGGGTCGTCTCGTCGCGGACCAGGAAGCGGCTGACTTCGCACGCACGCGGCTGCGTCCCCGTGTCGCCGTCCGGACCCCGCACGCCGCACGGCTGGCCACCCTCCTCGGCAGGGAGGCCCGTGCCGCCAGGCGTTCCGTGGAAGTGGTAGCCGAGGAGGGGGGCGGGCTGAGCGTCTACGGCAGCAGCTGCGCCGAAGTCGGCGAGACCGCGTACCGCGCGGGAATCCTCCTGCACCAACTCGCCGACGAGATCGGTGACACCGGTGGCGTCGGTCTCCGTTCCCGCCTCGGCGTCGTCGGCCCGTCCGCATCGGGCGTCGCCCGCGCGCCGTCCGCGGCAGACCCTGCCCCGCACGCGCCCGGCGAGACCTCGCTGCCTCCGGCCTCCGACGCGCCCCGGCGGGCGGCGGCCCGACAGGCGGCATCCGGTTCCGGAGTCCCCGGCACCGATGCCGCTCGGGCCTCGGGCATCGGCGCCCGGGGTGCGCCCACGCCGAGGGGATGGACCGAGCAAGTGGGTCCCCGACCCTCACGAGCCGCACCTCCGCAGACTGAACCATCCCGGCAACCGCTGCGGACCGAATCCCGGCGGCCGGACTCGACGCGGTCCGGACGCCCGTGGGTGGAGGCGACCGGGTCTGAACCTCTGCGGATGGAAGTGTCGGGGTCCGAGTCTCGGTCGGTGGATCCGGCGTGGCCTGGGTCTCCGTGGGTGGAGGCGACCGGGTCTGAACCTCTGCGGATGGAAGTGTCGGGGTCCGAGTCTCGGTCGGTGGATCCGGCGTGGCCTGGGTCTCCGTGGGTGGAGGCGACCCGGTCTGAACCTCTGCGGGTGCAGGCGGCGGGGTCCGAGTCTCGGTCGAACGAATCGGCGTGGCCTGAGCCTCCGCGGACGGAACCGCACCGGCCCGAACCTCCGGCGACGGAAGCGACGCAGCCCGTACCTCCGCGCACCGGTTCCTCGCCGTACGAACCGTTGCCGTCCCGAGACGCGCCGGCAGGTCCTTCGTGGGGCGTGGGGTCCGCGCATGCCGGACGGCCGCGCACGCACCGTACGCACCGCACGGCAACGGACGCTCCGGGAACCCCGGCCGTTCCCGCCGCGTCCACCGTCCCCACCGCCCCCGGCGGGCGCGTCGGCCCCGGGCGTGTCGCGACGCGCCCCCGGGCCGCCCGCGGCCCCCAGCGCCCGGTCCGCTACGAGATCCGCCGCCTCCTGGGTGTGCCGTCCACGGCCGTGATCGTCGCCTCCGTGATCGTCGGCTCCGCCCTGGTGGCCGTGTTCCTCGCCCGCGACGGCCGTACCCAGCTGCCCGCGCTGCTCGTCGCCTGGCCGCCGGTTCTGCCACTACCCCCTGCCGCTCTCGGTGCCGGCCTCCTCGGGGCCCTGGCATTCGGCGAGGAGTTCCGCTATCCGTCCCTGGCGGCTGCCCGGGGCACGGTGCCGAGGCGTCTCGGCCTGCTGATGGCCAAACTGATGGTGGCTGCCGTGGTCGCGCTGGTGATCGCCGCGCTGACCGTGGCGGCAGACGCCCAGATCCTCCGCCTCCTGTACGGGAACGAATTGGTGCGGCTGCCGTCGGACTGGGTGGCCTTGCTGGCCAGTTGGGCAGGCCTGGTCGTGGGCTGCGCCTGGGCGGGGCTGCTGGGTGCAGGGATCTTCAGGGCGACCACCGCCGGAGTGGCCGTCGTCCTCTTCGTGCCGGTGGTCGTGGCCCCGCTCGTCCGCACGGCACTCGAGGCGCCCCTCGCACCCTCGGTCGTGGGTCTGCCCGCCAGACTGCGGGAGCTCTCCCGGGTGCAGTGGCCGCGGGAAGCGGACCCGTGGCTGGAGGCCGCGCTGCGGTTGCTGACCCAGCCGGTCGCTGCTGCGCTGGCGCTGTCGCTCCCGGCCCTGCTCTGCGCCTTTCTGCTCACCGGCCTTCGCGCCAGGGCCCGTTGGTGACCGGCTGGTGGCGCAGGTGTGCCGTACTGTGCGCAACTCCCCGGAGATTGCCCGCTTCTTTCCGATAAAGCGTCAATTGAGGGCCGGGCGCCGATCACCCTTTCGTGTGCTTTTCACCAAAGACCTCAAGGGGCGCCGGAGCCACGCCGACATAAGGATGCGTGAGTACCCTTGCGCACACCATGATGACCGCCGCCCGGCCCACCGACACCGGCCTCGCCGGCCCGGGCGAACTCGACCGCTACTCCTACGCGGAGGCCCCCGGCGCCGAACGCGTCGGCGCCCCGTCCTGGGAGAGCGCGGACACGGAGCTGGGCCGGGTCGGGCGCCGGGCCACCGGCAGCCGCGGCCGCGGCCTCCACGGCCAACTCGTTCAGCAGCTCGGCCAGATGATCGTTTCCGGCGATCTGGGCGCCGACCGCCCGCTCGTCCCCGAGGAGATCGGCCAGCGCTTCGAGGTCTCCCGCACCGTCGTGCGCGAGTCGCTCCGCGTGCTGGAGGCCAAGGGGCTCGTCAGCGCCCGGCCCAACGTCGGCACCAGGGTGCGGCCGGTCAGCGACTGGAACCTGCTGGACCCCGACATCATCGAGTGGCGGGCCTTCGGCCCCCAGCGCGACGACCAGCGCCGGGAGCTCACCGAGCTGCGCTGGACCATCGAACCGCTCGCCGCCCGGCTGGCCGCCGGTCACGGACGGGACGACGTGCAGCAGCGGCTCTCCGACATGATCGGGATCATGGGCCATGCGCTCGGCCAGGGCGACGCGCTCACCTTCGCCCGGGCCGATTCCGAGTTCCACGCGCTGCTGATCCAGGTGTCCGGGAACCGCATGCTCGAGCACCTCTCGGGCATCGTGTCCGCCGCGCTCCAGGTCTCCGGCGGGCCCGCCACCGGCTGCGAACGCCCCTCCGAGGCGTCGCTCGCCCATCACTCCCGGATCGTCGACGCCCTGGCCTCGGGTGACGCCTCCGCCGCCGAAACGGCCATGCGCCAACTGCTCACCGTCCACCCCGAGGTGGAACGCGTCGTTCCGGCGCCTCGCGAACACTGACCGTCCCGAGACACGACCGCGACCCCGGACCCGGGCGCCCCGGCCCGTGTCGCCGGACCTGAAAGGGTCCGGCGGCACGATTGTGGGTAGTTCATCACCCACGATTGTGGGTAGTTCCTCACCTTTGAGAAGTATGTCGCGAATGAGGTGTGACTCGGGCCACGCAGATTGGGCGTAACACTCCTCGAAACAGCGCGATGACCTAAGAGGTGACAGCCGAGGAGGGAATACGGACGCCGACAGAGGCGCTGTATCAGCTCCAAGGTTCAGCCCGCGCCGCCGGTACATCCGCAGACCGGTGGTCGTCGGCTCCTGCCCGTACAGAGGGCGGGGCCGGAAGCCGTTCCCATCGTTCCGAGAGGTTGTTCGTGTCGGCCAGCACATCCCGTACGCTCCCGCCGGAGATCGCCGAGTCCGAGTCTGTGATGGCGCTCATCGAGCGGGGGAAGGCAGATGGGCAGATCGCCGGCGATGACGTGCGTCGGGCCTTCGAGGCTGACCAGATTCCGCCAACCCAGTGGAAGAATGTTCTGCGCAGCCTCAACCAGATCCTCGAGGAAGAGGGTGTGACGCTGATGGTCAGTGCCGCGGAATCCCCCAAGCGCACCCGCAAGAGCGTCGCAGCGAAGAGCCCGGCCAAGCGCACCGCCACCAAGACCGTCGCGGCGAAGACCACCGTGACCAAGAGCGTCGCGGCCCCCGCTGCCCCGTCCGCCGAGACCGCTGACGCAGCGGCGGCCGAGGAGCCCACGGCCGCGTCCGCCAAGAAGGCCGCCGCCAAGAAGACGGCCGTGAAGAAGGCCGCGGTCAAGAAGACCACGGCGAAGAAGACGACGGCGAAGAAGACCGTCGGCAAGAAGGACGACGAAGAGCTCGTCGACGCCGATGAGCTGCTCGAAGAGGCAGCGCCCGGCAAGGGCGAGGAAGGCACGGACGGCGAGGCGCAGGGCTTCGTCCTCTCCGACGAGGACGAGGACGACGCGCCGGCCCAGCAGGTCGCCGCTGCCGGCGCTACCGCGGACCCGGTCAAGGACTACCTCAAGCAGATCGGCAAGGTCCCCCTGCTCAACGCCGAGCAGGAGGTCGAGCTGGCCAAGCGCATCGAGGCCGGTCTGTTCGCCGAGGACAAGCTGTCCAACTCCGACAAGCTCGCGCCGAAGCTCAAGCGTGAACTGGAGATCATCGCCGAGGACGGCCGCCGCGCCAAGAACCACCTGCTGGAGGCCAACCTCCGCCTCGTGGTCTCGCTCGCCAAGCGCTACACGGGCCGCGGCATGCTCTTCCTGGACCTGATCCAGGAGGGCAACCTCGGTCTGATCCGCGCGGTCGAGAAGTTCGACTACACCAAGGGCTACAAGTTCTCCACGTACGCCACCTGGTGGATCCGTCAGGCGATCACCCGCGCCATGGCCGACCAGGCCCGCACCATCCGTATTCCGGTGCACATGGTCGAGGTCATCAACAAGCTGGCCCGCGTCCAGCGCCAGATGCTCCAGGACCTGGGCCGTGAGCCCACCCCGGAGGAGCTGGCCAAGGAGCTCGACATGACCCCCGAGAAGGTCATCGAGGTCCAGAAGTACGGTCGTGAGCCGATCTCGCTGCACACCCCGCTCGGCGAGGACGGCGACAGCGAGTTCGGCGACCTGATCGAGGACTCCGAGGCGGTCGTCCCGGCCGACGCGGTGAGCTTCACCCTGCTCCAGGAGCAGCTGCACTCCGTCCTGGACACGCTGTCCGAGCGTGAGGCCGGCGTGGTCTCCATGCGCTTCGGTCTCACCGACGGCCAGCCGAAGACCCTCGACGAGATCGGCAAGGTCTACGGCGTCACGCGTGAGCGGATCCGCCAGATCGAGTCCAAGACGATGTCGAAGCTGCGTCACCCGTCGCGGTCCCAGGTGCTCCGGGACTACCTCGACTGATACGCCGCCCGGCAGGACGAACCGTGGGCCCGGCTCCCCCTCGTGGGGGCCGGGCCCACGGCGTTTCCCCTCGCGGTCGCGCGTCGGGAGCCCCCGCGGCGGGACGCGCCGTGCCCGGACCGTGTCCGGGTGCGGACGGCGCGCGATCGGTTGACCCTGGGTGTGCCGCTATCACCACAGAGTCAGGAGGCCCCATGCGCCGCATCTCTGTCCGAAGTCTGGCCAGGGCCCTTCCCCTGGTGGCCACGGCCGCCCTCGCCCCTGCGGTCCCGCCTGGTCCGGCCGCTGCTGACAGCGTGATCATCGGTGGTACGCCGGTGCTCATCGAGGACAGCCCATGGGTGGTCGCCGTGTCCAGCCGTGACCGGTTCGGCGCAACGAGGGCGGGTCAGTTCTGCGGCGGAGCGCTGGTGGGCCCGTCCACGGTGGTGACCGCCGCACACTGCATGAGTACGGAGGCGCTCGGGTCGACGCCCGCCGACGTCCCGGACCTGAAAATCATCTCCGGACGTTCGGAGCTGACGGGCTCGGGCGGGGAGGAGATCGCGGTCAGCAGGGTCCAGGTGAATCCCACCTACAACCCGGCCACCAACGAGGGCGACGTCGCCGTGCTCACCCTGTCGGAACCGCTGCCCGCGGCGAACGTGATCAAGGCGGCGGGTGCCGGGGATCCCGCGTACGCGGCCGGGGCGCAGGCGCGGGTATACGGCTGGGGGGACACCACGGGTCTCGGCACCTATGCGACGTCACTGCGGGCGGCACAGGTGCAGGTGCTCTCCGACGAGACCTGCCGGCAGGCCTATCCGGGCGGGTTCGCCGGCTCGTACCAGCCGGCGAACATGCTGTGCGCGGGCAACCCGGCGGGTGGGCGGGATGCCTGCCAGGGGGACAGCGGAGGGCCCATCGTGGCGGGAGGCCGGCTCATCGGTCTCGTGTCCTGGGGGAACGGCTGCGGCAAGGCGCAGTTCCCCGGTGTCTACACCCGGCTGGCGCCCTTCGTGGGAATGATCCCGGCCGGCTGACCGTCGGTGCGCAGGCACCTCGGCCGGCGGGAGATGAAAACGGGCGGCCTGCCCCGTGCGGGGGCGGGCCGCCCGTCGGCCGGTCCTGGACCGGCGATGGCTCGTCGCGCGACGCGATGTGTCAGCGTTCTTCGTCGTCCGCCGATGCAGGAACGGCGGTCAGCCGCTCCGTCTCGTCGTGTATCTCGGCGGCGATCTTCTTCAGTTCCGGCTCGAACTTGCGTCCGTGGTGGGCACAAAAGAGCAGTTCACCGCCGCTGGTCAGGACGACACGCAGGTATGCCTGGGCGCCACAACGGTCGCAGCGGTCAGCGGCCGTCAGGGGGCTCGCGGGGGTCAGAACAGTAGTCACGTCGCCTCTTCTCTAGCTCGACGAGCTGTCGTACCAGGGTCAACATCCAACCAGGCCGAAAACGTTCCCGCTCGTGCCTTTTCCTCGAAATTTCTTGTCAAGGTGGCTGTCTGCTGCCGGTTGGCGGCGAATGAGCCGTATTGCTGTGCTCTACGGGTTTCGCGTTGCTTGTCTCGTTTAGCCCTCCCGGCGGGGTTGCCGGTTGTTCATGAGGACGTGCCCGGAGCCTAAATGGTTCATGCCTCGAAGGGAACGTGATGTGTGCTTCACTCGAACGAGGGATCGAACATGCATGCGAGGCTCGACTAGCATGAAGAATCACGAGGGTGGCGTGACAACCGCTCTACCAGGCCTCGGTACCCTCTGACCGGCGGCCGTAGCCGGCCCTGCCACCCTTGGAACGACCCCGAAATTCAGCGAGGAGCGAACCGCGTGACCGCCGAGACGTCCGTGCCGTCCAGTGCGCTGCTGACCGCAGACCGTGACGGTTCCAACTACACCGCTCGGCACCTGTTGGTACTCGAAGGTCTCGAGGCGGTCCGCAAGCGCCCCGGCATGTACATCGGATCCACGGACAGCCGTGGCCTGATGCACTGCCTCTGGGAGATCATCGACAACTCCGTCGACGAGGCCCTCGGCGGCTACTGCGACCACATCGAAGTCCTCCTCCACGACGACGGCTCGGTCGAGGTCCGTGACAACGGCCGCGGCATCCCGGTCGACGTGGAGCCCAAGACGGGTCTGTCCGGCGTCGAGGTCGTGATGACCAAGCTGCACGCGGGCGGAAAGTTCGGCGGCGGCTCGTACGCCGCCTCCGGCGGTCTGCACGGAGTGGGTGCCTCCGTGGTCAACGCGCTCTCCGCCCGGCTCGACGTCGAGGTGGACCGCAGCGGGCACACCCACGCGATCAGCTTCCGGCGGGGCGTCCCCGGCATCTTCACGGAGTCGGGGCCCGACTCCCCCTTCGATCCGGCGAACGGTCTGCGGAAGACCAAGAGGGCCCCGCGGGGCCGCACCGGCACCCGGGTGCGCTACTGGGCCGACCGCCAGATCTTCCTCAAGGAGGCCAGGCTCTCCCTGGAGACGCTCCACCAGCGGGCCCGGCAGACCGCCTTCCTGGTCCCCGGCCTCACCATCGTCGTGCGCGACGAGCGGGACCTGGAGGGCCAGGGCAAGTCCGAGGAGATCTTCCGCTTCGACGGAGGGATCAGCGAGTTCTGCGAGTACCTCGCCCAGGACAAGGCCGTGTGCGACACACTACGGCTGACCGGTCACGGCACCTTCAAGGAGACCGTCCCGGTCCTCGACGAGCGCGGCCACATGACCCCCACCGAGGTCGTCCGTGAACTGGGCGTCGACGTCGCCCTGCGCTGGGGCACGGGGTACGACACGACGCTGAAGTCCTTCGTGAACATCATCGCCACGCCCAAGGGCGGCACCCATGTCACCGGCTTCGAACGTGCCGTCACCAAGACGGTCAACGAGGTGCTGCGCAGCAGCAAACTGCTGCGCGTCGCCGAGGACGACATCGTCAAGGACGACGCCCTGGAGGGCCTCACGGCGGTCGTGACCGTCCGGCTCGCCGAGCCCCAGTTCGAGGGGCAGACCAAGGAGGTCCTAGGCACCTCGGCGGCCAGCCGCATCGTCGCCAATGTGGTCGCCAAGGAACTGAAGGCCTTCCTGACCTCCACCAAGCGGGACGCCAAGGCCCAGGCCAGGGCGGTCCTGGAGAAGGCGGTCGCCGCCGCCCGGACGCGCATCGCGGCCCGCCAGCACAAGGAGGCCCAGCGCCGGAAGACCGCGCTGGAGTCCTCGTCCCTGCCTGCGAAGCTCGCCGACTGCCGCAGCGACGACGTCGACCGCAGCGAGCTGTTCATCGTCGAGGGAGACTCCGCGCTGGGCACCGCCAAGCTGGCCCGGAACTCCGAGTTCCAGGCGCTGCTGCCGATCCGCGGAAAGATCCTCAACGTCCAGAAGTCGTCCGTGTCGGACATGCTGAAGAACGCCGAGTGCGGGGCGATCATCCAGGTCATAGGGGCCGGCTCCGGCAGGACCTTCGACATCGACCAGGCGCGGTACGGCAAGGTCATCATGATGACCGACGCCGACGTCGACGGCTCCCACATCCGCTGCCTGCTGCTCACGCTCTTCCAGCGCTACATGCGCCCCATGGTGGAGGCGGGACGGGTCTTCGCCGCGGTGCCGCCCCTGCACCGCATCGAACTGGTCCAGCCCAAGCGGGGCCAGGACAAGTACGTCTACACCTACTCCGACAGCGAACTGCGGCAGACGCTGCTGGAGTTCCAGCGCAAGGGCGTGCGCTTCAAGGACTCCATCCAGCGCTACAAGGGTCTCGGTGAGATGGACGCGGACCAGCTGGCGGAGACCACGATGGACCCCCGGCACCGCACCCTGCGCCGGATCAACATCGGTGATCTGGAAGCGGCCGAGCAGGCCTTCGACCTGCTCATGGGCAATGAGGTCGCTCCGCGCAAGGACTTCATCACCAGCTCCGCGGCGACGCTCGACCGGTCCCGCATCGACGCCTGACACCTCCCGGGGTCGTGGACGGAGTCGCTGCTTCGCCCACGACCCCAGTACGGGCATCCAAGACGTCCATCACCTGATGTGGTGAATATGGACGCATTGGTGCATCGCGGGTGCACTGCTCCGCTCATTCTTGGCTCGCGGCCGAAACGGTTCGCCGAGAAGGAGAGAGGTGTGGTGGATCCGCTCACACAGCGGGCGCAGACGCCCGCAGACACCCCGGACGACGAGTGCACCGCAGGAGCGGTCCGGCTCGCCGACCCGTGGTACGACGCCCCGGCCGCCGGCTGGGGCGAGATGCCCACCGCGGACGTCACGACGAGCGTGCCGGTGTGCGTTCCCGGCGCCGTCGACCCCCCGGGTGCAGGCGATCCCTCCGGCCCGCACGGTCTTCCGGCGGCCCGCACGGGCGGGCGCAGCACGGCCGACATCTATCTCGAGGTCCAGCACAGCCCCGCCTTCCAGGAGGTGCGCAGCCGCTACCGGCGGTTCGTGGTCCCGGCGGTCCTGGCCTTCCTCGTCTGGTACGTGGCCTATGTCGTCGCGGCCACCACCATGCCGGACCTGATGGCCCGCCCGGTGGCCGGAGCGGTGAACGTCGCCATGGTGGCCGGTCTCGGACAGTTCCTCACCACCTTCCTGCTGACGTGGGCGTACGCCCGCCATGCCCGGCTGCGCCGGGACAGGGCCGCACTCGACCTGCGCTGGGAGGTCTTCGAACAGAACCGGGGCCGGGAATCGGCGCGAGGAGCGGTCCGTTGAGCGGCAACCACCAGACCCTGGCCCTCCTGCTGTTCAGTTCCTTCATCGCGGGCACCCTCGCCATCACCACCTGGGCGGGCCGGGAACGGCGTGGATCGGCCGAGGAGTTCTACGCCGGGGGGCGGCTCTTCTCCCCGCTGGAGAACGGCTTCGCCATCGCGGGCGACTACATGTCCGCGGCGTCCTTCCTGGGCATCTCCGGACTCATCGCGCTCTACGGCTACGACGGCATGCTCTACTCCGTCGGCTTCCTCGTCGCCTGGCTGGTCGTGCTGCTGCTCATCGCGGAACTGGTGAGGAACTGCGGCCGGTTCACCCTCGCGGACGTCGTCGCCGCACGGATGCGCGAGCGCCCCGTGCGGATCGCCGCGGGAACCTCCTCGGTCACGGTCTCGGTGCTCTACCTCGTCGCGCAGATGGTGGGCGCGGGCAGTCTGGTGGCGCTGCTGCTGGGCGGTACGACGGGCGCGGCGCGTTCCTGGACCGTCATCGGCGTGGGCGCCCTGATGGTGATCTACGTGTCCCTGGGCGGGATGCGGGCCACCACCTGGATCCAGATCGTCAAGGCTGTGCTGCTGATGGCGGGAACGGTCACGCTCACCGTCCTGGTCCTGCTGCGGTTCCACGGCGACTTCAACCAGCTGCTGCTCAGTGCGGCCGAACGCAGCGGCCACGGCAGCGACTTCCTGTCGCCCGGACTGAAGTACGGCGGGGACTGGACCGCGCGGCTGGACTTCGTCAGTCTCGGACTCGCCCTGGTGCTCGGCACGGCCGGACTGCCGCACATCCTCTCGCGCTTCTACACCGTGCCCACCGCACGGGCGGCCCGCCGCTCGGTCATCTGGTCCATCGGGCTCATCGGCGGTTTCTACCTGATGACGATCGTGCTCGGCTTCGGAGCCGCCGCACTGGTCGGTTCCGCCGAGGTGAAGGCCTCCAGCGCTGCCGGGAACACCGCGATCCCGCTGCTCGCCCTCGACCTCGGCGGTGGGGCCGAGTCGACCGGGGGAGCGGTCCTCTTCGCGGTGGTGGCCGCGGTCGCCTTCGCCACGATCCTCGCCGTCGTCGCCGGAATCACCCTGGCCTCCTCTGCGTCAGTCGCCCACGATCTGTACGCCTCGATGCGGCGCCGTCCCGGCCGCAGGCAGTACAGCGAGGTGACGGTGGCGCGGATCGCCGCGGTCGGTATCGGGGCCGCCGCGATCTCCCTCGGTCTGCTGGCGCGCGATCTGAACGTCGCGTTCCTCGTGGGGCTGGCCTTCGCCGTCGCCGCGTCGGCCAACCTCCCCGTACTGCTCTACTCTCTGTTCTGGCGCAACTTCACCACCCGGGGAGCGGTCTGGTCGGTCTACGGCGGGCTCGTGCCGGCCCTGGTGCTGGTGGTGCTGTCACCGGTTGTCTCGGGCAGCCCCGAATCCCTCTTCCCCGACGTGGACTTCCACCTCTTCCCGCTGCAGAATCCCGGCCTCGTCTCGATCCCACTGGGCTTCCTCGCGGGCTGGCTCGGGACGGTGCTCTCGGCGGAGGAACCCGACGCGGCCAAGCACGCGGAGACCGAGGTGCGTTCCCTGACCGGAGCGGGAGCGGCCTGACGGGGGAGCGGTGCGATCGTGCCCGGCGGAGCGTTCGCGTGTCGTC
This sequence comes from Streptomyces sp. NPDC030222, assembly GCF_055573115.1. Taxonomy (NCBI): domain Bacteria; kingdom Bacillati; phylum Actinomycetota; class Actinomycetes; order Kitasatosporales; family Streptomycetaceae; genus Streptomyces; species Streptomyces sp. NPDC030222. The sequence goes on from NZ_JBVICA010000005.1 coordinate 97,048, forward strand.
AGCCGGTGGTGGTCCGGGGCGTCACGCGGCGCCAGGCGGCGCGGAGGCGGACCTCCGAGGCCGAGTGCCCAGCGTTCCGGAACGCCTTGGCCATGTCCCGGCAGGAGAGCGGCGGGTGGTCGGATCTCCGTCACGAACGCGTCGAGCCGGGTGTCCGGGAGCGCGGTGTCATCGCTCTCCGCCCCGGGCCGGCGGGAGGGCCGGGGAGACCGGGCCCCACACCCGTTCCCTCGCACCAGGAGCGGTCGGCCGGGGACTGCCGCAGTGTGCCACCCGGCCGGGGACGGCCGAAGTTCCCGCACCGCCGGGGACTGCTGCAGCGTCCCGTCCACCGGGGAACTGCCGCAGTGTCCCGCCCGCCCGGAGACGGCCGCCCCAACCCCTGTCGTGCGGGGGGCGCCGCTCCGTCGCACCCCCGCCGTGCGGAGGCTGCCGCCGCACCCCGTCGATGCGGGGGCCGCCGCTGCGGCCGCTATCGGGCCGCCCATGCGTACCGGTGCTCCGGGCGGCCCGTCTCCCCGTACTTGAGGCTGAGCCGTACGCGGGCCGTGCGTTCCAGCAGTTTGAGGTAGCGCTGCGCGGTCTGGCGGCTCACGCCCGCCCGGTCGGCGACCTCCTGGGCGGAGAGCGGTTCGTGGGCGGCCAGCAGCACCTGGCGGACGAGTTCGGCGGTCGTCGGGGAGTGCCCCTTGGGCAGATCGGTGGTGCCGTCGGACACGGAGAGAGCGCCGAAGATGCGGTCCACGTCGGCCTGCTCGGCCTCTCCGCCGTAGGCCAGTTTGCGGCGCAGGCCGGCGTAGGCCTCCAGTCTGTTGCGCAGCCCGGCGAACGTGAACGGTTTCACCAGGTACTGGAGCGCCCCGTGCCGCATGGCGGCCTGCACGGTCGCCACGTCCCGGGCGGCGGTCACCATGATCACATCGGTGTGGTGGCCGAGCCTGCGCAGCTCGCGGACCACTGAGAGACCGTTGTCGTCGGGCATGTAGTGGTCGAGGAGGATGAGATCGACGTGCCGTCCGGACAGCAGGGCCAGGGCTTCGGCTGCCGAATGGGCGGTCGCGACGACGCGGAAGCCGGGTATTTTCCCGACGTACGCGGCGTTGATCCGGGCGACCCCGGGGTCGTCGTCCACCACCAGGACGTCGATGGCGCCGTCGTCCCGTGCTTCCCTGACCGGCGCGTCGCCGCCCCGCGCGTCCATGTCCGCTGTGCCCCTGCCCGACGTGTCGCCCACAATGCGGTTCATCGTGCCTCCTCGGTGAGCGCCTCGGGAAGCACCACGGTGAACTCCGCTCCGCCGAGCGGGCCGTCGCCCACCGTCGCGCTGCCACCGTGCCGCTCGGCGAGCCTGCGCACCATGGCCAGGCCGAGTCCGCGCCGGCCGTGGGCAGGAGGCTCCTTCGTGGACCACCCCTCGCCGAAGACCATGTCACGCCGGCCGGCCGGGACCCCCGGCCCGCTGTCGCGGACGCGCAGCAGGACCGTACGCCCGGAGCCGCTCACTTCCACCTCGACACGGGCTTCGTCGGTGCCCGCCGCCGCGTCCAGGGCGTTGTCCACCAGGTTCCCGACGATCGTGACCAGCCCGCGCGGGTCGACCAGCCGGTCGGGCAGCAGGGTGCCGTGGGCGATGCGGAGCGACACGCCCCGCTCGGCCGCCACGGTCGTCTTGCCGACGAGCAGCGCGGCCAGCAGGGCGTCGTGGATCCTTTCCGCGACCTGCTCGGCGGTCGCCCGGTGGACGCCCACGACCTCGGTCACGTACTCCACGGCCTCGTCGTGCAGCTCCAGTTCCAGCAGTCCCAGCACGGTGTGCAGCCTGTTGGCGTGCTCGTGGTCCTGGGCCCGGAGTGCGTCGATCAGACCGCGCGTGGAGTCCAGTTCGCGTCCCAGGCGTTCCAGTTCGGTACGGTCGCGGAGGGTCGCGACGGCACCGCCGTCGTCGGTCGGCATCCGGTTGGCCACCAGTACCCGCTGTCCGCGTACGGTCAGCAGGTCGGTGCCGGTGACCCGGCCGGCCAGTACGTCCGTGGTGCGCCCCCCGCCCAGAGCCGTGTCGAGGGGCTGCCCCGCAGCATCGGGCCCCAGCCCCAGCAGCCGCTGCGCCTCGTCGTTGATCAGCCGGATCCTGCCCTCCGCGTCCAGCGCCACGACGCCCTCGCGGATGCCGTGGAGCATCGCCTCACGCTCGGCGAGCAGGGCGGAGATGTCCGAGAAGGCCAGGTCGCGCGTCTGACGCTGGATGCGGCGGGCGATCAGCCAGGCGGCGAGGGCGCCGGCCGCCAGGGCTCCTCCCGCATAGGCGAACAGACCGGGTATCGCGGCGAGCAGACGGTCCCGGACGCTGTCGTACTCGATGCCGACCGAGACCGCTCCGACGATCGTGCCGTGGTCGCGCAACGGCACCTTGCCCCGCGCGGACCGCCCGAGCGTGCCGCTGTCGATCTCCATGACCTCGTGGCCCGCCAGAGCCTGGCTGGGATCGGTGGAGACGGTCCGTCCGATCCGCCGGCTGTCGGTGTGCGACCAGCGCACGCCACGGGTGTCCATGACCACGACGTACTCGGCGCCGGTGGCCTCACGGATCCGCTCGGCCTCCGCCTGGACGGGGCCGTCGGCCTTCGGGGGAGTGGTGAGCAGCGCCTCCACGAGCGGGGGCCTGGACGCGGTCGTCTGGGCGATCGCCAGGGCCCTGCGCATGGCCTGGTCGTCGAGCTGGGCACTGAGCGGGGCCAGGAACAGCCCGGTGGCCAGTACGGCGACTCCCGCGGCGATCGCCACCTGCATCAGCAGCACCTGCGAGAACACACGCTGTGGCCAGCCGAGCCGGCGCCGTCTCACGGGTGCGGGCGATGCGGTCCTCATGACGGGGAACGGTAAGCGCAGCTGGGTCTCCGAGGTCAAGCCCCGGCCACACCCCGGACGCCGCAGACGCCCGCCGGACGGCGCACGGTCCACGGCCGGGCCTCCGGCGGGCGTCGGTGGCGCGTCCCGCGGTGGGCGAGTCCGCTCGCCGTACCGTGCAGGTGGCCTTCCAGTACGCCGGGGCCGACGGACACCACGGCGTACGGATGGGCGCGGGCGGATGCGGCGATCCGTATGGCCGGCCTACGCCGCGGCGCGGGTGGCCGGCTGGAGCGCGCATACCCTGGAACAGGCCGCGGACTCGAAGATCATCCGGTCGGCTGCCCGCCATGCGGGCCCGCCCCCGCCGCAGCCCGTGCCCGCCCCGTGACCACCGCACCAGAAAGGCCGCCCCGTTGAGCCTGCCCGGCAAGCAGCAGATCCCCGTCGTCGTCCTCGCGGGCTTCCTCGGCTCGGGCAAGACCACCTTGCTCAACCATCTGCTGCGGCACAGCGGGGGCACCAGGATCGGCGCGATCGTCAACGACTTCGGCGCCATCGAGATCGACGCCATGGCGATCGCGGGCCAGGTCGACTCGACCGTCTCCCTCGGCAACGGCTGCCTGTGCTGCGCCGTCGACGCCGGGGACCTCGACGAGTACCTGGACAGGCTGACCGCCCCCGGTACACGGCTGGACGTCATCATCATCGAGGCGAGCGGGCTCGCCGAGCCGCAGGAACTGGTGCGGATGGTCCTCGCCAGCGGGAACCCGCGGATCGTCTACGGGGGGCTCGTCGAGGTCGTCGACGCGGCGGAGTTCGACGCGACCCGGGAGCGGCACCCGGAGATCGACCGGCATCTGGCCGTCGCCGACCTGGTCGTCCTGAACAAGACCGACCGGGTCGCGGAGGAACAGCTGGACCGTCTGCGGTCCACGCTGGACACGCTGTGCGGAGGGACGGCCGTGGTCCGCGCCTCCTACGGACGGATCGACCCCGGGCTGCTCTTCGAGCGGAAGCCGAGGACCGAGACGATCGGCCAGCTGTCGTTCGAGGACCTGTGCCACGGCGGCGAGGAGCCCGACGACGGCCACGACGGGCATCTGCACACGGCGTACGAGAGCGTCTCCTTCACCGCGGAGGAGCCCATGGATCCGCGCCGGCTCATGGGCTTCCTCGACGGCAGGCCCGACGGCCTCTACCGCATCAAGGGGCATGTGCACTTCGGGAACGCCGACCCCCGCAACCAGTACGGCGTCCACGCCGTCGGGCGTTTCCTGCGCTTCTACCCGAAGCCATGGGCACGCGGCGCTCAACGCCTCACCCAGCTCGTGCTGATCGGCTCCGGCATCGACACCGCCGCCCTGCACCGGGAACTCGACGGCTGCCGGGCCGGGGGACCGCAGGACACCGCCGACGAGCGCGGCATGTGGGGCGTCCTGCGGTACGTGCCCGACGGCGAGTGACGTTCGCTACGCCGGTCCGGCGACCACCGCGACCGGCTGCGCCAGCGGCGTCCCCGAACCGTCGCGGCGCGGGTCGCGGTCCGGCAGCACGGCCGGGGACCCGGACTTCTGCGCCGCCCGGGCCGGGGCCGCCCCCGCCCAAGCGAGCACCAGCCGGTCCTCGCCCTTCAGGAACCGCTGGCAGCGGACACCGCCCGTCGCCCGGCCCTTGCGCGGGTACTGGTCGAACGGGGTCAGCTTCGCCGACATCTGTGCCGAGTCGTCCAGCGTGCCGTGCGAGCCGGCGACCGTGAACACCACCGCGTCGGCCGCGGGGTCGACGGCGGTGAAGGAGATCACCTTGGCGTCCGCCGTCAGCTTGACGCCGGCCATACCGCCCGCCGGGCGGCCCTGCGGACGGACCTGGGAAGCCGGGTAGCGCAGCAGCTGCGCGTCATCAGTGATGAAGACCAGGTCCTCCTCGCCGGTGCTCAGCTCCACTCCGCCGACGATCCGGTCGCCCTCCTTGAGGGTCATGACCTCCAACTCGTCCTTGTTGGCCGGGTAGTCGGGCACCACCCGCTTGACCACACCCTGCTCCGTGCCCAGCGCCAGCCCCGGCGACGACTCGTCGAGGGAGGTCAGGCACACCACCTGCTCGTCGTTCCCGAGGGGCAGGAACTCCGACAGCTGGGCCCCGCCCGACAGGTTCAGCCCGGTCGCCGACTCCGGGAGCTGCGGCAGGTCGATCACCGGCAGGCGCAGCAGCCGTCCTTCGGAGGTCACCACGCCGACATCCGCGCGTGCGGTCGCCAGCACCGACGAGACGATCACGTCGTGCTTGGAGCGCCTGGCGTCCTCGGCGGTCACCAGCGGCTCGCCCGTGACCGTCCGCGCCAGCAGCCCGGTCGACGACAGCAGGACCCGGCACGGGTCGTCCGCGACCTCCAGCGGCACCGCGGCGACCGGTGCGCCCGCCGACTCCAGCAGGACCGTACGCCGCTCGGTGCCGAACTTCTTGGCGACCGCGGCCAGTTCAGCGGACACCAGCTTGCGCAGCTCGGCGTCGGACTCCAGGACCTTCGTCAGCTCGGCGATCTCCGCCTTGAGCTTGTCGCGCTCCGACTCCAGCTCGATCCGGTCGAACCTGGTGAGGCGGCGCAGCGGCGTGTCCAGGATGTACTGCGTCTGCACCTCGCTCAGCGAGAAGCGCTCGATCAGGCGCTCCTTCGCCTGCGCGGAGTTGTCACTGGAGCGGATGAGACGGATGACCTCGTCGATGTCGAGCAGGGCGACGAGCAGACCCTCGACCAGGTGCAGCCGGTCGCGTCGCTTGCCCCGGCGGAACTCGCTGCGCCGCCGCACCACGTCGAAGCGGTGGTCGAGGTAGACCTCCAGCAGCTCCTTCAGGCCCAGCGTCAGCGGCTGGCCGTCCACCAGGGCGACGTTGTTGATGCCGAAGGACTCCTCCATCGGCGTCAGCTTGTACAGCTGCTCCAGCACCGCCTCCGGATGGAAGCCGTTCTTGACCTCGATCACCAGACGCAGACCGTGCTCGCGGTCCGTGAGGTCCTTGACGTCCGCGATGCCCTGGAGCTTCTTCGAGCCCACCAGGTCCTTGATCTTGGAGATCACCTTCTCCGGGCCGACGGTGAAGGGCAGTTCGGTGACGACCAGGCCCTTGCGGCGCGCGGAGACGGTCTCCACGGACACCGTGGCACGGATCTTGAAGGTGCCGCGGCCGGTCTCGTACGCGTCCCTGATCCCGTTCAGGCCGACGATCCGGCCGCCGGTCGGCAGGTCCGGTCCCGGCACGTACCGCATGAGCGTCTCGAGGTCGGCGTTCGGGTGCCGGATCAGATGGCGGGCGGCGGCCACGACCTCCCCGAGATTGTGCGGCGGCATATTGGTCGCCATGCCGACCGCGATCCCGGAGGCGCCGTTGACCAGCAGGTTCGGGAACGCGGCCGGCAGCGCGACCGGCTCCTGCTCCTGACCGTCGTAGTTCGGCGTGAAATCGACGGTGTCCTCGTCGATCGACTCCGTCATCAGTGACGTGGCGTCCGCCATCCGGCACTCGGTGTAACGCATGGCGGCCGGCGGGTCGTCGTTGCCGAGCGAACCGAAGTTGCCGTGGCCGTCCACCAGCGGGAGCCGCATGCTGAACGGCTGGGCCATGCGCACCAGGGCGTCGTAGATCGAGGCGTCGCCGTGCGGGTGCAGTTTGCCCATCACGTCACCGACGACCCGCGCGCACTTCACGTAGCCGCGGTCGGGGCGCAGCCCCATCTCGTTCATCTGGTAGACGATCCGGCGGTGTACCGGCTTCATGCCGTCGCGGGCGTCCGGCAGGGCCCGCGAGTAGATCACCGAGTAGGCGTACTCGAGGAAGGAGCCCTGCATCTCGTCGACGACGTCGATGTCGAGGATCCGCTCCTCGAACGCGTCGTCCGGCTGCGGGGTCTTCGTGCTGCGGCGGGCCATCGCTGCTGCGGCTCCTTCACGGTCTTGGCAACGCAACGTGCTGGATCTGACGCCGACCATTGTGGACCGCCCCACCGACAACGCCGACCTCGACCCTCCCCGAGGCGTTCACGAAGGGATGGACCCCGCACGGGAACTTCGCGAGGTGTCGCCGCGCTTGCATACAGTGGCAGGGACTCTCGTCATCGCGATCGAAGGGACGTACATGCCCATGGGTCACACGGCCACAGACCAGGCCGGTACCGGCGGCCTGACAGCGACCGAGCACCGGCTGGCCAACGGTCTGCGCGTGGTGCTCTCCGAGGACCACCTGACCCCGGTCTCCGCGGTGTGCCTCTGGTACGACGTCGGCTCGCGCCACGAGGTGGCGGGCCGCACCGGTCTCGCCCACCTCTTCGAGCACCTGATGTTCCAGGGTTCGGGGCAGGTCAAGGGCAACGGCCACTTCGAGCTGGTGCAGGGCGCCGGCGGCTCGCTCAACGGCACCACCAGCTTCGAGCGCACCAACTACTTCGAGACGATGCCCGCCCATCAGCTGGAACTGGCGCTCTGGCTGGAGGCCGACCGGATGGGCTCGCTGCTCGCCGCGCTCGACGACGAGTCCATGGAGAACCAGCGGGACGTCGTCAAGAACGAACGCCGCCAGCGCTACGACAACGTGCCGTACGGCACGGCCTTCGAGAAGCTGACCGCCCTCTCCTACCCCGAGGGCCATCCGTACCACCACACCCCGATCGGCTCCATGGCCGACCTGGACGCGGCGACCCTCGAGGACGCCCGCAACTTCTTCCGCACCTACTACGCGCCGAACAACGCGGTGCTGTCGGTCGTCGGGGACATCGACCCGGAGCAGACGCTCGCCTGGGTCGAGAAGTACTTCGGCTCCATCCCGTCCCACGACGGCAAGCAGCCGCCGCGCGACGGCTCGCTCCCGGACGTCATCGGCCGCGAGCTGCGCGAGGTCGTCGAGGAGGAGGTCCCGGCCCGCGCCCTGATGGCCGCCTACCGGCTGCCGCACGACGGCACCCGCGCGTGCGACGCCGCGGACCTCGCGCTCACCGTCCTGGGCGGCGGCGAGTCCTCCCGGCTCCACAACCGTCTGGTCCGCCACGACCGCACGGCCGTCGCGGCCGGCTTCGGCCTCCTCCGGCTCGCCGGCGCGCCCTCCCTCGGCTGGCTGGACGTGAAGACGTCCACCGGGGTCGAGGTGCCGGACATCGAGCGTGCCGTCGACGACGAACTCGCCCGGTTCGCCGCCGAGGGTCCCACGCCCGAGGAGATGGAGCGCGCGCAGGCCCAGCTGGAGCGGGAATGGCTGGACCGGCTCGGCACGGTCGCCGGCCGCGCCGACGAACTCTGCCGCTATGCCGTCCTGTTCGGCGACCCGCAGCTCGCCCTCACCGCCGTGCAGCGCGTCCTGGACATCACCGCCGAGGAGGTCCAGCAGGTCGCCCGGGAGCGGCTGCGCCCCGACAACCGGGCCGTGCTGGCGTACGAGCCGATCGCCACCGAGGACGAGAACGACGACGCAGAGGGGGCGGACCAGTGAGCGACGCTGCCGTGACCATGGAATTCCACCCGCAGCCGCAGGCCGGCACCGCCAAGCCGTGGGCCTTCCCCGCCCCCGACCGCAGTGTCATGCCCAACGGTCTCACCGTGCTGCGCTGCCACCGCCCCGGCCAGCAGGTCGTGGCCGTCGAGATCCTCCTCGACGCCCCGCTGGACACCGAGCCCGAGGGCCTCGACGGCGTCGCCACCATCATGGCGCGCGCCTTCTCCGAGGGCACCGAGAAGCGGTCGGCCGAGGACTTCGCCGCCGAGCTGGAGCGCTGCGGCGCCACCCTCGACGCACACGCCGACCACCCGGGCGTGCGCATCGCCCTGGAGGTGCCGGTCTCCCGGCTGTCCAAGGCGCTGGGCCTGATCGCCGAGGCGCTGCGCGAACCGGCCTTCGCCGACAGCGAGGTGGAGCGGCTGGTCCGCAACCGCCTCGACGAGATCCCGCACGAGACGGCCAACCCGGCCCGCCGTGCCGCCAAGGAACTCTCCAAGGAGCTCTTCCCGGAGAACTCCCGGATGTCCCGCCCGCGGCAGGGCAGCGAGGAGACGGTGGAGCGCATCGACGCCGCCATCGTCCGCGCCTTCTACAGCGACCACGTCCGCCCGGCCACGACCACGGTCGTGGTCGTGGGTGATCTGACCGGTACGGACCTGGACGCGATCCTCGCCGACAGCCTCGGTGCCTGGACCGGTGACAAGGCCGAGCCACGGCCCGTGCCGCCCGTCGTCGCCGACGACACCGGCCGCGTGATCATCGTGGACCGCCCGGGCGCCGTGCAGACCCAGCTGCTGATCGGCCGTGTCGGCACGGACCGGCACGACCGGCTCTGGCCGGCCCAGGTGCTCGGTACGTACTGCCTCGGCGGCACCCTCACCTCCCGCCTGGACCGGGTGCTGCGCGAGGAGAAGGGCTACACGTACGGCGTGCGGGCCTTCAGCCAGGTGCTGCGCTCCGCGCCGCCGGCGTCCGTCACGGGGCCGGCGGGCGCCGCCATGCTCGCGATCAGCGGCTCGGTGGACACCCCGCACACCGGCCCCGCGCTCCAGGACCTGTGGACGGTGCTGCGGACCCTCGCCGCCGAGGGCCTGACGGACGCCGAGCGCGATGTCGCCGTGCAGAACCTCGTCGGGGTCGCCCCGCTCAAGTACGAGACGGCGGCAGCCGTCGCCGGCACGCTCGCCGACCAGGTGGAGCAGTACCTCCCGGACGACTACCAGGCGCAGTTGTACGCCCGCCTCGCCGAGACCGGCACGGTCGAGGCGACCGCCGCCGTCGTCAGCGCCTTCCCGGTGGACCGTCTGGTGACGGTCCTGGTGGGCGACGCGGCGCAGATCGAGGAGCCCGTCAAGGCTCTCGGCATCGGTGAAGTCTCCGTCGTCAGCGGCTGATTGACGGTCCGTCGGCTCCCGCCGGCCGACCGGACTGCCCGCTGTGCCGGCGACCGGGCCCCGGTGGACGACGTCCACCGGGGCCCGTCGTTTGTCCGTTTTGTTGCGGAGGCCGCCTGTCTGCCCTGTGGCGTGCGCTACAAAAGACCGTGTCTGTTTGGTGATTAAAAGGTGACCCGTCTAGCGTCGGTGGAGCTGTTCGTCCAATGCACCTCGTCGCAGCCGCGGCACCGGACAGCCATCGCCGAATCCCCGTACGGCGCGAGCCAGGGGAGCCGGGGACCCAACTGCGCGTCCCCTGGGGTGAATCGGGTGCCTTCGCCCGCGGAGGCAGCCGTAGGAGACCTTCCTTCTCCGAACCCGTCAGCTAACCCGGCAGGCGACAGGGAAGGAAAGGACCAGCTCTCTTCATGGCGTTCACCCGTGCCACCGGGAAGCACCGTCGCCCGAGCCGTATGACCCGCAAGGGTGCGAACATCGCAGGCATTGCCGGAATCGCGACCACCGGCGTCGTCGGCACCCTTGCCTCCCCGGCGCTGGCCGTCGACGGTCCGGCTCCGGTCACCGTCGAGGACACGGGGCTGTCCCAGGCGCTCGTCATCGACGACTCGCTGGCCACCGAGATCGACGCCCAGGCCGACGCGCAGGAGCAGGCCGCCGTCCAGGACCACGCCGCGGTCCTCGCCAAGGCGGAGGCCAAGCGCAAGGCGGAAGCCCAGGCGAAGGCCGAGGCCCGGGCCAAGGCGGAGCGCGCGGCCGCCGAGGCCAAGGAGCAGCGGGACGTCGGGACGCGCGCCGCCCGCGCGGCGGAGCGCACCAGCCTCTCCGGAAACTTCTCGGGGTACGTCTCGCCGGTCGCCGGTTCGTACGTCAGCACCCAGTACAAGGCCGGCGGTGCGGCCTGGTCCTCCGGCAGCCACACCGGTGTCGACTTCCACGCCGCGTCCGGCACCTCGGTCCGCGCGGTCGGCGCCGCCACCGTCGTCGAGGCCGGCTGGGGCGGCGCGTACGGCAACAACGTCGTCCTGAGGATGGCGGACGGCACCTACACCCAGTACGGCCACCTGTCGTCGATCTCCGTCTCGGTCGGCCAGCAGGTCGCCGCCGGCCAGCAGATCGGTCTGTCCGGCTCCACGGGCAACTCGAGCGGCCCGCACCTGCACTTCGAGGCGCGCACCAGCGCGGAGTACGGCTCCGACATCGACCCGGTCGCCTACCTGCGCAGCCACGGCGTCGCCCTCTGACGCACGGCCTCCGCCTCGCCCCACCGGTCCAGGGGCACGCATGGCCGAAGACCCCGGCGCTCCGTCCGCCGGGGTCTTCGTCGTGTGCCCCCCGCGGTCGCGTCCCGTGGGTAGGGCGTCGTGTGGATAGGGCGTCCTGCGTGTCGGGCGAGCCGCGGGCCGGGCGTCCTGCGGGTCAGGGTGTCCCCGTGGGGGATTCGCCCGCGGGGCCGCAGCCGGACGGACGTCCCGGGTCCCCGGCATCGCGATGGCCAAAACATTTCCAGAAATCATCGAGTCCTTCGGAAATTCCCGCACCCTGCAATAGAGTCGAGGAAACGGTGGTCTGCGACCGCGTTTCGCGGGGATTAAACGGAGGTTCGGGCATGCGCATTCCGGCGCATTCGGTATGCACGGCCATCCGGGACGACATCGTCGCCGGGGTCTTCGAGCGCGGCAGCCGGCTGACCGAGGAACTGCTCGCACGCCGCTACGGCGTCTCACGGGTCCCGGTGCGGGAGGCCCTGCGCACGCTGGAGTCGGAGGGTTTCGTCACCACCCGCCGGCACGCGGGGGCGTGCGTCGCCGAGCCGACCGAGCGGGAGGCCGCCGACCTACTGGAGGTCCGCATGCTGCTGGAGCCGCTGGGTGCCGCGCGGGCCGCGCAGCGGCGCACCGAGGCCCACCTCAAGGTCCTGCGCGGTCTGGTCAGGCTCGGCCAGGAGCGGGCCCGCAGCGGTCAGAGCGAGGATCTGCGGTCCCTCGGCGGCTGGTTCCACGAGACGCTGACCCAGGCCTCGGGCAGTCCCGGGCTGATCGCGCTGCTCACCCAGCTCCGCCACAAGATCGCGTGGATGTACTCCGTCGACCAGTCGGACCGGCCCGTGGACGCCTGGGCCGAGCATGGCGCCATCGTGGACGCGGTCGCCCGGGGCGACGCGGAGCGGGCCCGCTCGCTGACCGCCCGGCACACGGAGCGGGTCGCCGCGGCGCACCGGCTCCGCCGCGCGGACCGCGTGAGGACTTCGCAACATCCCGTAAACACCGCGGGCCTCTGTCATTAACAAAAGCACCGTATACAAAGACGGGGCAATCGGAGTGCATTCGGGTGCGGTGGATTCTTCCGCCATTCCCGGGATGTGCCGGACAGCGATGAGCCGTGGTTCCCGAATTTCGGGGCCACGGCTCTCGCGGTATTTCCTGGGTCATTCCCGGACCGTTCCCGGACGGCACCGGCCTCGGCCGGCGGAAACGGTCCGTCGACGGCAGCGGTCCGTCGACGGCGAAACGGCGCACCGGCGGAAGTGTCCGCCGTCGGAGCCGTCAGACCGTCTCGGGAAGCTCTTCCAGTCCTTCGGCGACAAGCCTCGCCAGGCGGTCGAGGGCGGCGTCCGCGCCGTCCGCTTCGGACGCGAGCACGATTTCCTCGCCGCCCTGCGCGCCGAGGCCGAGCACGGCGAGCATCGACGCGGCGTTGACCGGGGTGCCGTCGGCCTTGGCGATCGTCACGGGGACGCCGGAGGCCGTGGCGGCACGGACGAAGATGGAGGCGGGGCGGGCGTGCAGGCCCTCGGCCCAACCGACATTGACGCGGCGCTCAGCCATGGTGTTGCCCTTCAGCTGTGAACGGGTTGTCTAGACCACTATCTCATGGGCGGTGCCGTGCTCCGGCCGGCCCCGCCGTCCTTCCGCACCGGTCGGACCCCGTGCCCGAAGCGACACCGCGCGAGCCGGGTCCACCCACCCGTAGGTCTGCCCGGCCCTCCGCCCGTACGCTGGCTCCATGCAGACCCCGTCGGACCCCGCTTACCCGGCCCACTGGGAGGCCGACGTGGTGCTGCGCGACGGCGGCACCGCGCGCATCAGGCCCATCACCACCCATGACGCGGATCGCCTGGTCAGCTTCTACGAGCAGGTCTCCGACCAGTCGAAGTACTACCGCTTCTTCGCCCCGTATCCCCGCCTCTCCGCACGCGACGTGCACCGGTTCACCCACCACGACTACGTGGACCGGGTCGGCCTCGCGGCCACCGTGGGCGGCGAGTTCATCGCGACCGTCCGCTTCGACCGGATCGACGCCGAGGGGCTGCCCGCCTCGGCCCCCGCCGACGAGGCCGAGGTGGCCTTCCTCGTCCAGGACGCACACCAGGGCCGTGGCGTCGCCTCCGCGCTGCTCGAGCACATCGCGGCCGTCGCCCGGGAACGCGGCATCCGCCGCTTCGCCGCCGAGGTCCTGCCCGCCAACACCAAGATGATCAAGGTGTTCACGGATGCCGGGTACCAGCAGAAGCGCAGCTTCGCCGACGGTGTCGTCCGCCTCGAACTCGACCTCGAACCCACCGACCGCGCCCTCGCCGTGCAGCGTGCCCGCGAACAGCGCGCCGAGGCACGCTCCGTGCAGCGCATCCTCGCCCCCGGGTCCGTCGCCGTCATCGGTACCGGCCGCGCCCCCGGCGGAGTCGGCCGCAGCGTGCTGCGCAACATCCTCGCCAACGGGTTCACCGGACGTACCTACGCGGTGAACCGGGCCTTCCCCGAAGGCACGCACACCGTCGAGGGCGTCCCCGCCCACCGCTCCCTCGCCGGCATCGGCGAACCCGTCGACCTCGCCGTCCTCGCCGTACCCGCCGAACGCGTCCCCGAGGCCGTCGCCGAATGCGGTGAACACGGCGTCCAGGGCCTCCTCGTGCTCTCCGCCGGATACGCGGAGAGCGGCCCCCTGGGCAGGGCACGGCAGCGGGAACTCGTGCGCCAGGCACGCTCGTACGGAATCCGGCTCATCGGCCCCAATGCGTTCGGCGTCATCAACACCGCGGACACCGTACGGCTCAATGCCTCCCTCGCCCCGGAGTCGCCCGTTCCCGGCCGCATCGGTCTCTTCACCCAGTCCGGCGCCATCGGCATAGCCCTCCTGTCCGGACTGCACCGGCGCGGCGCCGGACTGTCCTCGTTCATCTCGGCCGGCAACCGCGCGGACGTCTCGGGCAACGACTTCCTCCAGTACGGGTACGAGGACCCCGACACGGACGTCGTCCTGCTCTACCTGGAATCCATCGGCAACCCGCGGAAGTTCACCCGCATCGCCCGGCGCACCGCCACGATCAAGCCCGTCGTGGTCGTCAAGGGCGCACGGCACAGCGGCAGCACGCCCCCGGGACACGCCGTGCCCGTCACCCGGATCCCCGAGAGCACGGTCGCCGCGCTGTTCCGGCAGGCCGGAGTCATCCGCGTCGACACGGTCACCGAACTCGTCGACGCCGGGCTGCTCCTGGCCGGGCAGCCGCTGCCCAGCGGCCCCCGCGTCGCCATCCTCGGGAACTCCGAGTCCCTGGGGCTGATCAGCTACGACGCCTGCCTCGCCGAAGGACTGCGCCCCCTCCCGCCGCGCGACCTCACCACGGCCGCCACCCCTGACGACTTCCGCCGCGCCCTCGCCGAGGCGCTCGCCGACGACGGCTGCGACGCGGTCATCGTCACCGCCATCCCGTGGGTCGGTGAGGACGGTGTCACCGAATCCGGGGAGGGTGAAGTCCTGGCCGCCGCCCTGCGGGAGGCGACGGCGACCGCCCCGGCGAAGCCGGTCGCCGTCGTGCACGTCGAACTCGGCGGACTGGCGGAGGCACTTGCCGCGGCGACGGGCACGGCGTCGCCGCGCACCGCGGCCGCGGGCGGCGGCTCCGGTGCGTCGCCCCCCGGGGCGCAGGAAGCCGGGCCGGAGGGGCCGCCGACGAGTCCCGCCGGAATCCGGCCCGGAGTCCGGCCCGCGGCGCCGGCCGGTTCGGGCCCGGCCGGGGTGCCCTCCGGACCCGTCCCCGCCGGACCTGTTCCCGCCGGGCCGCTCGGCCCCGCCGACGGCCCGGCTACCGCAGTGCCGTCGGGCGGCGCACGGCCGACCGCCCCGCTCGGCTCGTCCAACGGGCCGGTCCCGGACCCGGCGGCGAACCGGAGGCTGTCCGGTCCGGGGACCTTCGCACCGGGGTCCGCCGGCCCGCTCGGACCGGCGGACGGCCCCGCCGCGCACGCCGCCGTGCCCGGACGCGACGGCGGATACGGGGCCGGGGCAGCCGCCGTACCGCCGACCGCCGGCGCGGGTGACCCCGGCGGCATGCGGGGACCTGCCGACGGGCTGCCGGACGGAGCCGCCGGCCGATGGCCGACGGCCCCACGGCCCACACCGCCCGGTCCGGCCGGCGAGGGGGCGTGGCCGTCGGCCGCCCGTCCCGCACCCGACGGGGCGAGGGGCGTCGCGGTGACGGCGGCCCTGCCCGCCCCGCCCGAGCCGGCCCCCGCCCGATCCGAGCCGGCCCCCGCCGGCCCGGTGCGGAAGATCCCCGCGTACCCCGCCGCGGAGCGGGCCGTCCGCGCCCTGGCCGAGGCGGTGCGGTACGCGCAGTGGCGGCGACAGGCCGCGGAGCCCGGGCGGGTACCGGAGTACGAGGACATCGACGAGTCCGGGGCCGCCGCGCAGATCCAGGCCCTGCTCGGGGAGAACCCCGACCCCCGGGGCAGGCCGCTGGGGCCGGCGGCCACCCGGGAGCTGCTCGGTCGGTACGGGATCGACGTGCGGCAGGCACTGCCCGCGCCGCACCCGGACGCCGCCGTCGCCGCGGCCGCTCGCCTCGGCTACCCCGTGGCGCTGAAGACCACGGCGCGGCACCTGCGCCACCGCCCCGACCTCGGCGGGGTACGGCTCGACCTGGCCGACGAGGCGGAACTCCGCAGGGCCTACGCCGAGCTGACCGAGGTTCTGGGCAAACCCGAGGAACTGCTGCCGGTGGTGCAGGCCATGGTGCCGCGCGGCGTCGACACGGTGGTCCGCGCCGTGATCGACTCGGCCGCCGGCGCGGTGCTGTCGTTCGGCCTGGCGGGCGCGCCCTCCGACCTCCTCGGCGACACCGCCCACCGTCTCGTGCCCGCCACCGACCGGGACGCCGCCGAACTGATCAGGTCCATCAGGACCGCCCCGCTGCTGTTCGGGTGGCGAGGCGCGGCGCCCGTGGACACCCCGGCGCTCGAAGGGCTCCTGCTCCGGGTGTCGCGACTGGTCGACGACCACCCGGAGATCGTCTCGGTCGCCCTGGAACCCGTCGTCGTGGCTCCCCGCGGACTGTCGGTCCTGAGCGCGTCGGTCCGGCTGGCACCCCCGCCGGCCCGCCCCGATCTCGGGCCCCGCCGCCTGCCCAGCTACTGACCCGTGGGCCGCCTGCCCGGCCCTGGGCCCCGTACGACGGCAGGCTGCCCCTTCCGCAGCCCACGGGCCGGCCACTCGCAGTGACCGGAGGCGAGGCGCGGCCGCACGCGACGTCCGTCCGGCGGCCCGTCCACGAAGGGCACCCCGCCCTCACGGTGACGACCGGGTCCGCGGGGGCAGGGGCCAGAGGAGGGGAACCTCCCGGACGGCCGGAGCGCGGTTACCCACGGATTAGGATGGACGGCATGGCGAAGACCGGTACGACGACCCAGGGGCTGCGCGCGGCGATCGAGCGCAGCGGCTACTACCCGGCTCTCGTGGCCGAGGCGGTGGAGGCCGCGGTCGGTGGTGAGCAGATCGCGTCGTACCTAGTGCACCAGGAAACCACCTTCGACGCGAACGAAGTGCGCCGTCATGTCACGGTGCTGGTCCTGACCGGGAACCGTTTCATCGTCAGCCACACCGACGAGCAGGCCGCCGACAACAGCTCGCCGTCCCCGTACGCCACCACCTCCACCGAGTCGGTGAAGCTGGACCGGATCTCGTCGGTCGTCGTGAGCCGGGTCGTCGCCAACCCCGAGTCCTACACGCCGGGCACGCTGCCCCGTGAGGTGGTGCTCACCATCGGCTGGGGCGCGGTCTCCCGTATCGACCTGGAGCCGGCCGCCTGCGGCGACCCCAATTGCGACGCCGACCACGGCTACACCGGCAATTCGACCGCCGACGACCTCAGCCTGCGGGTCAGCGAGGCGGGCGACGGCCCGGACACGGTCCGGCAGACCCTCGCCTTCGCCCAGGCGCTCTCCGAGGCCACCGCCGCCACCCCGGCCACCGGCCGTTGATGAGCCGGCCCGCCTGGCCGGACCAGGACCCGTTCCCGCTCGCCCTCGACACCGCGCCGGTGCCGCAGTACGGCAGCGGTTCGCTCGCCGATCTGCTGCCCACGCTGGCGGCGGGTCAGGGCGTTCCGGGCCTGACCGCGACCCTGGGCGAGCTCACCCCGGCCGACCGGAACTGCGTGTTCCTGGTCGACGGCCTCGGCTGGGAGCAGCTCGCGGCGCACCCCGAGGAGGCGCCCTACCTCACGTCCCTGATGCGGACGTCCCGCGGCGGCACAGGCCGGCCGATCACGGCCGGGTTCCCCGCGACCACGGCGACCTCGCTGGCGTCCGTCGGCACAGGCCTGCCGCCCGCCCGGCACGGCCTGCCCGGCTACACCGCGCGCAATCCGGACACCGGCGAGCTGATGAACCAGCTCCGCTGGAAGCCGTGGACCCCTCCGCAGGTCTGGCAGCCCTACCCGACCGTGTTCCGGCTCGCCGACGCCGCAGGCGTGCACACCGCACAGGTCTCCGCGCCCGCCTTCGAGCACACCCCGCTGACGAAGATCGCGCTGAGCGGCGGCACCTTCCACGGACGGCTGTCCGCGGAGGACCGGATGGACCTCGCCGCCGAGCAGCTCGCCGCCGGGGACCGCTCGCTGGTCTACACGTACTACAGCGAGCTGGACGGCAAGGGGCACCGCTTCGGCGTGGACTCCGACGCGTGGCGCGGCCAGCTGATGTACGTGGACCGGCTGGTGGAGCGGCTCGTCGAGCAGCTCCCGCCGCGCACCGCGCTGTACGTCACCGCCGACCACGGGATGATCGACATACCCTTCGACGAGCAGTCGCGCATCGACTTCGACGAGGACTGGGAACTACGCGCCGGAGTGGCGCTGCTGGGCGGCGAGGGCCGCGCCCGGCACGTCTACGCGGTGCCCGGCGCCGAGGCCGATGTCCTGGCCGTGTGGCGTGAGGTGCTCGGCGAGCAGTTCTGGGTGGCGAGCCGGGACGAGGCCGTCGCCGCCGGGTGGTTCGGTCCGCCCGGTGAATGCGACGAGCGGGTGTACGGGCGGATCGGCGACGTCGTCGCGGCCGCCCACGACGACGTCGTGATCATCGCCTCGGCCAACGAGCCCCATGAGTCCGCGATGGTGGGCATGCACGGTTCGATGACCCCCGTGGAGCAGTACGTCCCGCTCATCGAAGTACGCTCGTAGCTCTTCCGCCCACGCTCCGCCGCACGCTGCTGTCACCTGGAAGGCCGTCACATCCCCATGCCCGAGCTGGTGTTCTTCTCCGGAACGATGGACTGCGGAAAGAGCACCGACCTGCTTGGGTATTCGCCATCCATTGATCGCGGCGTGGGTGGGGTTGTGTCGTCCGGGGCTGAAGCTGTCCGTACCGGGTCTGTCAGCCATCTCTGCTTGATCCGAAAGGTCCCGCTTTCCTGATGTCCGAACTTGCCTTCTTCTCCGGAACGATGGACTGCGGAAAGTCAACTTTGGCCCTACAGATTGTCCACAACCGGTCGGCCCGCGGGCTGCAGAGCGTGATCTTCACGCGGGACGACCGGGCCGGCGAAGGGAAGCTGTCCTCGCGTCTCGGCCTGGTCACCGAGGCGGTGGAGGCCACGCCGACGCTGGACCTCTACGCCTATGTCGTCGGGTGCCTGTCGCGGGGCGGAAAGATCGACTACGTCATCGTGGACGAGGCCCAGTTCCTGCTGCCGGAGCAGATCGACCAGCTGGCCCGGACCGTGGACGACCTGGACCTCGACGTGTTCGCCTTCGGTATCACCACGGACTTCCGCACCAGGCTCTTCCCTGGCTCGCAGCGGCTGATCGAGCTGGCCGACCGGGTCGAGACACTGCAGGTCGAGGCGATGTGCTGGTGCGGGGCCCGGGCCACCCACAACGCACGCACGGTAAACGGTGAGATGGTCGTCGAGGGCGAGCAGGTCGTGGTGGGCGACGTGGGCGTGGCCGCGGAGACCGTCGGCTACGAGGTTCTGTGCCGCCGCCACCACCGCAAGCGGATGACGAGCGCCTCGGCCCGCGCGGCGGCCCTCTCCCCGGACGTCCTCCCGGTCACGCCAGGCTGACCTGCGGCGCCGACGAACTCGAAGGGGCCTGCAGGGGAGCCTCAAGGCTGTAGCTGACCCGGATCACGCACATGAGCGATGGGTTCGACTTCCTGGGCTTCCGCATCCAGTGGAAACGCACGTCTACACCTTCATCGCCGACCGGCCCATCCGGTCGCTGAAGGCGAAGGTCCGTGCTCTGACAGGCAGGACATCGCAGCAGGATCTTGCCACCGTGCTGAAGAGACTGCGCGATCCGGACGCCGCCGACAAGGAATGACACTCAGTGAGGGCTCGTCAGCTGCGCAGGATGCTGACGTCCCCTCTCACCGGGCTCAAGGCTGGAGGCGAACCAGGAAACCTAACCAGCGGTCGCCGCCGCGTCGGCGACCCCAGGGACGGTCCGCTTCGCGGCAGCAGGCGGCGTGCGGTAGGCGCGAAGGGGCGCGTTGGTCGCGGCTACGGCGGCGATCGCCAGGATGGCGGACAGTCCGCCGAAGACCAGGGAGAAGGAGGCGGAGGTGGCCGACGCCAACAGGCCGCCACGGAAGTTGCCGAGTTCGGGGCCCGCGACACCGATGACGTGTTCTACCGAGGAAACCCGTCCCCGGTACGCGTCCGGGGTCTCCAATTGGACCAGGGCACTGCGGGTGACGACAGACAGGGTGTCGGCAGCGCCCGCAACGGCCAGGCAGCCGAGCGCCAGCCACAACGGCCCCGCCAGACCGAAACAGGCCAGCGCCAGGCCCCAGACCCCGGCTGCGGACAGCTGGACCAGGCCGCCACGGCGCCAGCGCGTCACCGTACCGGAGAGCAGACCTGCCGTGATCCCCCCGACCGCGACGGCCGAGAGGAACAGGCCGAGGGTCTGCGGGTTTCCCCCGAAGCGGATCTCGTTGACCAGCGGGAAGAGCGCGATGGGCATGGCGAGCAGCGTTGCGGACAGGTCGGTGGCCATCGAGCCCCACAGCGTCGGGCGGCGCAGGACGATCCGCCAACCGCCACGCTCCGGCCGGCGCCTGCCGCCTGCCGCGTCGGCGCCTTCGGGCCGCATGGCAGGCAGGCGGACCACTGCGAGCATCGAGACGATCATGGCCACGACCTGGGTCGCGTATGCGGCGGGGAAATCCCAGCGGGCGATGATCAGCCCGGCCATCGCGGGCCCGGCCAGCATCGCGGCCTGGAAGGAGAGTTTGGTCAGCGCAAGACCAGCCGCGACCTGGTCGCCCGGCAACAGCCGGACCGGGAAGGTGCGCCGGGCAGGAGCGCCGAGAGCGCTGCAGCCCGTCCCCATGGCTACCAGGGCGAGCAGCAGCAGCACGTTGCGGTTGTCCGCCAGGGCCTGGGCGCACAGCCCTGCGGAGGCCAGCAGTTGGCCCGAGGTGGTGGCCCGCACCACCGTACGGCGGTCAAAGGTGTCGGCCAACGTGCCGCCGAGCAGACCGAACAGCACCATCGGCAGGCCGGTGGCGAGCCCGATGGCACCGGTGCCCACTGGGCTGCCGGTCAGGTCCCAGACCTGGGCCAGCACCGCCACGTTGGCTATCTGTCCGCCGAGTTGAGAGGCGGAGGTGCCGATCCACAGGTCGCGAAACGACTGACTGCTACGCAGTGGGCGGGTGTCGAGGAACCGGACACGGACACGCCCCCTCATCGCGGTGGCTCGACAAGGTGGTGGAGGATCCGCTGCCGCATCGACCGGCTTTCCAGCGCCCGCCGCACCTCCTCGACAACGGTGGTCATCGCGTACGGGACCTCGCCGTCCAGCTCGGCGACCGTCTCGTGGGTAGCGCGCCACTCCGCCTCCAGGAACGGCACCAGCGACCGGCCGCGCTCGGTCAGGTCGATCCGCCGGGTGCGGGCGTCAGGCCCCGGCTCGGAGGTGACCAGATCCTCCTTGCGCATGGCGGCGATGGTCTGGCTGATCGCGGAGTGCGAGCGGTCCAGGGACTTCGCAAGCTCGCGAATAGTCAGTGGTCCGGTGTGGGCAAGCCGGATCAGCGGATAGGCGAACCGAGGCCGCACCCCCTTGATGCCACGCTCTACGTAGACCTGCTCGATCTCGGCGTCCATGGCTGCCAGAAGCTCGTGCAGGGAATGCCAGGGATCGGGTAGCGCTGTGGGATCTGAAGATGTCACAGCGCTAATATAACAGTGCTGCGATAATTGAAGCTCGTGATCGAACCAGAGCCTGCGGCTGTACCGCTGATCCCTAATTCTGGGAAGGCACCCCGCCCGCGGTCAGCGTCGGCGATCGCCCGGCGCGAGCAGACTGGTGACTTCGGCAATCGCATCAGGGGAGGGGTGGAAGTACTTCCGTACGTTCTCTGCCTTCTTGTGCCGGGACTTCGCCATCAGCATCAGCAGACTCGCCCCTCCCTCGCCGAGGTGGGTCAAACCGCAGTGTCGCCACTCATGCAGATCCCAGCCCGTGCCCGGCTCACAGCCGAGGGTCGTGTGCTCGTCCAGCAGCATCCGGGTCTGCCCGTAGGAGAGGCGGGCGAGCCTGGTGTCCGGGCAGATGTCGCGCGGGCTGCTTCCTCCCTTGCGGTTTCGCGTACCTCCCTTGTCGCCCTCTGAGTCGGACGCTTTGCCTGGGACGGCTTCGGCCTGGGCCGTGCCTGACTGCGAGGTTGTGCCTTCGGCCTGGGCCTGGCTTGGGCCTTCTTCGCAGCCGCGCGTTGGGCCTGTGCCTTTTTCGCGGCCGCGCGTTCGGCCTTGGCGCGCCGCTGGGCCGCTGCGCGGCGCGTTCGGCGGCGCGTTTTTGTGCGCGCTGTGCCGCGCGCTCGGCCTCGGCGTCCTTGCGGGCGCGTTCACGCTGGGCTCGGGCCTGAGCGCGCTTCCGGCGCTCCAGTGCGCGCTTGCGTGCTTCGGCTAGTTTGCGGCGCTTTTCCGCCTCGATCGCCTTGCGGAGGGCCTCGCGGGCGAGTCGGCGCTGGTGTGCCCGGATGGCGATGCGCAGGGCAATGCCTACCAGGATGGGCCAGATCAGACCGTCGGGGTCGGAGAAGCGTACCGGGCTGGCTGTAGTCGACGAGTGGGGTGACGGATATGAAGCGGCCGGTGGCGGGGTCGTAATCGCGGGCGCCGAGCCGTGAGCTGTACGCGGGCGGGGCGCCGACGGCGTGTGCGGCCGCGCGCACAGAACACCCGTGAAGGCCATGCGTCGGAGGCTTTGGTCGACATCGAACCCCTGCACTAGTGTGATCAACTGGAATGCTGGGACGGGGGAATGGGAACCATGGACGGTATACAAGCCGGAGGCACGGCGGGTTGGGCGGCTACGGGGGCGATGGGGCCGAATGCCGCATACCGCAACCAGACGATGCGGTATGAGAACGTCGAGCTGAGTTTCGACGAGTCGGTGCCGTTCCGGACCGTGTTCCAGCTCTGGTTCCAGGCCTTTGTGGTCTCCTTCCTCGTCTTCATGATCTTTGGCCTGCTGCCCGCGCTGCTGTCCGATTCCGGCCCCTTCGACTCGGGGGGCGAGCTGAGCGTCGGGCAGATCCTCGGCTTCATCGCCTTCTGGGTCGTCCTCCTCGCCTCGCGCATCAACGAACCGGTCTCGGAGTGGAAGACGCTGCTGGAGGACAAGCACACGGCGTCGTCTTCCGCGTACGCGGCTGTCTACGGCGCCCTCGCGCGGCGGAAGATCCCCGTGTCCGCGGTGCCGGTCCGGATCCGCAGCGACATCATGCCGGAGGTCGTGAACAACCGACTGGTCATCAGGAGCGGCCGGTACGTCGCCTACGTGACGGTTTTCGGCTACGGGACCAGCCTCTACGTCGGATGGACGATGTGGCGCAGCCGCTCCGGCGCGGTGATCATCGGCCACTTCCTGAAGGATCTTGTCGGCGGGATCTTCAACCGCACGGGTGCGATCAACCAGATGCTCCGCACCGAGCGGCCGCGCGCCATGCGGGAGGCCGTGCATTCCGCGGCCCGTGAGGGCGTGGAGGCAGCTGTCCAGGGCATCGAGGTTTCGATGGTGTCGACCTTCGGTCAGGAGCCGCCCATCCAGTCCGGCGGCACGGCGACCGAGCCGGCGACCGGGTACAGCAGCGGTCCGGTACCGGGCGTCGTGCCCGTGCCCGGGACGGGCAATCCGGCAACGGCGCCGCGTGTGAACCCGGCGTACCCGGCGTACCCGGCTCCGCAGGTTCCGGGAACCCAGCCGCCTCACTACGGTCCGCCGACTCCGCCTGCCGCTCCGACCGCGCCGCCGACCGCTCACACACCGCCGCCGCACGCCACTCCCGGGGGTGGAAACTGAGCACAGCCGGGTCGGACGGCGTTCTCACCGTCACCGACGGCGTGACCGTCTGGGCCTGGACGGCCGTTCGCGTCGACGCCGCCGCCGACCTCACCGAGACCCAGGAGTACGCGGACCTGCCCGAACCGGAGCGCAGGACCAAGGCGGTGGCCGCCGAGACCGCCTGGCTGACGGGGCAGTGGAACACCGGCCACGGTGAACGGATCGAGCTGCGCTACCTCAGCGACCCGGTCGAGCGCAGGCTCTCCTGCGCCCTGCTCGGTCGGGTGGCCGCTCCTACCGCAGAGCGCGCCGAGGCGGCCGCACACGCGCTCCGTGACCGGATGGCAGCGCTACCCCGGCATGTACACGCCACGCCGGTCGATGACGGTGACGAAACCGCACGGCTGCTGACCCCCTTCTCGCCCGATGCGGCGGCGGGGCTGGCGGAGATCCGCAAGCGCTACCACAGCGGGCTGCCAAACCGCCCCGACGCCGGAGTTCACTACTACCTCGCGCCGCAGCCGTTCACCGCGGCGGCCCCACCATGGGACGGGCTGTGGCAGGCGTTCGCCGCGCACCCGCACCCCGTGATGCTCAGCATCGGCCTGGAGCCGTACGTCGTACCGCCCGACTTCGGCCCGCTCCTGCATCGCATCGCCACACAGTACGGACGCCTGGGCACACCTGGGCAGATGCCCGACGGGCTGTGGTCCCCGGGCACCCCTCTCGCCGCCGACGCCTTCGCCGTGGACGCCTCCCGGATCTATGCCGATGCTGCCCGCCGCTATACCGACCGGGTGTTCCGCATGCGGATCGCGCTCGCCTCGCCGGCGCCCCTGCCGGAATCCCTCGCCGAACTCGTCGGTGCCACGGTGTCCCCGCCGGTGCAGGCTCGCGAGGGCGGCGTTCTCACCGAGACGATCAACGGTGCGGCCCACACCGTGGCCTGGCCCGCACTCGGTGAACTGCCTGCGGCCTGGCGGCAGCTGACCACCCTGGACCAGTCGCGTTGGGGCGGCGACCACTGCTGGCGGCTGCCCGAACAACTCTCCCCGCCCCTGCGACTGCTTCCGGAACTCGTCGATGCCCGTGAGGCCGTCGCGGCCTTCCGCCTGCCCATGGCCGTCAGCGGCCACATGACGGGCTTCCCCGTACGGCGCCCCGGCATGGCCGGTGAGACCGCGTACCGCATGGACGGCCCAGCCATCGCCCTCGGACAGCAGCTCGTCAACGACACGCCCGCCGGCCCCCTGGGCATCGGCCTCGGCGACCTTACCCGGCACGCCCTGATCGTGGGTACGACCGGCTCCGGCAAGACCAACACCACCCTGGCGTTCTGCGAGCAGTTGTGGCGCGACCACCGCGTGCCCTTCCTCGTCCTCGAACCCGTCAACTCGGCCTTGGACGACTACCGCTGGCTGGCCACCCGCCCCGGGTTCGAGGACCTGCTGGTCCTCACCGTCGGCGACGAATCCATCGCGCCGCTGCGCCTCAACCCCTTCGAGGTGCCGGCCGGGGTTCGCGTCAGCACCCACATCGCCGGACTCATGGCGTGCTTCGACGCGGCCTTCGGCCTCTGGGACCCGCTGCCCAGCATCTACAACCGGGCGCTGCGGGCGACGTACGCCCGCAAGGGCATCGTCCCCACCGACGTCGCCGATCCGGCCCACGTCGGAAACTGGCCGACGCTGCGTGACTTCATCACGGAGATGCGCAAGCAGTGCGAGCAGCTGGACTACTCGGGCGAGGTGCGCGACAACATCGTCGCCGCCTCCCGCCTGCGTGCGGAGTCCCTCGCGGAGGGGGCGTGCGGCACGACCCTGGACGTGGCCCGCTCCTATCCGGTGGAGGAGTTGCTGCGGCGGCCGGTGATCGTCGAGCTTGCCGGAGTCGGGGACAACGAGAAGGAGCAGTCGCTCATCACAGCGCTGCTCCTGCAGACGATGACCGAGTACTACAAGGCGAACCGCGAGGGAGGCTCCCTCGCCCACGTCACCGTGATCGAGGAGGCGCACCGCCTGCTCGGGCGGCCGGTAGCCCACGGTGGCGACGCGAAGGAGGGCAATGCCCAGGCCCGAGCGGCCCAGGCGTTCGCCAACACCCTCGCGGAGAACCGCAAGTACGGCGAGGGCATCGTCATCGTCGAGCAGGTTCCAGGCAAGCTCGTCGAGGACGCGTACAAGAACACCAATCTCAAGGTCATGCACCGGCTGCCGTCCGCCGAGGACCGCAACCTCATCGGCGGAACCATGCGGTTCTCTCCCGACCAGGAGCGGTACGCCGCCTCCCTGGAGCCCTTCCAGGCCTTCGCCCACCACGACCGCATCGACCGTCCGGGACTGCTCCGCGTCCCCGACGTACGTGCGCAGGCGGCGAGGGAGGCAGGCGTCAGCCGGGCACCTCTGGCCAAGGACGCAGAACTGGCCACCCGCTTCCGCGTCTTGGCGGCCGACCACGAGGCGGTCGACGCCGCACTGGCCCCCTTCCCCGACTGCGAAGGCTGCCGCCACCGCTGCAGCTTCCGCACTCGGGCGGCCACCGCGGTGTGGCCCGAGCACGGCACGAAGCTGAAGGAACGAGTGGCGTCGTACCCGAAGACGACCCGGGAGCAGGCCGATTGGTGGCGCGACACCGCGGACTGGGTCGGCACCCTCGCCGACACGGTGCCCTTGCCCGCGTCGGCGGGGGAGAGCGAATCCGCGGTGACCGACTACCGGGCCTGCGTCTTCGTTCATGTCGCCCGGGCCGCCTGGCAGCGCAACACCCTCCCCTGGGTCCGGCTCTATCGCGACAACACCAGTCCGGGAGGGGCCCGTTGAGCGACCGCCCGGCAGAGCAGCCCCCACGTCCGGAAGCACCGTCTCCGCCGGAACCCACGGACGCCCCCGACCCAACCCCACCGACGGACCGGGCCGAAGCCCCCAACCCGGGGGAAACCCCCAGCCGTGCCGAAGCTTCCGACCCTGCCGAAGCTCCAGACCCTGCCGAGGCCTCGGCCGAGGCCCGTGGCCGGGCCGAGCCCGCGCCATCGGAGGCGGCGCCGAATCCGGATGAAGCCCCGCCCCCTGCGGAGGCCGTTGACTCGTCCGGTTCGGGTTCCCAGGAAGCAGACGAGGCGACCACTCCTGCCCCGGCGTCGGACGAAGTACCCGAGCCGGCTAAACCGCAGGGCGCCGCTGCGGAAGCCCGTCAAGAGCCGTCCGGACCGTCCGGGCCGGCGGCTGATGCCGCCCCGCGCCCGAGCGAGGCTCCCGCCCCGGCCGACGCGGCGTCCTCCGATCCTGCGGAGGCTCCCACGCCTGCCGAGGCCGTCGACCCTGAGGAGGCCCCGGAGCCGGCTGAGCAGACGCGGCGCGCCGACGCGGCCGAGTCCCTGCGTCCGGCTGAGAGCGCGGACCTGGAGGTGGCGCCGGATCCGGCGGAAGCACCGGTCCCGGCGGAGTCCGTTGACTCGGCCGGTTCGGGTTCCCCGGAAGCGGACGAGGCGCCCGCTCCCGTCTCGGCGTCGGACGAAGCCCCCGAGCCCCAGCACCCGGACGCGCCCGCCGGGGGCGAGGAGGCGGAAACGCCGGAGGGCTCCGGCAATCCGGCGAAGCCGGACGACGAGCTTCCTGTGCTGGAACTGGAACTCAAGCCCTACCGCGACTCCGTGCCGTACTCGACCGCGTACACCGCATCACTCAGAGTAGAGCAGCCGGGTGAGGCGTCCAGGATAGCCCCGACCGCGCCCGCGGAGCGGCCCGACGCTCCTGAGCCCGCTGAGGCCCCCGGCCCGACCCAGGAGCCGGAGCCCGCCGGTGCCCCGCATCCGGCTGAGGCCTCGCACCCCGCCGACTCCTCGGATTCGGCCGATACCCCGGGCAGCTCAGCGGAGCCCGCGCGCCCGGTCGAAGCGCGGGACCCGGACGCGGCGCCGGAGCCTGCTGAGGCGACCGGGCTCGGAGAATCTCCGGCTCCGCCCGGAGCCGAGTCCCGCGAAGCGGCCGAGCCACCCGTACGGGCATCGGATGCCGCCGATGACTCGGCGCCGGAGCCGACGGCACCGACGGACACCCCCGAGCCGCCCGCGCCTATGTCTGCGGCGGAGGCTGTTCCGGAGTGGGCCGAGGCTGCAAAGCCGCCTGCGGACGCCTTGGACCCGGCTGATGAGGCCCCGGAGCCGAGGGCGCCGATCGATGTTCCGGAGCCGCGGGCAGAAGGTGCCCGGAACCTCGCCGCGCACGCTGAGAACGACGCCAAGCCGGTCGAAGGGCTCGAGGCCAAGACTCCCGGGAGTGAGGCCGAGGCCGCCGGTCCCGGTGCGGCCGCCGCGGAGACCGTCCTGCCAGGTGACGGCAACAGCATCCGCCAGACCCACGAGCCGAAGGCCGAGTCGACGGCCGAAGCGGCCGAGGACACAGCCGAACGGTACGGCAACAGCGCGCTACGCGATGGCCCCAGCTATCAGGAGGAGATCGACGACCAGCTGGGGGCACGCGGCCTGGACCGCTCCGAGCACGACAAGCTCCGGCTCACTCGGACCAACGAGCTGAGCGAGGCGCAGGCCCGCGAGGTAGTCGGGGTCCGTGACGCAATCAAGCTCGACGAGGGCCGCATGGTGACCAAGGTGATCGACCCCAAGGTCACGCAGGCCTATATGAAGAACCTCACAAGGCTCGGTGAGGATCCCTTCAATCCCGGCGAGTTCCGCGGCTCGATCGCGCGCGGCTGCGACACCGCCGACCTGCGCAGCATGGACCAACTGCGCGACGGGCTCGCTCTCGACGATGGCGGGGCCGGCTGGACCCCCGTCCCTCCGGGTGCGTCCGAGGCGTATCAACTGCGCTTTCCGGCACCACACGGCATGCGCGCCGAACCTAGCCTCGGCGCGGTCGGCGACGAGGGGCTGGCCAACCACGTTGCCGGCATGGCCGGCCAGAGCAAGGGACGGGCCTGGGATGACCCGTTCCTCGGCACCGGCTACACCGGCGGGGGTGTCCCGGAGTGGATCGCCAAGCCCACCGGCTTCCCCCACCATGCTGAAATCTGGCGTATGCACGCCGACGGTACCGAAGAGGCCGTCGGCTTCTTCGACAAGAACGAAGGGCTGTGGAAAAAACGATGACTGACCCTGCGGGTTTCCCCGTTCCGGTCAAGGGCGAGGTCGCTGTCTTCCGCGGTGAGCTCTTTCGGGCGCGTGGCGCCGTGGGGCTGTGGCCGTGCGTCGAGCTGATGCCCGAGCCAGGCCGCCCCGCGCCCGAAGGGATCGCGCCGCGCGAGGCCGCGGACGGGTCGGTGGGATATCCGGTTGCGCCGGAGAGCCTTGAAGCCTGGTACGCCGTGACGTGGACGTTCCGCTGGCGGGGCGAGCTTTTCGATTGCACCGCCGCCACGCCCACCACTCTCTCAGGCGACTACCTCGGCTCCGACGAACACTTCGCCAAGGAGCACCTCAAGCGTCTGGTCATCGACTACTACGGCGTCTTCCCGCGCGAGGAGGTCACCGAGCTGGAGGAGCACCGTGAGGATCTGCTCCAGCCGCTGCACGCCCTGGTGCGGCGTCTGGCCGAGGTTGACCATTTCCGCCCCAAGGCCTACGCGGTCTACCAGGGCCGGACGTATCCGGCTGCTGCCGAGGCAGATGCCTCGGGCCTCATCGCACTGACCACCGGGCCTGACCGGCCTGAGGGTCTTGTCGCCGATCCCCGGGACTCGGGCTCCGGGCAGTTCCTGGCCGCCCCGGAGCAGTTGGACGCCTGGTACCGGACCTACTGGACCTTCCGCTGGAAGGGCGGCCCCTTCGACGCCGTCGGGACGGTGGACGGCAGGATCAAGGGCGTCTACACAGGCGGCAGCTGGGGCTTCGCGGACAACTACATGCTGACCGAGGAGACGGGTCCCGACGGAATGAACACCCGGTACACGGTCACGGCGGGCCTCAAAGGTGTCACCGACCTCGAACAGCACCGCACCGACCTGCTGGCCAACCAGTAGCCAAGGCCCTGGGGGCCTGGGGTCGCAGGTTCACGCCGCAGCGGGGACGGCCGGCTCGGGATGCTGCGGCGGCTCGCGGGGCGGCCGGGTGGCCTGCTCCTCGTCGACAGCGTGGACGGGTTCGGCCGGGCCGCCGCGGTCGCGGCCGTGCTGGATCCGGCACGGCATCCGGTGCTCTGGTGGTGTCCACCGCCAGCCCGGACTACGAGGCGCTGCTGCGCACCCTCGGTTTCCGTCCGCACGGCGAGATCCGCGACGACGTGTACCGGTGCGGGCGCCGGTCCGAGGTCTACAGCCACGACTTCGGCGCCGCCGGGCTGCCGGAGCGGATGGGTGCCCTGACGCCCACCGGTGCGGGGCGCCCGGCGCCGTGCCCGGCGGGGGGCAGGACGCCGTGCGGTGCTGGTGACGTGGGCGCTGGCGTGAGTCGGCGATCTCGCGGCGCTGGCGCAGCGCCCGCTGCCGGCCCTGCCGGGGATCGGGTCGGCCGTGGGGCTGCGGGCCTGGCCGGGGGACCCAGTGGCGGAGCTGGTGGCGGCCGGCGGTAAGGCGGAGCCCGGGGCTTACCAGCCGCGGATCTTGCGCCCGAAGTCGGTGTCGGGTCCGAGCAACGGGTCGGCGACGCGGCCGCCGGAGTCCTTGGCACCGCCGCCGAAGTCCAGGCCGTCGGCAGCGTTGACGCCGGCGGCCACACCGTCCCGGCAGCGGGCCTCGCGTTCGAAGCGGACCGGCTTCAGCAGCTCCTCGACGCTCAGCTGACTGCCACCGTTCGACCAGCCGCCGAGCACCCCGACCAGGGCCGAAGCTTCGCCCTGAGCCCTGCCCACGCCCTCGGAACGCTCACTGAGGTCAGCCCGCCGTGACTGCGACCGGCAAGTCGTAGAGGCCGGTGCGTGTTTGCTCGCCGAGTGTTTCGAGGGCCCCCTGGGGGGCCTTCGGGTATTCGCCGAGCAACCTCTGCTCGCCCGTGGCCGAGTGGCCCCGGTCCGATCGGCGGTCGGATACCCAAGTAGGCTACCGGTCGGTAATTTCAAGGGGGAGTTCTCGTCCGAGGACTCTGGGTTCGCGCCGACGGTCGACCAGCCGTGGCGATGCGCGGGCCCTCGACGTAGGACATATATGCAACACCGTATGACGCGGCATGCTGCCGCGTTTCTGACGCTCCTGGCGGTCTTTCTCTGCCTGGGCCTGGGGGAGAAGACCGCGGTCGCCGCGACGGGCATCGAGAACCGTCAGGCGGCGGCCTCCGCGGCCGAGCGGATTGCGGCCATCGTCAACGCCGCCGCCGAGTACTCCGGGTGCGGCGCCAAGCCGCTGCTGGAGAAGCCCGGCTGCTACCGGGAGTTCGCCGACAAGGCGATCCGCGTCGGCGCCGGGGTGGGCCTTGCCGCGTACGGCATCCACTACCTGCACAAGGACACCGAGCAGCACTTCAAGAACCTGCGCAAGGAGATCGCCGGCTTCGAGCAGCTGAAGGAGGCGGTCAAGCAGGACCCGACCAAGATCGCCGACCCGGCCACCCGGGCCGAGGCGGAGAAGCGGATCCGTGCCGCGTACGCGGCCGCGCAGAAGGACGTCGACCACCGGCTGGCGAAGGTCAACGAGACCATCCAGACGATCATTGTCTTCGCCGAGGTCACCGTCGCGTTCCTGCAAGTGATCTTCGCGCTGGCAGCCATCGTCGGCGACCCGGAGTTCCAGAAGGCCGCGAACTCCGTCAGGACCGGCCTGAAAGGGATGGGCGAGGACCTCGACAAGATCAACGCCGGCCTGAGCCAGATGAGCCGGGCCCTGGACGACATGAACAAGTCGCTGGGCCAGGTCAACGGCGCGCTCGACCAGATGAACCGGGGGATCGGCCAGGCCAACAAGGGCATGGAGGAGATGAACCGGGGGATCGGCCAGGCCAACAAGGGCATGGACGAGCTCAACAAACACGTCCCCGGTATCAAGAAGGGCGCCGAGAAGCTTCGCGAGCTGCCGGGCATCGAGTTCGACTTCTCCCACATCAAGGACGCATGGAGCTCCGGAGGTTCCGGGCTCGACGCGGACGAACAGCAGCGGCGCATGGGCCTGCTGCTCGACCTCCTGCCCGGCATCGGGGACGGCAAGGGCATCGTCGAGGCTGTCACCGGCAAGGACCTCGCCACGGACGAGGAACTGAGCGGGCTGGACCGGGCCACGGGCGCGCTCGTCGTGCTGCGCTGGCTCAAGGCCGGTAAGAAGGCCCTCACCGGTGACGACGTACGGGACGCCCGCAAGGTCACCTGCGTCGCCGGAAGCGTCGACGGCAACAGCTTCCCGGCCGGGACCCAGGTCCTCATGGCCTCGGGCGCCACCCTGCCCATCGAGTCGGTACGCGAAGGCGACGAGGTCCTGGCCACGGACCCCGAGACCGGTTTCACCGGGCCCCAGCCCGTGACCGACCTGATCACCGGCTCGGGCGAGAAGCGCCTGGTCACCCTGACCGTGGACACCGACGGCGACGCGGGCGACCGTACCGGCACCGTCACCGCGACGGACCGTCACCCGTTCCGGATCCTGGGTTCCGGCGAGGGTTCCGGCGATTGGAGCGACGCCGTCGACCTCACCCCGGGAACGTGGCTGCGGACCGACAAGGGCGCGGCCGTGCGGGTCACCGCGGTCGGGACGAGCACCGGGCAGCAGACGGTCCACAACCTCACCGTCGCCCGGCTGCACACCTACTACGTGCTCGCCGGCGACACGCCCGTCCTGGTCCACAATGCCAAGAAGAACAAGTGCAGCCTGGAGATCGACCACGTCGGCCAGGTGGACCAGGACTGGGTCACCAAGGGCGCTCACGTCAACATGAAGGACGGCATGGAAGTGGCCCTGCGCCCGGACGG
Source organism: Streptomyces sp. NPDC030222 (assembly GCF_055573115.1). Classification (NCBI taxonomy): domain Bacteria; kingdom Bacillati; phylum Actinomycetota; class Actinomycetes; order Kitasatosporales; family Streptomycetaceae; genus Streptomyces; species Streptomyces sp. NPDC030222. The sequence continues at coordinate 129,183 of NZ_JBVICA010000005.1, forward strand.
CAAGGGCGGCGTCCGTGGCGAGGCGATCCGCCTGTCGCGCGGCACCGCCACGCAGAAGCAGGTCGACGCCGTCGTCGCGGCGATCAAGTCCGACCCCAAGGTGCGCGCGGACATGATCAGGGTGACGAAGGGCGCCAAGGAGGTCTTCGAGTCCAGCGCCAAGGCCATGAAGGAAGGCCGCAACCCGCAGTGGCGCTTCAGCAACGACCGGACGGCCGAGCTGCAGGCGCTGATCGAGGCAATGGAGAAGATGTAGATGTCCGACCTGGATTTCTACGCGCACGTCGCCACCCGCGGCGATGTACTGGGCGTGGGCGTCGGCGCGCAGCCCGCCGAGTGGGCGGACCGGCTCGGGGACGACTACCTCGACGACGCGGACGTGGGGCTCCTGCGCCGGGACTACGGACTCGTGGAGCTGTCGTTCCAGGAGGAGCAGGATTCCTGGCCCTGCTTCGGAATCAGCGTGCAGGTGCACCGGTTGAGGTGGGACGCGGAGTCGGCCGTACCCGCCGCCCTACGCAGCTCATACGGCGCCTTCGCCCCTTCGGTGCGCTTCGAGGACCTGACCGCGGCGATCAACGATCTGGGCTGCTCGGTCGAACCGGATGACGACGCGACGGGCACGGACTTCCGCCGCTATCGGGTACCCGAGTCCGGTGCGCGGCTCATCGTCCGGATGGATGCCGACGCCCAGGGGCCGACGGGCGATCTGTGGAGCCTCAGCGTGTCTCCCGCCTGGTGGCGCGAGACCGGCTGACCGAGACGGGCCCCGGCCGACAACCGTCGGCCGGGGCCCAGGCATCGCACGCCTCAGTCTCAGCGCTCGCGGCAAGCAGTCGGAGCGGAGTTCGATGTGTCCTTGCGCTCCGCGCGGGCGGGGGCAAGCTCTCCTCCAGGCTCGGCCTGGTCCGGGACGCGATCGAGGCCGGCCGACGGCTTCGACTTCCACGCCTGCCTGATCGCCCACCTGTCCAAGGGCGGGCGCGTCGACAACGTCATCGCGGACGAGGCCCAGTTCCCGGCGCCGGAGCAGATCGACCAGCCGGCCCGGGTGGTCGACGAGCTGGAGAGGGACGTCTTCGCCTTCGGCATCACGACCGACCTCCGCTCCAGGCTCTTCGCCGGATCGCGGCGCCTCGTGGAGCTCGCCGACCGCGTGGAGGTCCTCCGGGTCGAGGCGCTGTGCCGGTGCGGCGCCCGTGCCACCCACAACACGCGTACGGTGGGCGGCGAGATGGTCGTCGAAGGCGCCCGGGTGGTGATCGGCGACGTCAACCAGGGCGTGGGCGAGGTCGGTTACGAGGTGCTGCGCCGCCACCACCGGCGCCGGATGACGGCCGCGTCCGCCCGTGCGGGCGCGCTGTCTCCCGATGTCCTGCCGGTCGACGTCAGTGAGCGGTCCGTGGCCCGTCGGCCGACCGTACGACCGTGAAGACCGCGCCCTCGGGGTCGGCGACCGTCGCCTGACGCCCGCGGACGCCCTCGCCCGGTGGGTGGAGCAGCTGGCCGCCGAGCTCCACCACCTGCCGGGCCGCCTCGTCGACGTCGGCCACCGCGAAGTACGTCATCCAGTGCGGGCCCCGGTCCCGAGGCAGGCCGGATCCCACGCCGCGTACCGAGGCCACCGGGCGACCCGACAGTGTGAGCGTCACCCGGTCGGAGCCGGGGCCGACCGGGCCGGCCGGTTCGATGTCGTAGCCGAAGAGCATCTGGTAGAACTTGCCGACCATCGTGGTCTCCCGGGTCACCAGCTCGTTCCACACCGGGGTCCCCGGCGGGCCGGTCACCGCGGTGCCCGTCAGCGAGGCCGCCTGCCACACGCCGAAGACCGCACCCTCGGGATCCGACGCGATCACCATGCGGCCGGTGTCCTCCGAGTCCAGCGGCCCCACGCCCACGGTGCCGCCGCAGCCGCGGATCGACTCGGCGGTCGCGTCGGCGTCGTCGCTGGCGAAGTAGGTCGTCCAGGCGACGGGCAGATGACGGTCGGCGGGCAGCCGGCCGAGCCCGGCGACCGGTGCTCCGCCCAGCACGGCTCGGACGTACGGCCCCAGCTCCTGTGGACCCGGGCGGAACTCCCAGCCGAACAGCGCCCCGTAGAAATCCTCCGTCGCGTCAAGACCGTGCACCATCAGGCTCACCCAGCAGGGTGTGCCGGGCGTGCGCCGGGTCGCTGCCATTCGTCTCTCCTCGGACCGTGACGACCGTCGTGGAACGCGCGTGCCGATATTTGCACCATCTGGTACCCATGCGCCCCCAGCGCGCCGGGTTCGGCGGGTTCCCGCAGGAGGATGCCCCGTTTCCCGGACCCTGAACGCCTGCCGGTCGTTACGCCCGGCAGCCGTGCTGAGGAAGGATGGCCCCATGAACGCCATCCTCTCCGCATCCGAGCTCTCCGCCGAGCTGGCAGGGCCGCGGCCTCCCGTGCTGCTGGACGTCCGCTGGCAGCTCGGCGGGCCGGACCAGCGCCCCGAGTACGAGGCCGGGCATCTGCCCGGCGCGGTCTACGTCGACCTGGACACCGAACTCGCCGGTCCGCCCGGGGCCGCCGGCCGCCATCCGCTGCCGGACGTGGAGGCGTTCGGTGCGGTGATGCGGCGGGCCGGGGTGTCCGCGGACCGGCCGGTCGTCACCTACGACGGGGGACAGGGCTGGGCGGCGGCCCGTGCCTGGTGGCTGCTCCGCTGGACGGGGCACCGCGACGTCCGGGTACTGGACGGCGGTCTCGCCACGTGGACCGGGCCGCTCTCCAGCGGGACGCCGGAGCCCGCCGAGGGCGACTTCGTGCCCGTGCCGGGTGCGATGCCGCTGCTCGACGCCGACGGCGCCGCGCGGACGGCACGCTCGGGACTGCTGCTCGACGCGCGGGCCGCGGAGCGCTACCGCGGTGACGTCGAGCCGATCGACCGCGTCGGTGGGCACATCCCCGGAGCCGTGTCCGCTCCGACCATGGAGAACGTCACCGAGGGCGGCCTCTTCCGCCCTCGCGGGGAACTGGCCGAGCGCTTCACGTCGCTGGGCGCCGGGGCGGCCCCGGCGGGCGACCTCGGCGTGTACTGCGGCTCGGGCGTCTCTGCCGCGCACCAGGTCCTGGCGCTGGAGGTCGCCGGGTTCCGCGCCGCGCTCTATGCGGGCTCGTGGTCGGAGTGGTCCAACGACGAGTCCCGCCCGGTGGCGAAGGGCCCGGACCCGCAGTAGCCGGATCCGTCTGGCAGCGGTAGCGGGAAGGGGGCGGGGCGCCGTCTGGCGGGCGAGCGGGCCGGCGGGGCACGGGCGGGGAGCCGACCGACGGGCCGTGCGGGTCCTGCGGGCTGTCGTCGCCTCGGGGTTCCGTCCGGGCTGCCGTGTCGGTGGCCGGCCGGCGAAGGCGGAATCTCGTCGGCCGGCGGACGCGGAACCCGTCGGCGGCCTCGGTGGGGTCCCGCGCCACGACAGCCGTCCGCCCACCCGGGCGTGCCGACCACACTTCGTGGCGGCGGCCCATGATGCGTTCCGGTCGGGCGCGCCCGTACGTCGGCGGTGGCCCGTCGGCCGTCCCGGGTACGCCTGTTCGCGGGATTACACGGCCGGGCGGTCGGTGACGCGTCATCCGGTCGGGTGGCGACCGGCCGGCCCCGTGACGCCGTTCGTCCGCCACACGAACCGTGCGCGGACACATGAAGGAGAGGCCCGGCGCGCCCACCCCGCCAACTGCCCGGGTGTGCCTGACGGAACGTCAAGGGACCCGGACCCAACGGAGTGGTGGCCCGGCTGGGCGAAGGCCGCCCGCTACTCCTTCTTCTTGCGGCGCGTGCCGAAGACGATCTCGTCCCAGCTGGGGACCGCCGCACGGCGGCCCGGACGAACGCCGTCCGCCTCGGCCTGACGGTCGGTCGTGCCGATGAGGCGATCGCGGTGGCCGCTGACCGAACGGGGCATGAGCACGTCGGCATAGGCGGAACCGGCCGAGGCTGCGGAGGCCGCCGGGGCCGGGGGCTCCTCCGCCTCGGGCTCCTCGGACGGCGTGTCCGCGGCGGCCGGCTCGGCAGCACTGCCGCGGTCGGGTACGACCATGTCGCCGCGGAAACTCGGCACCGCCTCCAGGAGGCTGGTCAGGGAGTCCCGCTCGGCAGGCACCTCTTCGGCCTCGGGAACGCTCGCCTGCGCTGGCAACTGCCGGTCCAGGGTGCGGTCGAGCGGCCGGTCGCGGGGGAGCCGGGCGATCCTCGGAACGAACGGGAACGTCGGCTCCGGGGTGTCGTCGGTGTCTCCGATCAGCGCGCGGGCCTCGCTGTCGACGGCCTGCACCAGCCGGCGCGGCGGATCGTAGGTCCAGCTCGCCGAGTGCGGCTCACCGGCGACCCGGTAGACGAGCAGCACCTCCCATGTGCCGTCGTCGCGCCGCCACGAGTCCCACTGGACGCTGTCCTTCTCGGCGCCGCGCAGCAGCAGCCGCTCCGCGACCGCCTCGCCGAGCTGCGGGCCGGTGTTCTCGCCGGGCCGGCGCACCGGTGTCTTGCGCGCGCGCTCTGCCATGAAGGCACGCTCGGCGAGCACCGGACCCTCGAAGCGCCGCACCCGGTCGACGGAGATGCCGGCGAGCTGGGCGACCTCCTCGGCGGAGGCGCCTGCACGTATACGTGCCTGGATGTCCCGGGGGCGGAGATGGCTCTCCACCTCGATCTCGATCTGCCCGAGGCGGGGCCGGTCGTTGCGTACGGCGGCACGCAGCCGTTCGTCGATCGGAAGCGTGTACTCCGTGTTGTCCGCAGCCTTCAACACCAGTCGTGTGCCGTCGTTGCTGACGGCCACGACACGCAGTTCGGGCATGGGGACCTCCCGGGTGGTGCCTGCCGACGTCACGTGCGTCGCTGCTTCCGCTAGTCGAGTGTGGCCTGCCCGGGTGCAGCCTGCCACAACCTTGCCGAGTTGACCGGCGTGTCGGGCATGGGCCCTGCCTCGCCGTTATGGCACGGTTACCAGTTTACGACGCTGAGTGACGAGGTCGTCACGCTGCGCAACGGGCGCCCGTGCGGTGCCAAGGCGCCGCCGGTTCGAGTGCCGCTTTTCGGCCCCCTCCTGGGGACGGCGTACCTGTGAAGGGGACCGGTCCCACGGCCTGCCACAGTACTCCATTCGGGCCATGTGAGTGGACCGGCGCGCCGCCGGACTTCTGTGACGGGCCGATCGGGACCGATCCCCCAAGTGCACGCATGTATACGTCATTTCATGAAATGGCCCGATCCGACCCCGTCTGTTTTCGCTGCAAGTCGCCCTGAAGTGGGCTCAGTCACCCAAAACCCTTCGTAGGTATGCATTGCCGAAGAGCCGGTCGGGGTCGAGGCGGTCGCGCAGCGCGGTGAATTCCCCGAACCGGGGGTACGCGTCGGCCAGATATGCCGCGTCACGGGTGTGGATCTTGCCCCAGTGGGGGCGACCCTCGTGCGCGGTCATGATCCTCTCGACTGCGGTGAAGTACGCCTGATAGGGCGTACCCCGGTACATGTGGACGGCGATGTACGCGGTGTCGCGCCCGGAGGCCGTGGAGAGGGCGATGTCGTCCGCGGGCGCGATGCGCACCTCCACCGGGAAACCGACGCGCAGCGGTGACCGGTCCACCATCCCCCGCACCTCGCGCAGCGCCGCGGTCGCCGCCTCGCGCGGAACGGCGTACTCCATCTCCACGAAGCGCACCCGTCGCGGGCTCGTGAAGACCTTGTACGGGATGTCGGTGTACGTACGGGCCGACAGCGCCCGGCTGGAGACCCTGGCGATCGCCGGGATGGCGGCGGGGACGGCACGACCGACGGAACACGCCACCTGGAACACGCCGTTGGACAGGAACTCGTCCTCGAACCAGCCGCTCAGCCTCCCCAGGGGGGCGGCGGGACCGGCGCTCCGGTTGTTGCGCTTGGTGTTGCAGTTGCCGGTGTGCGGGAACCAGTAGAACTCGAAGTGCTCGTTCTCCGCGACGAGCTCGTCGAAGTCGGCGGTGACCCGGTCGAAGGCCATCGGCTCCTCCCGGGCCGTCAACAAGAAGACCGGTTCGACGGCGAAGGTGATCGCGGTGATCACGCCGAGCGCGCCGAGACCTGTGCGGGCCGCCGCGAAGACCTCGGGGTTCTCCTTCTCCGAGCACGTCAGCAGTGCCCCGTCCGCCGTGACCAGCTCCAGCGCCCGTATCTGGGCCGCGATCGACGCCGAGTCCCGGCCGGTCCCGTGGGTGCCGGTGCTGGTCGCACCCGCCACGGTCTGTTCCATGATGTCGCCCATGTTGGTGAGCGACAGGCCCTCCCGCGCCAGGGCTGCGTTCAGCCGCTTCAGCGGGGTGCCGGCCTCCACCGTGACCGTTCCGGCCGTCCGGTCGATCTCCCGGATCCCGGTCAGCAGATCCGGGCGTATCAGCAGCCCGTCGGTGGCCGCGGTGGCCGTGAACGAATGACCCGTGCCGACCGCCTTCACCTTCAGTCCGTCCTCGGCGGCGGTCCGTACCGCCGCGGCGAGTTCGTCGGCCGAGGCCGGTGACACCTCCCGCACCGGCCGGGCGGTGACGTTCCCCGCCCAGTTACGCCACGGGTTCCTCGCTTCGGTCATCAGCGCCGTGCCCCTCCCGATCCGGCGCCGGCCTGCGCAGCCGGCGGTACCCCAGGAACGCCACCACGGCCGCGAGCGCTCCCGACGACACCGCGACCCCGTACCCGAGCTGCGCGCCTTCCGCGTCGACCACCCAGCCGGCAGCCGAGGAGCCGAGTGCGACACCGACGGCGAGCCCGGTACCGGTCCAGGTCATGCCCTCGGTCAGCTTGCTGTGCGGTACGTGGCGTTCGATGAGGGCCATGGTGGTCACCATCGTCGGTGCGATGGCAAGACCCGAGACGAAGAGCGCCACGGCCAGGAGCGGCAGGTTCCCGGCCAATTGAAGCGGGATCATACTCACGGCCATCGCACAGATGCCCGCCAGCCAGCGACGCGGCATGGACCCCTTCAGATGCAGCATCCCGAAGACCAGCCCGGCCAGGCAGGATCCGAGCGCGTACACCGAGAGCACCACGCTCGCCGCGGCCTTGTGGCCCTGCTCCTCCGCGAACGCCACGGTCACCACGTCGATCGCACCGAAGATGGCGCCGAGCGCCACGAACGTCGCCACCAGCACCTGGAGACCGGGGGACCGCAGTGCGGAACCGCCCGTCTGCTCGTCCTGCGGATGCGGAACCGGTTCCGTGGCGCGCTGCGCGGTCAGCCAGTACACGCCCGCCAGCAGGAACACGACGGCGAACAGCGGCCCGGCCTCCGGGAACCAGCCGGTGGACAGGCCGATCGACAGGATCGGCCCGGCGATGAAGCACAGCTCGTCGGCTATGGACTCCCAGGCGTACGCCGTGTGCAGCTCGCGCGGCTTGTCGTGGAGCAGTGCGGTCCAGCGGGCCCGCGCCATCGCGCCCGTGCTCGGCACGGCGCCCGCCAGCGCCGCGAAGACGAAATACGTCCAGTCCGGTGCCCCCCGGTGCGCGGCCAGCAGCAGCCCGCCGACCGCCGCGGCCGACACCAGCGTGGCGGGCCGCAGCACCCTCCGCTGCCCGTGCCGGTCCACCAGCCGGGAGACCTGGGGTCCGCAGACGGCCGCCGACAGCGCCAGCGTCGCCGCGACGGCGCCCGCGAGGCCGTAGCGCCCGGTGAGCTGGGACAGCATGGTCACGATGCCGATGCCGAGCATGGAGAGCGGCATCCGGCCGAGCAGACCGGCGGCGGAGAACCCGATGGATCCGGGCACGGCGAAGATCGCGCGATAAGGGCTGGGCACAGGGTACTCCGGTAAGGCATGTGGCGGGCCTTGACAGCTTACGTGCCGGGGTTGCGTGTCCGCACCGGGTTTCCGCCCGACTGCCCTGTCCTCGGGCCGTACTCGCGGCGTTCGTCGCTCGTGCGCCGTTACCCGTCCCCGGGCCGTACTCGCGGCGGTTCCTCCCTCGGCCCTCGACCCCGGTGAGCCGTCCCCGGACCGTACCGCTCCGCCCCGGACCGCCCCCGGCCGGGTCCGGCGCGCGCAGGGCGGAGCCCGCGCCTCCCCGCCGGGGGTGGCAGGATCGGGACCATGCCCGAACCGCGTGACGCAGCCCCCTACGACGCCCTGCTCCTGCTCTCCTTCGGCGGGCCCGAAGGCCCGGACGAGGTGGTCCCCTTCCTGGAGAACGTCACCCGGGGGCGCGGCATCCCCAAGGAGCGGCTGAAGGAAGTCGGCCTGCACTACTTCCTTTTCGGCGGCGTCAGCCCCATCAACGCGCAGAACCGCGCCCTCCTCGACGCACTGCGCAAGGACTTCGCCGAGCACGGCCTGGACCTGCCGGTCTACTGGGGCAACCGCAACTGGGCGCCCTACCTCACCGACACCCTCCGCGAGATGGCCGCCGACGGCCGCCGCCGCATCGCCGTGCTCGCCACCAGCGCCTACGCCTCGTACTCGGGCTGCCGCCAGTACCGCGAGAACCTCGCCGACGCCCTAGCCGCCCTGGAAGCCGAGGGCCTCCCGCTGCCCCGCGTCGACAAGCTGCGCCACTACTTCAACCACCCCGGTTTCGTGCGCCCCATGACCGAGGGCGTCCTGGCGGCCCTCGCCGCCCTGCCCGAGGACGTCCGCGAGGGCGCCCACATCGCCTTCACCACCCACTCCATCCCGGACAGCGCCGCCGACACCTCGGGGCCCGTCGAGGAGCACGGTGACGGCGGTGCCTACGTCCGGCAGCACCTGGAGGTCGCCCGGCTGATCGCCGACGCCGTCCGCGAGGAGACCGGCGCCGACCACCCCTGGCGGCTCGTCTACCAGTCCCGCAGCGGCGCCCCGCACATCCCCTGGCTGGAGCCGGACATCTGCGACCACCTGGAGGAACTGCACGGCGCCGGGGTCCCCGCCGTGGTGATGGCCCCCATCGGCTTCGTCTCCGACCACATGGAGGTCCTCTACGACCTCGACACCGAAGCCACCGCCAAGGCAGCCGACCTGGGCCTCCCCGTCGTACGGTCCGCGACCGTCGGCGCAGACCCCCGCTTCGCCGCCGCCGTCCGCGACCTCGTCCTGGAACGCGCCGCCACCGAGCGCGGCCGGTCCCCGGAGCGCTGCGCGCTCGGCGGGCTCGGACCGAGCCACGACCTGTGCCCGGTGGGCTGCTGCCCCGCCCGCACGCCCCGGCCGGCCGCCGCCGGCGCCGACAGCCCGTACGCCTGAAGGAGCCCCCGTGACCGATCCGCTCGCCACCGAACTGCTCGAACTGGCCCTGGAGGCCGCCGGGCGGGCAGGTGAGCTCCTGCGCGACGGCCGTCCCGCGGATCTCGGTGTCGCCGCCACCAAGTCCAGCCCCGTCGACGTCGTCACCGAGATGGACATCGCCGCCGAGAAGCTGATCACCGGGTTCCTCGCCGAACGCCGCCCCGCCGACGGCTTCATCGGTGAGGAAGGCGCCTCGACGGACGGCAGCAGCGGCGTCCAGTGGGTCATCGACCCGCTCGACGGCACCGTGAACTACCTCTACGGGCTGCCCGGCTGGGCGGTGTCCGTCGCCGCCCGCCGCAACGGCGAGACGCTCGTCGGGGTCGTCGCCGCCCCGCTGCGCGGCGAGACGTACCACGCGGTCGCGGGTGGCGGCGCCCACCTGGGCGACCAGCCGCTGCGCTGCCGTCCCGCGACCGAGCTCGGACACGCCCTGGTGGCAACCGGCTTCAACTACGTCCAGAACGTGCGCAGCCACCAGGCCGAGGTCGTCAGCCGGCTGATCCCCCGGCTCCGGGACATCCGGCGGGGCGGTTCCGCGGCCATCGACCTGTGCGACGTGGCCGCCGGCCGCCTCGACGGCTACTACGAGCGCGGACTCGCACCCTGGGACTTCGCCGCCGGCGAGCTGATCGCCCGGGAGGCGGGCGCCCTCACCGGCGGACGCCCCGGCAGCGCCCCGTCCGGCGAACTGGTGGTCGCCGCCCCTCCCGGCGTCTTCGAACACCTCCAGGCGCTCCTGGAGGAATGCGGCGCCTGGCACGACTGACGCGGACGCCCCGAGGGCGCGACGCACGGCGGACGCATGAGGGCCCCGACACCGCCGGAAGCGGTGACGGGGCCCTCATGCGCGTGGATCAGGCCGTGCGGTCGCGGGTCGCCCCGCGCGGAGATCAGGCGCCGGCTGCGCCGACCTCCACGCCGTGCTCCGCCGCCAGACGACGAAGGTCGTCCAGCTCGGCCTGCTCGACCTCCGCCAGGAAGTCGTCGCCCGTCTCACGAGCTCGCGTGAGGTCGGACTCCGTGGTCCTTATGCGATGCAGAAGACCTGCGGTGAAAGCGTCCATGGATGCGCCCCCTCGTCGTGGGTCGGTGGCACCGGGGTGTGCCTACGGCGATTGATCGATCACGCTCCGCAGCCCCTGGGGGACAGGCGGGCCACGGATACCCCAGAAACAGGGTGTGATCGCGGGTGTGAGGTCGTCCTCCCCAGCGGCTCCCGCCCGGAAACCTCAACTCGCCCCGGAATCATCGAATTCCCGGGGACCGCCGCAAGGGCCCCTGCTCATGGCGAAGACCGGTGGTACGGCGCCTTACAGCCGGTTTACGAGCAGGCCGGGCAGGATGGGGATCCACAGGCAGGTACTGCGTCCGCCCAGTACCGCATCAGGCCCCACCGGGGCTCACAGGAAGGACACACCCGTGCGCGTACTCGTCGTCGAGGACGAGCAGCTGCTCGCCGATGCGGTGGCCACCGGACTGCGCCGGGAGGCCATGGCCGTCGACGTCGTGTACGACGGCGCCGCCGCCCTCGAACGCATCGAGGTCAACGACTACGACGTGGTCGTCCTCGACCGCGACCTGCCGCTCGTCCACGGCGACGACGTCTGCCGGCGCATCGTCGACCTCGGCATCCCCACCCGGGTGCTCATGCTCACCGCCGCGGGGGACGTCAGCGACCGCGTCGAAGGCCTCGAACTGGGCGCCGACGACTACCTGCCCAAGCCCTTCGCGTTCAGCGAGCTGACCGCCCGCGTCCGCGCCCTCGGCCGGCGCACCACGGTGCCGCTGCCGCCCGTGCTCGAACGCGCCGGCATCAAGCTCGACCCCAACCGCCGCGAGGTCTTCCGCGAGGGCCGCGAGGTCCAGCTGGCACCCAAGGAGTTCGCCGTCCTGGAGGTGCTGATGCGCAGCGAGGGCGCGGTCGTCTCCGCCGAGCAGCTGCTGGAGAAGGCCTGGGACGAGAACACCGACCCGTTCACCAACGTCGTCCGGGTCACCGTGATGACCCTGCGGCGCAAGCTCGGCGAGCCGCCGGTCATCGTCACCGTGCCCGGCTCCGGCTACCGGATCTGATGCAGATGACGTTCGCCCCGGCACCGCACCCGGTGCCTCCCAAACCCGCGGGGAAGCCCAGGCTGCACGAGCCGTCCTTCCTCGGGCTGCGCCCCACCATCCGGATACGGCTCACGCTGCTGTACGGCGGGATGTTCCTGATCGCCGGCGTACTGCTGCTGTGGATCATGTACCTGCTGGCCGCGCAGGCACTCGACGTCGGCAACGAACCGGCCTTCGAGATCGTCAGCGGCGAGATCCGGAGCAATGTGTGCAACCTGCCGACGCAGGCGTCCCCGAGCCGGATGAACGCCGCCATCGAGGCCTGCGTCGAGATCCAGCGCAAGCAGGCCCTGGACGAGCTGCTCACCCGCTCCCTGTTCGCGCTCGTCGGCCTGAGCATCATCGCCTTCGCCTTCGGCTACGCCATGGCCGGGCGGGTGCTGTCGCCGCTCGGCCGGATCACCCGGACCGCCCGCAACGTCGCCGGCACGGACCTGTCCCGGCGCATCGAGATGGACGGACCCGACGACGAGCTCAAGGAGCTGGCCGACACCTTTGACGACATGCTGGACCGGCTGCAGCGCGCCTTCACCGCGCAGCAGCGGTTCGTCGCCAACGCCTCGCACGAGCTGCGCACACCGCTCGCCATCAACCGCACGCTGCTCGAGGTCCACCTCGCGGACCCCGGCGCCCCGGTGGAGCTGCAGCAGCTCGGCAAGACCCTGCTCGCCACCAACGAGCGCAGTGAGCAGCTGGTGGAGGGCTTGCTGCTGCTCGCCCGCAGCGAGAACGAGATCGTGGACCGCAAGCCGGTCGATCTCGCGGAGGTCGCCAGCCGGGCCATCGACCAGGCGCACGGCGAGGCGGAGGCCAAGGGGGTGGAGATCCGCGGCGAGCGGGAGCCCGCCTTCGTCCAGGGCAACGGCGTCCTGCTGGAGCGGATCGCGCTGAACCTGGTGCAGAACGCGGTGCGCTACAACGTGCCCGAGGACGGCTGGGTGGAGGTCGTCACCGGCGTCCGGGGCGGGCAGGCCGAGATGGTGGTCACCAACACGGGTCCCGTCGTCCCGGCGTACGAGATCGACAACATCTTCGAGCCGTTCCGTCGGCTGCGCACCGAGCGGACCAACAGCGACAAGGGCGTCGGGCTCGGCCTTTCGATCGCCCGGTCGGTGGCGCGGGCCCACGGCGGCCGCATCGTCGCCGAGCCCCGCGAGGGAGGTGGTCTCGTGATGCGTGTCACGCTGCCCGTCTGAGCAGACTTCGCGGTCCGGCCGCATGTTCGCTTTACGCGGAATTTTCGGACGACGTCCCATGGCGTCACGTGTGTGATCGATCACAGACGCGAATTTCCGGCCATCCACTCTCCGTGATCGTCTCACCAGCCGGAACGCCGGTAAACGTCCGGGTTTCCGACCGGTGACATCACGGGAAGTACACGGGGTGGTGCGTGTGAAGTGCCGCCCCCGGACCGTGTACGGTCCCGTTCGCCACCCGACCCGGTCACCCGTGAGGAGTCCGGTTGGGTGTCGATTGAGTAACAGACCTTGATGTGAGGCAAAATCTCCGCCTCAGGTCGGGCACAAGTCCGGCCTCTCACGCGTTACGTGCGCTGGAGACACCGCAGACACCCAGAGGGGGAGAGCGACATGGCAACGGATTACGACACCCCACGCAAGACCGACGACGACGTCGACCAGGACAGCATCGAAGAGCTGAAGTCCCGGCGGAACGACAAGTCGACGTCCGCCGTCGACGTCGACGAATTCGACGCGGCCGAGGGCATGGAGCTGCCCGGTGCGGACCTCTCGAACGAAGAGCTGGCCGTCCGGGTGCTGCCCAAGCAGGCCGACGAGTTCACCTGCATGAGCTGCTTCCTGGTGCACCACCGGAGCCAGCTGGCCCGCGAGAAGAACGGCCAGCCGATCTGCCGCGACTGCGACTGATCCCGTACGGCCGTGGCAGACGCGACGCCGCCGCGGAAGCGACGTTTCCGCAGGAAGGGTCCGGCCGAGGCACCCAGGGGAGCCTCGGGTCCCGCAGAGGGCGCAGACGCGCCCTCCGAGCGGACTGCCCTGCCGCCGGCGGATTCTGCCCCGGATGCACGTGACGACGAGCGAGGCCTGCCGGCCTCGCTCGAGGCGCCACCGGGCGGGGCGTTGTCCGCCCCGCCGCCCGGCGGCCGGCTCATGACGGTGCGGCGAGGCCTGCGACGGGGCCGAGCGGGCGCCAGGGCCGTGATCGCCGCACTGGCGGACCAGCTCATCGACCGGGCGCCCCGGGTGCCCGTACGTGACCTGGAGACGCTCCGCAGGCAGTTCCCGGGCCTGGGGCCCGAGGAGATCGCCGACAAGCTCGTCGCGGGCGCGGCGAACGGCACCTCCGCCGTGGGCGCGGGCATCGGTGCAGCGGCCATGCTGCCCGTACCGCCCGCGATGCTCACCGAGCTCGCCACCGAGGTGGTCGGCGTCGCCGCGATCGAGCTGAAGCTCGTCGCCGAGCTGCACGAGGTCTACGGCGTCCGCGCGCCGGGGAACCTCACCGAACGCTCGATGGCCTACCTGAACTCCTGGTCCCAGGAGCGGGGCATCGACATCACCAAGCCCATGACGATCAACGCCGCCCTGGGCGGGCAGATGAGGCGCGAGTTGCGGCAGCAGGTCACCAAGCGCCTGGTCCGCAATCTGCCGAACCTGATCCCGTTCCTGATCGGCGCGGCCGTGGGCGCCACCATGAACCGGCGCGACACCCGGAGACTCGCCCACCGCATCCGCAAGGACCTGCGGGCCCGCCAGGTCCCGTGGGACGACCTGCCGGGGCTTCCTCCCGCATAGCCGCTTCGGACGGCCGCGTCTCGACCTCGGAGGGGCCGCACGGCGACCGGAGGGCCCTGCACCTCGGCCTCGGAGGGCCCCGCACAGCGACCACGGACGGCTCGCACGGCAACTTCGGAAGGGCCAGGCCCCCGATCCGGGATACGCCCTCGGACCGCCTCTGGCCGCAATACCGCTGGCTTTGCGGGCTTCCAGGGCATGCCGATCGGGGCATCGTTACAGGTCAGCACATCGCGAACCCTGTCAAGTCAGCGGCATTGCCTCTAGCCGGCCTGACGCCGCTCGCCGCCCTGCCCGGCGACGCGTATCGCGTCCAGGGCCGCTGCCAGCCGCTCCGGATGCCGCGTCGAGAGGTACAGGTACGGCGTCGGATCCTGCGGGTCGGTGACCTCCACCCGCAGCGCCGTCGGTACGTAGCTGCGCAGCAGCATGAACGCCCGCGGATCGGCCTTGTGGGAGCGCCAGGCGCGTGCCTCGTCGGCGTCCAGCACCTCGGCCGCACCGAGGGCCGTCACCGGGATCCGGGCATCGCCCGCGACGACCGAGTCCGCCACCACCCGGATCCGCGCCGAGCCGTACGAACTGACCATCGCCGCCGCGAGCGCGGTCGCGGCGACCAGGCCGCCGAGCATCGGCAGCGTGCCCAGCGGCAGCAGGATCAAGCCTCCCGAGAGGCCCACGAGGGCCGTGATCACCCACCAGGAACGGGGCACGGTCAGGCGTTCTTCGTAAGGCTGCATGAATCCAAGCTTGGCACGGGGCGACCGGCGGGTAGCCGCGCGGGTAAGGTCTGCGGCTGTGAGTGGAACTTCTGCGGTGCTGACACCGCCGGCCGACGCCGTGGCACCGGTGCGGCACCCCGATGCGCCCGCGCCCGGGGAGCTGCTCGGCGCGCACTACGGCCAGTGCTTCGGCTGCGGCGAGGAGCAGCCCCACGGCCTTCACCTGGAGGCCCGGGCCGGTGAGGGCGTACGGGTCACCGCCGAGTTCACCGTCCGTCCCGCCCACCAGGGCGCGCCCGGCCTGGCCCACGGCGGTGTGCTGGCGACCGCGCTCGACGAGACGCTCGGCTCGTTGAACTGGCTGCTGCGGGTGATCGCGGTGACCGGCCGGCTGGAGACCGACTTCGTCCGCCCCGTGCCGGTGGGCACCGTGCTGCACCTCGACGCCGAGGTGCTCGCGGTCCACGGCAGGAAGATCTACTGCACGGCGACCGGCCGCATCGGCGGCCCGGACGGACCGGTCGCGGTCCGCGCCGACGCGCTCTTCATCGAGGTCAAGGTCGACCACTTCATCGAGAACGGCCGCGAGGAGGAGATCCACGCGGTCATGGCCGACCCCGACCAGGTCCGGCGCGCCCGCGCCTTCGAGGTGAACCCCTGATGTCCGAGTTCCGCCGCCCCGTCGACGTCCTGATCCGCCGGCTCGACCCCGACGTCCCGCTGCCCGGTTACGAGCACCCGGGGGACGCGGGCGCCGATCTCGTCACCACGGAGGCCGCCGAGCTGGCGCCCGGTGAGCGGGCCGTCCTGCCCACCGGCGTCTCGATCGCGCTCCCGGACGGGTACGCGGCCTTCGTACATCCGCGCTCCGGACTGGCCGCCCGGTGCGGTGTCGCTCTGGTGAATGCCCCGGGGACCGTGGATGCCGGGTACCGTGGAGAGATCAAGGTGATCGTGGTCAATCTGGACCCGCGTGAGAGCGTGCGGTTCGAGCGGTTCGACCGGATCGCCCAACTGGTCGTCCAGCAGGTCGAGAAGGTGCGCTTCCACGAGGTGGCGGAGCTTCCCGGCTCGGCGCGGGCCGAGGGGGGCTTCGGGTCCACCGGCGGCCATGCCGCCGTGGGCGGCGCACAGGGTGGGAATCGATACGCTTCGGTCGTATCCGACCGGGAAGGACAGTGACGTGTTCGGACGTCGCAAGAAGAGCGGTTCCGCTCAGGACGCACCGCGCGAGGCCGAGCAGGTCGTCGACGGTGCCGAGGCGGACAACGGCACCACGGAGGACGCCCCCGCGCGCAGGGTGAGCCTGCCGCCGGCCCCCCGCCCGGACGGTCCGTGGGACATCTCCGAGGTCCCCTCGGCCGGTGAGGGGCGCGTGGACCTCGGCGGTCTCTTCGTGCCCGGGGTCGAGGGCATGGAGCTGCGGGTCGAGGTCGCGGGTGACGCGATCGTCGCGGCGACGGTGGTCCTGCGCGACAGCGCCATCCAGGTCCAGGCCTTCGCCGCGCCCAAGAAGGAAGGCATCTGGGGCGAGGTCCGGGAGGAGATCGCTTCCGGGATCACCCAGCAGGGCGGAGTCGTCGACGAGGTGGAGGGCCCCCTGGGCTGGGAGCTGCGGGCCCAGGTCCCGGTCCAGCTCCCGGACGGCGCGAACGGCGTGCAGCTGGTGCGCTTCGTCGGCGTCGACGGTCCGCGCTGGTTCCTGCGCGGTGTGATCTCCGGGCAGGGCGCGGTGCAGCCGCAGGCGGCCGGTCTGCTGGAGCAGATCTTCCGCGACACCGTCGTCGTCCGCGGCGATGGCCCGATGGCCCCGCGCGACCCGATCGTCCTGAAGCTGCCGAACGACGCGCAGATGGTCCCCGAGGGTGTCCAGCAGGAGTCCCAGGAAGGCTCGCGCTTCTCCGGCGGCATGGGCAAGCTGGAGCGCGGCCCGGAGATCACCGAGGTCCGCTGACCCGGGGCCCGGCGGGCCGGCCCCGCGGACCGGCGGGTCTTGCCAGACGGGCACGAACGGGCTGGTCTCGTAGGTGGGCTGGTCTCACGGACGGGCCCGAAGCCCGCGGTGGGCCGACGTCATGGATGGGCCGCGCTCCCGGTAGGGGAGCGCGGCCCATCGGCTTCCGGCCGGGGCGGTCTGACGTCAGGGTTCTGTCAAGACCACGCCTCCGCTCGTACTCCTGTCCGGTTTGTCGCACTATTCGGTCGTACAGTCGACGCAGCGTGCGCGGCAGCTGGACGGAAGACGATGAGGCATGGGACGCGGCAAGCTACGGATCTACCTGGGCGCGGCGCCGGGCGTGGGCAAGACCTACGCGATGCTCTCCGAGGCCCATCGCCGGATCGAGCGCGGCACCGACTGCGTCGTCGCCTTCGTCGAGCACTACGACCGGCCCCGCACGGAACTCCTGCTGCACGGACTGGAACAGGTGCCGCGCAGGGAGCTGGAGTACCGGGACGCGGTCTTCACCGAGATGGACGTGGACGCGCTGCTGCGGCGTCGTCCGGCGGTGGCGCTGGTCGACGAGCTCGCCCACACCAACGTCCCGGGGTGCCGGAACGCCAAGCGCTGGCAGGACGTGGAAGAGCTGCTCAAGGCCGGCATCGACGTCATCTCCACCGTCAACATCCAGCACCTGGAGTCACTCGGTGACGTCGTCGAGTCGATAACCGGCGTCCGGCAGCGGGAGACCGTCCCGGACGAGGTGGTGCGGCGTGCCGACCAGATCGAGCTGGTCGACATGTCGCCCCAGGCGCTGCGGCGCCGGATGGCGCACGGCAACGTCTACAAGCCCGACAAGGTCGACGCGGCGCTCTCGAACTATTTCCGTCCGGGCAACCTCACGGCGCTGCGGGAACTGGCGCTGCTGTGGACGGCGGACCGGGTCGACGAGTACCTGCGGCAGTACCGGGGCGAGCACGGCATCCGTTCCACGTGGCAGGCCCGTGAGCGGATCGTGGTCGGCCTGACGGGCGGTTCCGAGGGGCGGACCCTGATCCGGCGCGCCGCCCGGCTGGCGGAGAAGGGCGCGGGCGGGGAGGTGATGGCCGTCTACATCTCCCGCAGCGACGGGCTGACCGCGGCCTCGCCGAAGGAACTGGCCGTCCAGCGCACCCTGGTCGAGGACCTCGGCGGTACCTTCCACCACGTCATCGGCGACGACGTCCCGCAGGCGCTGCTGGACTTCGCCCGCGGCGTCAACGCCACCCAGATCGTGCTCGGCTCCAGCCGCCGCAAGACCTGGCAGTACGTCCTCGGACCCGGTGTGGGCGCCACCGTCGCCCGCGACTGCGGACCCGATCTCGACGTCCACATGGTCACCCACGAGCACGTCGCCAAGGGCCGTGGACTGCCGGTGGCACGGGGGGCGCGGCTCGGCCGGTCCAGGATCATCGGGGGCTGGGTGGTCGGTGTCCTGGGCCCGGCGCTGCTGGCGCTGCTGCTGACCCACACCGACGCGGACCTCGGCCTCGCCAACGACATGCTGTTGTTCCTGACGCTGACGGTCGCGGCGGCCCTGCTCGGCGGACTGCTCCCGGCGCTGGCCTCGGCGGCCTTCGGCTCCCTTCTGCTGAACTACTTCTTCACCCCGCCCCTGCACCGGCTCACGATCGCCGACCCGAAGAACATCGTCGCCATCGTGATCTTCGTGTCGGTGGCGGTGTCCGTCGCCTCCGTCGTCGACCTCGCCGCCCGCCGCACCCACCAGGCCGCCCGGCTACGGGCCGAGTCCGAGATCCTGTCCTTCCTCGCCGGCAGCGTGCTGCGGGGCGAGACCAGCCTGGAAGCCCTGCTGGAGCGCGTGCGCGAGACCTTCGGCATGACCTCGGTGGCCCTGCTGGAGCGCGCCAGCGATGTCGACCCGTGGACCTGCACCGGCAGCGTCGGCACCGCCGACCCGCCGGCCCGCCCGGAGGACGCGGACGTCGACATGCCCGTCGGCGACACCATGGCGCTCGCCCTGACCGGCCGGGTCCTGCCCGCCGAGGACCGCCGGGTGCTCGGTGCGTTCGCCGCCCAGGCGGCCGTCGTCATCGACCGGAGGCGCCTGGTCGACCAGGCCGAGCAAGCCCGCAAGCTCGCCGAGGGCAACCGCATCCGCACCGCGCTCCTCGCCGCGGTCAGCCACGACCTGCGCACCCCCCTGGCCGCCATCAAGGCCGCCGTCACCTCACTGCGTTCTGAGGACATCGACTGGTCCGAGGAGGACGAGGCGGAACTGCTGGAGAGCATCGAGGAGGGCACGGACCGCCTCGACCACCTCGTCGGCAACCTGCTCGACATGTCCCGACTCCAGACCGGCACCGTCACCCCTCTCATCAGGGAGATCGACCTCGACGAGGTCGTGCCCATGGCACTCGGCGGCGTCCCGGAGGACAGCGTCGAGCTGGAGGTCCCGGAGACCCTGCCGATGGTCGCCGTCGACCCCGGCCTGCTGGAACGCGCCGTCGCCAACATCGTCGAGAACGCGGTCAAGTACAGCCCCGGCGGAACGCCCGTCCTCGTCACCGCCAGCACCCTCGGCGACCGCGTCGAACTGCGCGTCATCGACCGGGGCCACGGAGTGCCCGATGACGCGAAAGAGCGGATCTTCGAGCCCTTCCAGCGGTACGGTGACGCACCGCGCGGCGCAGGAGTGGGCCTCGGGCTCGCCGTCGCACGCGGCTTCGTCGAGGCGATGGACGGCGCACTCACGGCCGAGGACACCCCGGGAGGCGGTCTGACCATGGTCCTCACCCTGCGGGCGGCCCCCGGCCACACGCCGTCCGACGCGGCCTCACACGCCCACTACGTCTCCTGAACCGCCCCCCTGGAACCGCCGCCCCCGGAACCTCACCCTGGAACCACCTCACCCGGGAACCACTCCCATCCTCCTGAACCGCCGCGAACCCCCTGACCGCCCCGAACCGCCCCGGAACGGCCCCCGTACGCCCCGTACGCCGCGCACAACAGAAAGGCAGGACCTCATGCCGCACTCCCCCGAGGGGGCCCGGAGAACCCCCACGAGGGTGCTCGTGGTCGACGACGAGCCGCAGATCGTCCGTGCCCTCGTGATCAACCTCAAGGCACGCAAGTACGAGGTGGACGCGGCCCCCGACGGTGCCACGGCGCTGCAGACCGCCGCCGCACGCCACCCCGACGTCGTCGTCCTCGACCTCGGCCTGCCCGACATGGACGGCGTCGAGGTGATCAAGGGGCTGCGCGGCTGGACCCGAGTGCCGATCCTGGTGCTCTCCGCCCGCCACTCCTCCGACGAGAAGGTCGAGGCCCTGGACGCCGGGGCCGACGACTACGTCACCAAGCCCTTCGGGATGGACGAACTGCTCGCCCGGCTGCGCGCCGCCGTCCGCCGCGCCGAGCCAGTCGGCGGTGTCGAGGGCAACGACGACCTCGCCATCGTCGCGACCGGCGACTTCACCGTCGACCTGGCCGCCAAGAAGGTCAACCGGGACGGCCGGGACGTCCGCCTGACCCCCACCGAGTGGCACCTGCTGGAGGTGCTGGTCCGCAACACCGGACGCCTGGTCAGCCAGAAGCAGCTGCTCCAGGAGGTGTGGGGCCCCTCGTACGGCACGGAGACCAACTACCTGCGGGTCTACATGGCCCAGTTGCGCCGCAAGCTCGAAGCGGACCCCTCGCACCCGCGCCACTTCATCACCGAACCGGGCATGGGGTACCGCTTCGAGAAATGATCACGGCAGGGACGGGGGTGCGGCGGTGATCGCGGTGCAGGTCGCGGCGGGCGGCCTCGGCGGTGGCCCACGCCACGGTCGGCGGCGGCCGCGGCGGAACGGTACGGCGCTTCACCAAAACATGATCGGCCGCAGGCGACGTCACCCCCGCCCGGTACGCTTCCTGTATGAGTGCTGAACCCCGCCCCGAGAAGCCGGCCGGACGCTTCCGGCGGATGCTCGACCGGCTGTCCTCGTCGCAGGAGGAGCTGCATTCCGCGGAGCTGCAGGAGGACACGCAGGCCACGGGGTGCATTCGTATCGCCGAGTGCAACGACCGTCAGATCGTGAGGGTGACTGGTACCTTGCGGACGGTCACCCTGCGTCCCAGGGCAGGTGTTCCCGCTCTGGAGGCGGAGCTGTTCGACGGCACCGCTCCGCTGGACGTCGTCTGGCTGGGCCGCCGCCGCATCGTCGGCATAGAGCCGGGACGGAAGCTCATAGCGTCCGGCCGGATCTCGATGAGCCACGGCCGCAGGGTGCTGTTCAACCCCAAATACGAACTCCGACCACTCGGACAGGAGTAGCCGGTGACGTCTCTCGACAAGCCGACCACCACCCCCCAGCCCGCCCAGGACGGTGACGACAGCAAGGCCGTCACCGAAGCCGCACTGTTCGAAGCCTTCGGCGGCGTCCGCGGCATGGTGGAGACCGTTCTGCCGGGCCTGCTCTTCGTCACGATCTACACGATCAACAAGGACCTGCACCTCTCGGCGATCGCCGCCCTCGGCGTCTCGCTGGTGTGCGTGGTGGTCCGGCTGATCCGCCGGGACACCGTCAAGCACGCGTTCAGCGGCGTCTTCGGTGTCGCGTTCGGTGTGGTCTTCGCGATGATGACCGGCAACGCCAAGGACTTCTACCTCCCGGGCATGCTCTACACGCTCGGCCTGGCGCTGGCCTACATCGTGACCACCCTCGCCGGCGTCCCGCTGATCGGCCTGATCCTCGGTCCGATCTTCAAGGAGAACCTCTCCTGGCGTACCAGGAACCCGGGCCGCAAGAAGGCCTACGCCAAGGCGTCATGGGCCTGGGGTCTGATCCTGCTCGCCAAGTGCGCGATCCTCTTCCCGCTCTACTGGTGGGCGGACACCACCCAGCTGGGCTGGGTGCTCGTCGCACTGAAGATCCCGCCGTTCCTCCTCGCCGTGTACCTCACCTGGGTCTTCCTCTCCAAGGCCCCGCCGCCCATCGACGTGTTCGCGGAGATGGAGGCCGAGGAGGCAGCCGAGAAGGAGCGCAAGGCCGCCTCGCAGGCGCACGACGCGTAGGTACGTCGAGGCTGCCCGCCGCGTACCGATCACCAGGCGGCGGCGATGTACGACCACGCGACAGTCGAGGTACGACGACGCGACGGCCGAGGTACGGCCATGCGACAGTCGAGCCCGTGACGGCCATGGGGCCCGGAACCATCTCGGTTCCGGGCCCCATGTGCGTCCGCGGCCGCTCGGCCGCCGACCGCCCGTCAGTCCACCGTGTCCTCACGACGCACCGACAGCAGGTCCTCCAGCTGCTCCTCGCGCGCCTGGGCCGCGACGAACAGCAACTCGTCACCGGCCTCCAGGGTCTCCTCCCGGCCCGGGGT
Source organism: Streptomyces sp. NPDC030222 (assembly GCF_055573115.1). Lineage (NCBI taxonomy): Bacteria > Bacillati > Actinomycetota > Actinomycetes > Kitasatosporales > Streptomycetaceae > Streptomyces > Streptomyces sp. NPDC030222. Next base: position 151,350 of record NZ_JBVICA010000005.1, read on the forward strand.
GAGGACCCGGTTGCCGCGGATGATGGTGACCAGCGAGGTGTCCTCCGGCCAGGCCACGTCGCCCACCCGGGTACCGGTCACCGCGGACTCCGGCGGAAGCGTCAGCTCCACGAGGTTCGCGTCGCCGTGGCTGAAGCGCAGCAGCCGCACCAGGTCGCCGACGCTCACCGCCTCCTCGACCAGGGCCGACATCAGGCGCGGCGTCGAGACCGCGACATCGACCCCCCACGACTCGTTGAACAGCCATTCGTTCTTCGGGTTGTTCACCCGGGCCACGACCCGCGGCACCGCGTACTCGGTCTTCGCGAGCAGCGAGACGACCAGGTTGACCTTGTCGTCACCGGTGGCCGCGATCACCACGTTGCACCGCTGCAGCGCTGCCTCGTCGAGCGAAGTGATCTCGCACGCGTCGGCCAGCAGCCACTCGGCCTGCGGCACCCGCTCCACCGAGATGGCGGTCGGTGCCTTGTCGATCAGGAGAACCTCGTGCCCGTTCTCCAGCAGTTCGCCCGCGATGGAACGGCCCACCGCGCCGGCTCCGGCAATGGCGACCCTCATCAGTGACCGCCTCCTTCGGGACCGTGTGCGAAGGCCGCTTCGACCTTCTCGATCTCGTCCGTACGCATCATCACGTGCACGAGGTCGCCTTCCTGGAGCACCGTCTGGGACGTCGGCAGGAACGCCTCTCCCAGCCGGGTGAGAAACGCCACGCGCACCCCCGTCTGCTCCTGCAGCTCACTGATCTTGTGGCCGATCCAGGCCGGTGAGGTGTGCACCTCGGCGAGCTGCACACCGCCGCTCGGGTCCCGCCACAGCGGTTCCGCCCCGGACGGCAGCAGCCGCCGGAGCATCTGGTCGGCGGTCCAGCGGACCGTCGCCACGGTCGGGATGCCCAGCCGCTGGTAGACCTCGGCGCGCCGCGGGTCGTAGATACGGGCCGCGACGTTCTCGATCCCGAACATCTCACGGGCCACCCTGGCCGCGATGATGTTGGAGTTGTCGCCGCTGCTCACCGCGGCGAAGGCGCCGGCCTCCTCGATACCCGCCTCGCGAAGGGTGTCCTGGTCGAATCCGACCCCGGTGACACGACGGCCTCCGAAACCGGAGCCGAGGCGGCGGAAGGCGGTGGGGTCCTGGTCGATCACGGCGACCGTGTGCCCCTGCTGCTCCAGGGTCTGCGCGAGAGCGGAGCCCACCCGCCCGCAGCCCATGATGACGATGTGCACCTATCCCTACCTCGCAGTCCTGGTCATCCCGCTGACCCGCGAAAACACCCTGCTCACACTTCTCTCTCGGTCTGCCCCGGCGGCGAGGCAACAACGTGCGAAGTCACCCCGACGACGAGCTTAGGCGTCGGGGTGACCATTGCCCGCATCCAGGGCCGATTAGCCGGGCCTCCCATACCCCGCCGACGTCCAGCCGACGTCCTGCTGACGTCCCGCCGGCTTCGCTGGGCTCTGCGTCCGGCGTCCTGCCGGTTCCGCCCGGTTCCGCCCGGCGCCGGTCCGGCGTCCCGCCGGCTCCACCCCGCTCCGCGTCGCGCCGCCGACTCCTCCCGGCACCGGGCCCGATGTCCCGCCGACTCCCCTCCGGCATCCCGTCCGACGTCCCGCCGTACCCCCGGGAACATCCCGCCCCACGCCCGACCCCACGCCCAGCACCCCGCCCCACGTCGATGAGCCCGGGAGATCCGGTGATTGATGGGTGCTGGATGGGCAGCCGTCATATGGAACGCATACGATCCTCTGCGTGTCCAAACTGACCGACCTTCCCAAACGGATCCTGATCGGCCGGGCGCTGCGCAGTGACCGACTGGGGGAGACCCTCCTCCCCAAGCGCATCGCCCTGCCCGTCTTCGCCTCCGACCCCCTGTCCTCGGTGGCGTATGCGCCTGGAGAGGTCCTGCTGGTCCTCTCGATCGCGGGTGTGTCGGCCTACCACTTCAGCCCGTGGATCGCGGTCGCCGTCGTGGTGCTCATGTTCACGGTCGTGGCGTCGTACCGCCAGAACGTCCGCGCGTACCCCAGCGGTGGCGGCGACTACGAGGTCGCCAACACCAACCTCGGACCCAAGGCCGGTCTGACCGTCGCCAGCGCCCTGCTCGTCGACTACGTGCTCACCGTGGCCGTGTCGATCTCCTCCGGCGTCGAGAACCTCGGCTCGGCGATACCCTTCGTCGTGGAGAACAAGGTCGCCTGTGCGATCGGCATCATCGTGCTGCTGACGCTGATGAACCTCCGCGGGGTGAAGGAGTCGGGCAAGCTCTTCGCGATCCCGACCTACGTCTTCGTCGCCGGCGTCTTCATCATGATCGCGTGGGGAGCGTTCCGGGGCCTCGTCCTCGGCGAAGCCATGAAGGCGCCGACCGCCGGCCTGGAGATCAAGGCCGAGGAGGCGGGACTGGCCGGATTCGCGCTGGTCTTCCTGCTGCTGCGCGCCTTCTCCTCCGGCTGTGCCGCGCTCACCGGTGTCGAGGCGATCAGCAACGGCGTCCCCGCCTTCCGCAAGCCCAAGAGCAGGAACGCCGCCACGACCCTGCTGCTCATGGGCGCCCTGGCCGTCACCATGTTCTGCGGGATCATCGGCCTCGCCATGGCCACCGACGTGAGGATGGCGGAGAACCCCGCCCACGACCTGCTGAGGAACGGCACCCCGGTCGGCTCCGGCTACGTCCAGGACCCGGTGATCTCCCAGGTCGCCGCCGCGGTCTTCGGCGACGGCACGTTCTTCTTCGTCCTGCTCGCCGCCGCCACCGCGCTCGTGCTGTTCCTCGCGGCGAACACGGCGTACAACGGCTTCCCGCTGCTCGGTTCGATCCTCGCCCAGGACCGTTACCTGCCGCGCCAGCTGCACACCCGCGGCGACCGGCTCGCGTTCTCCAACGGCATCGTGCTGCTGGCCGGCGCGGCCGTCCTGCTGGTCTGGCTCTACGGGGCCGACTCGACGAAGCTGATCCAGCTGTACATCGTCGGTGTCTTCGTGTCGTTCACCCTCAGCCAGACCGGCATGGTGCGGCACTGGAACCGCCATCTGCGCGACGAGAGGGACCCCGCCGCCCGCCGCCACATGATCCGCTCCCGGGCGATCAACACCTTCGGTGCCTTCTTCACCGGCCTGGTGCTGGTCGTCGTCCTGGTCACCAAGTTCACGCACGGCGCCTGGGTCGCCCTGCTCGGCATGGTGATCTTCTACGCCACGATGACCGCGATCCGCAGGCACTACGACCGGGTCGCCGTGGAGATCGCAGCCGCGGAGGAGCGCCCGGACGAGTACGTACGCCCGTCGCGGGTGCACTCCATCGTGCTGGTCTCCAAGATCCACAAGCCCACGCTGCGCGCCCTCGCGTACGCGAAGCTGATGCGCACCCACAAGCTCGAGGCGATCAGCGTCAACGTCGACCCCGCCGAGACCGAGGCCCTGCGGGACGAGTGGGAACGCCGTGGTATCGACGTCCCCCTGAAGGTCATCGACTCGCCGTACCGCGAGGTCACCCGGCCCGTCATCGAGTACGTCAAGGGCCTGCGCCGGGAGAGCCCGCGCGACGCGGTCAGCGTGTACATCCCCGAGTACGTGGTGGGCCACTGGTACGAGCACCTGCTCCACAACCAGAGCGCCCTGCGCCTCAAGGGGCGGCTGCTGTTCACCCCCGGCGTGATGGTCACCTCCGTGCCCTACCAGCTGGAGTCCTCCGAGGCGGCCAAGGAGCGGGCGAAGAAGCGCCAGGACTGGAACGCGCCCGGTTCGGTGCGGCGCGGCCCGGTGAACGAGCGCCCCAAGGCGCCGAGCGGACACTGAGCATCCGGCAGGAGCCGTCGAGCGGGCGGCCGGACCCGGCACACCACGTAGACTGGTGGGTCGTCGTCCGGCCGCCCCTCACTTCTCTGGAGCCACCTCGTCATGGAGCAAGCACCTCAGTCCTCGCTGATCGGGGAGGAGTACGAGGTCGAGGTCGGCCCCGTCGCACACGGAGGGCACTGCATCGCCCGCACCGAGGGCGGCCGTGTGCTGTTCGTCCGCCACGCCCTGCCCGGCGAGAGGGTCGTCGCCCGGGTCACCGAGGGTGAGGAGAAGTCCCGCTTCCTGCGTGCCGACGCGGTGCGCGTGATCGAGGCGTCCAAGGACCGCGTCGAGGCCCCCTGCCCGTTCGCCGGCCCCGGCAAGTGCGGCGGCTGCGACTGGCAGCACGCCAAGCCCGGCGCCCAGCGCCGGCTCAAGGGCGAGGTGATCGCCGAGCAGCTGAAGCGGCTCGCCGGCCTCACCCCGGAGGAGGCCGGCTGGGACGGCACGGTGATGCCGGCGGAGGGCGACAAGCTGCCCGCGGGCGAGGTCCCGGCGTGGCGGACGCGCGTGCAGTACGCCGTCGACGCGGACGGCCGCGCGGGTCTGCGCAGGCACCGGTCCCACGAGGTGGAGCCGATCGACCACTGCATGATCGCGGCGCCCGGGGTGACCGAACTCGGCATCGAGAAGCGCACCTGGGAGGGCATGGCGTCGATCGAGGCCATCGCCGCCACCGGTTCCCAGGACCGCCAGGTGATCCTCACCCCGCGCCCGGGCGCCCGGCTGCCGATCGTCGAACTGGACAAGCCGGTCTCGGTCCTGCGCATCCACGAGAAGGACGGCAGCGTCCACCGCGTCCACGGCCGCCCCTTCGTCCGCGAACGCGCCGACGACCGCACCTACCGCGTCGGCATGGGCGGCTTCTGGCAGGTCCACCCGAAGGCGGCGCAGACGCTCGTCGCGGCCGTGATGCAGGGTCTGATGCCGCGCAAGGGCGAGACGGCCCTCGACCTCTACTGCGGAGTCGGCCTGTTCGCGGGAGCCATCGGCCAGCGCGTCGGCGAGAAGGGCGCGGTCCTCGGCATCGAGTCCGGCAAGCGCGCGGTGGAGGACGCCCGCCACAACCTCCAGGACCTCCCGCGCGTCCGCATCGAACAGGGCAAGGTCGAGTCAGTCCTCCCGCGCACCGGAATCACCGAAGCCGACCTCGTCGTCCTCGACCCCCCGCGCGCCGGCGCCGGCCGCTCCACCGTCGAGTACGTCTCCGGCCTCGGCGCCCGCCGTATCGCCTACGTCGCCTGCGACCCGGCGGCCCTCGCGCGGGACCTGGCATATTTCGACGAGAACGGGTACCGGCCGCGGACGCTGCGGGCGTTCGATCTGTTTCCGATGACGCATCACGTGGAGTGCGTTGCCATCCTTGAGCCGGTGGCTAAGGGCTCCTGACCTGCGGTTTTGTGCGTGCGCATTATGCGCAGTGTGGGCGTTACGGGCGATATCTTGACGCTGGAATGACGCTCGTGACGCTCATTTGACGCTCGTTCTGATGGGGTGTCAGGCGTGCTGTTGGGCAGGTCAGATCCTGTCGGGATGGCCCATGTCGATGCTGAACCGAGGGTCGGTGACGCTCTGCGCAGAGCTGCTGGATCCTGCTGGTCGGATGTCCCGGAAGAGACCAGCCAACGCTGTGACCTGCGGGGTCTCTGGCCCGAGGTCGAAGTGGTGTGTGCGTCCACGTCGATGGGGCTGGAGGAGTACGCCGATTCCATCGGAGACGCTCGCATGGTGGTCGACATGATCGTGGGCGCCCTGCAGCGAGTGCTCGTCTTTCCTGGCTGGGGCCTGGCCATCGAGCAGGACGTGCCGGATGTCGTCGTGGCGGCTTACGAGCGGCTCTGCGTCGGTGGCTTCACAAGTCGGCTCCTACCTGCGGACGTTGCCGCCCGTCCAGGCGCATGATGTCCGGACGGGCGATAGCCCTGCCCTGGTGAGCTATCCCCGCGCCCGGTTCGGTGTTGGTACAGAACCGGGCGTCGGGGATGATTGTCAGCGGTTAGTGGCAAGGTGGGAGATATGAGCCTGATCTCACTCAATCTCCTCGGAGATATGCGGCAGTTCCCAGTCGAGGAACTTCCTGCCGTAACGTCGCGCCACACCGGACGCCAGCTTCGGCGAGTGAACCTGGAACTCCGTGTGTCTGGTGACCGCCATGAGCAGCTGGAGGCCGAACTCAGAGCTGCGTCCACGGATGGGGATCCCCTAGAAGGGGAGGACACGCGTTGGTTGGTGTCTGGCAATCGGTACTCCTACACGCATGGTGCAGAGCCCCAGGTCTACACGCACCACCTGGAGCTGCAGGAAGCCGAACAGCTTGAAGCCACTGCTGTGGAAGTCGGCGATCTCGTCCTGGTTCCCACTCATTACAAGGAACGGGCTGATCCTGATGAGCCGCTGGTGCTTACGTTCGTGGTTCAAGTGACCGGGGACGCCGTCCAGAGGCTTGAAGAGATGCTCGTCGCGCGAGGGGATGACGGGTACTTCAACGTCATCCGGCAGGGGGTCAGCGACACTCCTGTGCAGATGCGATTTGGCCAATGCCTATGGGAGGAGGTTAGTCCGGGCGTGAGACGCCACGACCTGACGCTCGTGGCTGACAAGGACGCTCCCATCCAGAAGGTGTCTGGGTTTGCTCGCATCAATCAGCCTCAATTGGATCGCACAACTGAGGCCACCGTCGCAACCACGCGTGCCCTGACACTCCTTGTCGAGGAACTCCGGGCTCAAGGTGCTCTATCTGACGAGGCCGCAGCCAGGGTTTCCGAGGCGCTGGTTCCCCACGCCCTCACGTCAGGCGAACAGCGGGCGTTCAGCAAGACGTACGACCTAGATGAATACCTCGACTGACCGGTTGTGGGCCATCTGTGGGCCAGATAGGCAGAGGTAGCTCGTGACTTCTGCATAGATGGAGGTCAGGCGGTGGCTTGATGCTGCCGCAACAACGCTCTTGAAACCGTCGTGGCAGCGATGTCACCGTGGGTTCAAAGCCCACCGCCTCCGCGGTGCGGTAACCGGGTGAGCCGGGACCGGAGCTGATCCGGCCTCCGGCTCACTGCGTTCCCGTCTCCGGGGCGACGCCATGCCGCCGGCACAGTTCAGCCAAGGTCATGTACCCCCGGGCCACGCCACCTCCTGGTGACCTCTGCGGATTGCAGATTGCCATCGCGATCACAGAATCGAACACGCGAACGATCCGGCCCCGTCGCGACTCTCACTGCTCCGCTTCCTGGAGCGCGTGCAGGCTATCGGTCGATCTTGAAGCGGCGCATCACGATGGTCGCCTGTCGCAACCTATTTGTGAAGTCCTGGCTACGGGCAACCTTGTCAATGCCCTGAGTCCTGTTCCCACGCAAGGCGCTCCGGTATTCGCGATCCAGAAGGTTCGCCATAGTTCCCATGAGAGCGTCTGACAAATGTTCCAGCTTAATGTTTATAAGGTCGCCCGGCGTGGGCCGCCTTAGACGCGTCAAAGTGAACGCGCTCATGTATGCGAGATGATATCGCCAGTTTTCCGTTGTGTCACCCAGCAGCGGCCGATCTTGGGCGTAATCCGTCAGGAAGTCACCGATGCGTGTATGAATATCCAGAACAAGACTATAGAGGTCGATATCTGTGTCGCTTGAGAACACCTTGTAGTAGTGAGAATCATCCAAGAGGAGCGTTTCCGAGTACTTTAGCGCTGTGTGAGGTTCCCCCACCACAATTGCTGTATATTCACGTGCCAATCTGGACATGCTGACGACTTGTTCAAGCGGGAAACCCAAGTTCTTGTAGTAGTTCGCCCGACGCTCGTAGCGGTATCCGTCGCGTGAGAGCGCTTCTTCGATGTCCTTTTGGATTTTTTCGGTGGCTCGCAGAGCGCCCGGTGGAAGCTGTGTCTGACTGTTGGTCGCACGGATGATTACATCCCTTGCGCGTCCAGAGGAAGGGGGAACCATGACTCGCACGAGAACTGAACGATCGTTGTGGTGCCCCGAATCGCGGAAATGGTTGAATATTTCGTGGCTCGTCTGCAGCCCGTTTACGATCTGCGGATCTCGTACCACGATCTTCTTTCCCGCGATGCTGACCTCCTCCGCGACGATCGTTACGCCATTATTGAACCACCAAAAATCCTCGCGGTGATTGGATTTAAGGGTTTCACCGATTGCCGCATTGACGGAGGTCTGGCCTGCATAATCTCGCACGTTAGACTCAAACAGCTCAAGTCGGAGTGCGCCATTGTCGGACGTGATGAAATCGTAGTAATGGTCAAGACGCACTAGACATATGTAGCCGTCACCGAGTGACGTACTGACTGGAGTCTCTGAGAACGTCATATTCAAGACGGTGGAAGCGCCGCGCCCCGACATCTCCCTGAGCTCGGCGGCTCCGAGGTACTCAGCATGGCATTTTGTTTGTGACGCAACCTTGGCTAGTTCTGCGGCGAGCCTGTTCCCTTTCCCTCGCACGTTAGGGTGCGGGGCCTCCACGGAACGGGTAGCGTAAATCACCCGGATTGAAACTTCCGGGAAGGAAGAGGCGAGGGCCTCTAATACGGTGAGAAACCTACCTGTGCGATCCAGCAGCTTTGCATTCGTCGAGTCAGAGAGTGCCTTGGCATCTCGGCCCATATCGAGAAGTAGCGGCAAATGGTAGTGGAGCTTCTCGAAAGCCGTCTCTTGATAGCCGGGAGAAATCTTGGCTTGCAAAATGACGAGCTCTATCTTCTTCGCTCGAATGGTTACATGGCGATCGATGCTGGCAGAAACGTATCGATCGTCAACGAAGACCCATAGACCGTCGATCCCGCAATCGTGAGATCCGTCAACTATCCCGTCGCGGAGTTCATCGATGTCTAGGTCGAAGTCTTGTAGTGCGGTACTCGCTGTGAAGTAGTTAAAAAAGTCGTCCATCTTTTGATTTGGGGCAAGCCGCCGCCGCTGATCTTCCAGGATGCGGTCGAGCAGGCGTTGATCGTTACTCTTCACAGCCATCTGCAGCCCCCAAGTTCCACGCACTTCTGCAAGGAATCATCTTGGCGAAGCCACGCTTACGTCGGCAAGATGTAGGGCTCGACTTGGTAGGCGCGCTCGAAGCACCGAGGGACGACTTGATGCAAGCGGGGGCGCACACTCCGGCCAGCCGAGCCTCGATTTCCGGGCCCGGGCCGGCCGGTGACAGTGCGTGGCAGGCCCCAGCTGTGCCCGGAGGGCACATCACCCTCGCGCACGTTCAACGTCAACCAACGCCATTTTGCCTGGTCAGTGGCTTGACTTGAAACGACGAAGACTGTCGGCGTGATCAGCCTCCCCGGCGCGATGACCGGCATCATCCTGGCCGGAGTCGACCCCTTTACCGCGATCCGCTACCAGATCGTCGTGATGTACATGCTGCTCGCTGCCGCAGCACTGGCCGCGCTCACAGCTGTCCGCCTCGCTGAACGCGCCCTGTTCGATGACCCCCACCGCCTGCGACCGCTCGCCGAACGACCTGCGAGCCGACGGTGATGAACGGACGCGCCGCAGTCCACCAACGCACCGGTGGTAGAGCTTGCAGGGCCGAGCCGTGGCCTCCCTCTCAAAGTCACATCTGGGCTTCCAGGAGTGACCGAGGTCCTCAGATGGGGTGAGGCGCGTGATCCTCATGGCTGGGTGTGCTGTGCCACGTATCGTCTTCCGGGTGACTGATGCGACCGTGGCCGACCGGACTGTCATCCCGGGCAGCGTCCTGGCCGAGCTGGCAGACGCCTTTGGGATCGGAGAAGTGACGGTACGCCGCTACCTCGCCGACGGGCTGATGAACGTGAACTGGAAGGTCGACACTCCGGTCGGGCCATTTGCTCTTAAGCGGGTCACCGACGTGTCACTTGACCGGCTGAGCCGCAACCTCGGCGTGCTCGCTGCGCTCGCCGGCGACGGCATCCCGGTCAGTCCTCCTTTCACCACCTCTGCCGGTTCTCTGGTCGCGGAGGTGGGTGGCGGTGTCTGGTGCCTGTTCCCGTGGGCGGCGGGTGCTCACGTCCGGGGTATTGACCTCAGCCTGTCCCAGGCAGCGTCACTGGGCGCTCACCTGGGTCGTCTGCATGTAAGCCTGGGCCGGACCTGTGGCCGAGGCTTGCTGCCCGTCGTGCCCGATGCGGTCACAGCGGAGGTCACGTCGCCGGAGCAGGCTGTTGAGAAGTCGCACCGACTCACCGCGGCAGTGGCAGATAAGGGGACCGGCAGCGCCTTCGACGAGGCGGCCGCCGCAGCTCTCGACCATCGACGGGCACTGATCACCAAGCAAGCCGACCGCCGCCCGCAGCACACGACTCCCGAAGGCGCGCACGGCTGGACGCACGGCGATGTCCAGTACCGGAACCTGCTGTGGGAGGGCGAGGAGCTTGCCGCCGTCCTGGACTGGGACCGGGTCGGCGTGCGCCCGTACGCGGAAGAGGTCGTGCGGACGGCGCAGGTGCAGTTCGGGGTGGACGGGGTGTTCGACCTCGCGCGCGTCTCGGCCTTCGTCGGTGGGTACCGGTCCGTGATGCCGTTGGAGGACACCGCGCTCGCGGATGGTGTCCGCAGGCTGTGGTGGAAGCGGATGACGGACTTCTGGCAGCTGGAGTTCCACTACGACCGCGGTGACTTCTCCTGCGACGGGCTGTTCACCGCGGACGAGGCGCTGCTGCACTGGTGGACGGACCGGCTCGATCAGGTCGAGGACGCGTTCGCCGCCGGATAGATCCCGAGGGCTTCGAGGTCCGGCAGACGCGACCGGGTGAAGCGTGCGGCGCGCTGCCGGGCCTGCTCTCCCAAGGCGTGGTGGTCGGCGGTACGGATGGCGTCCGCCCACGCCTGTGGTCCCGCCGTGTGGGGCAGGACGATTCCGGCCGGGCCGATGGCTTCGGGGATGCCGCCCCGGTCGGTGCGGATGCTCGGCGTCCCGTGCAGGGCGGCTTCGATGATCACCCGGGGGAACGCGTCCTCCACAGTGGAGGGCACCAGCAGAAGGCGGTGACTGCGGTAGAGGGGGCTCATGGCGTAGACCCGTGGGACGAAGGTCACGTTGGGGTACGCGGTGAACTGGTCTGCGGTGTTCCACCAGCCTTCGACCAGGGTGAAGTGCTGTTCGGGCATGGCGCGGATGAGCTGGTGCAGGAGGTCGGAGCCCTTCGCCGGGATCGGGTTGACCATGAGCACTGACCCGGTTCGTGCCACGGGGTGGCTCGGCTGGCATGGTGCGAACGGCGGGTGCAGGACGGCGAGATGGGTTCCGTCGGTCTGTGGTGCTCGTCGGTGGACGAATTCGGAGACGGCCAAAGCGTGGTGCGGGTGGCTGGCGAGGACTCCGAGTCCGGTCTTCGACACGGAATGCAGGATGCCTGCGACGAGTGCGGCGGGCCGGGCCTGTGCGGCGAGGTCGGCCGCGCCCTCCTGTGAGGTGAACACGACGTCGGGCCTCAGCTCGGACAGCAGTCTGTGAAGGGCCGACGTGGTCTGGGTCTGCGGTACGGCGACGCAGTCCACCCCCTTCCACCGGTAGCGCAGTTCGCCGTGCGTCTCCTCGTAGGGGGTGTCGTGGGCGTCGAGGAAGGCGCATATCTGTGGGAGTTGTGGGGCTTGGTCCCAGGGTGCTTGGTGGGAGCCTAGATAGACGGTCTGCCAGCCGGCCGTGGCGAATTCCTCGGCGAGGAGTTGTTGGGTGACCTCGGCCCCGCCGATGAGGAGTGGGGGTGGGGTGCGCCGCCAGGCGAAGAGGGCGGTGGGCATCGGCCGATCACCTCATCCACAGCGTGACGAGGGATTCCACCGCGTCCGCGACGTCGGACGGGCTGGTGTCGGCGGGGATGACGGTCACCTCCCGGGATACCGGCGGGCGTGCTCCTGAGACGAAGTAGTCCCGGGTGTGGGCGAGGAATGCGGGCTCGTGGAGGAAGTAGTCGGACTCCGCCGCCGTGTGCCCGGCCGCTTTGCGGCGCAGGCTCAGTACTTCGGCGGGTACGTCGAGATAGAGGGTGTGGTGGGGGCGCAGGAACGGCAGCTCCTGGAGCCGGTCGCGCAGCTGGTCGTGGACGTCGTAACCGAACAGGGCATCGAGGGCATGGGCGTGGGCAAGGAGGGTGTCGACGGAACGGTCGAGAATCGCAATGGGCCTGGCGCTGGCGAGTGCGGCCCGAATGCGGGCGTTCTCAATGTCCATGAACTTCTCGAACGCGGCGAGTTGTGCAGCCGCGGAGTCGGTGCGGGCCGGAGGGATGTCGTCGCGGTGGGCGATGTGCTGGACGTAGCAGTCGGACACGAAGGCCCGTTCCTCGATGCCACGCCTGCGCAGATACTCGATCGCGGTGGACTTCCCGGCGTACGAGGGTCCTTCGAGGGCGATGATCTTCATGGTGCCTCCGTCCGGTAGAAGCGCTCCGCGTAGGTTCCGGTGTCGGCCGGGAGGTCGGCGGCGACGGTCCAGGCGTGCCGGATCGGCCGGTACATCTTTCGGGCCGGGTGCATCTGGGAGCCGTGCATCCGCAGGACGGTGGCCTTGTCGAGGATCACGTTGGTGACGTCGACCAGTTCGGTCGTCAGGGTCGGGCCGGTGCGGGCGCGGAAGAGGTGCTGGTCGCATCCGGCGAGTGCGTAGGTGGACCAGAACGCGAGGTCTTCCCAGAACCATCGGCATCCGAGGCGGACCGCGGCCTCGTGCACGAGGAGGTGGTCGGGGTGTCGGGTGACGGCGGCCGGGGCGAGGAGTTCGGCGTCGGGATGGGCGTCGACGACCGCACGAAGTTCGTCGGTGATCTGTTCCAGGCGGTCAAGGCTGTAGGGCAGGTACGGCGGGTCGGCGTCTTTGTGGCCGAGGAGGACCCGGTTGGCGGCGAAGGGGGCGAGGGCGGCGGCGCCCTCCCGGTCGCGCAGGTCGGAGACGGCGGCCTCGGTGGTGTAGGCCCCTTCCAGGGCTGGGTGGACGCTCGTGGAGCGGGTGAACACTGTGGCCACGGTGAGCGGGCGGGGGTGGGCGAGGAAGGTTCCGGAGGCCGAGAGCGCGAAGTCGTCGTGGTGCGGTTCGATGGCGAGGACGGGGCGGCCGGCCGGGTGGCGCAGCTCTATGAAGTGGGGGTGGCCGTTGTGTGTGTGGGGGGGCCATCAGCTCGATGACGTGATGGTCGTGGGCGCGGTGGCGTTCGACGAGGTGGTCGGTCCACTCCTGATGTGCGCGGACGAGGTCGTCGGGGAAGGTGTAGATCCCTTTCGCGTCCGGCACCGGCAGGGCAACGGTCATGGAGGGCTCCTGATTCATCGGACGGTGGTCTCGTACCAGTGGCGCCACATGCGTGCGGAGCCCAGTCGCAGACGGGCGGTCACGGGGTTCTGCCACCACAGCATCCGGAGGCTGGACCACTGGTCGTAGCGGCGGGTGGAGGGGCGTACGCGCAGGTCGTCCAGGATCGTGACCGGGGCGGCGGTGGCACGGCCGTGGGAAGTCAGGCGGGCGAAGAGGTCGACGTCCTCGCTCATGAACAGGTCGTCGCGGTACCCGCCAACCTCCTTGAAGGCTGTGGCGGTGGCGAACTGGGCGACGCCCTGTGCGCCGCCGTGGGCGGTGCGGTAGTGGTCCCAGTACGCGCACAGCAGCCGCGCCCCGAGCCGCTTGGGCGTGTAGAGGGGCGGGATGGCGCCGCCGACCGCCCCCGCGTCCATCGCGGCCGCTGCCGCGGTGATCGCTTCCGGGGGAAGCGCAACGTCGGCGTCCGTGAAGAACAGCCGCCGGCCATGGGCGGCGGCAGCACCGCTGTTGCGGACCCGGCCGATGCTGCGGACACTCTCGCTGATCACCCGGACGCCGAAGGAGGCGGCCATGTCGGCGGTGGCGTCGGTGGAGGCGTTGTCGACGACGATCACCTCCCCCTGCTCGCCGCTGGTCCCCTCCCACCGTGCGAGGGAGACGAGGACGGTCGGGAGATAGCGGGGCAGGTAGGCGGCTTCGTTGTGGGCGGGGATGACGACTGTCAATCCGGGGCTGGTCAACGGGCAGTCCTTTCCGTGAGTGGCGGGCGGACGAGGTGGGGTGTCCGGCGGGTGAGGTCGGCCAGTCGGCTCGACCACAGCGCCTGGTCCTCGCCGGGGGCGGCATGTGCCCAGCAGCGGACGGTGATCAGGAGCATCCATGCCGACAGGCGGGCGGCATCCAGGGCGAGGGGGTAGCTGCTGGTGAGCGCGTCGCGGTCCCACGGCGTGTGGGCGGCGGTCATGACGAGGGCGTGAGCGACGTCAGACTCCCGCCGGCCGGGGGCGGCGTCGGTGAAGTCGACCAGGTGGCGTGTGCCCTGGGGACCGGCGAGGACGACGTTGTCGAAGTGGAGGTCTCCGTGGCACCACACCGTTGGTGCTGTGTCGGGGGTGTCGGCGATGAGGGCGAGCGTGGGGGCGATCTGGTCGAGCAGGTCGGACGGGCAGCGGCTGGCCAAGGCGGAGACGGCGTCGGAGAACGGGCGGCGCGGAGCCGACCGCGCGACCGGTGCCCGATGCAGCCGACCGAGGAGGGAGCCAAGGTCCTTGAGAGCCCGGGCATGCGGGATGCGGCCGGAACGCACCGCGGTGCCAAGGGTGCAGGTGCCGAGGTCGGACTGGACGAGTGCGGTGGCTCCGTCATCGGAGGTGATGCCGCAGCCCAGGATCTTCGGGACGGGCACAACGGTGGCAGCTGCGCGGATCGCTGTCGCTTCGGTGATCGCGTTGCGGCGGGCGGTGTGCGCGTACAGCTTCACGATCACGCTCCGGCCGTCGGAAAGGCCGACCCGGTACACGGCGGTGCGGGGACTCGCCTTCAGGCGCTCCGCAGTTCGGGCGGGCGTGCCGAGAAGCGCGGCGCAGGCACGGGAGACCATCGGCGGGGGCGTGCTCATCGAAGCCCCGCAGGCTCGGGGTGGGCGGCGCCCAGCGCGCGGGTGTGCCGCAGGGCCCGCCGCAGGAGCGTGCGGTACTCACGGACGTCGTCCGTACGCGGGCACGCCGCCTGCCACGGTTTCTCCGGGCCCACGAAGTGGACGAGGGCTGCGGCCGGGTCGGGGCGCAGGGGGCGGCTGACGACGCGGCGTACCCAGTTGCCGCGTTCGAGGCAGCGGCCGACTTCGAATCGGTTGTATCCGGCGTCGACCGGGCGGACGCGGCCTGCGTGAAGGAGCCATAGGTTCAGGGCGTCCTGGTCGTTGTGGAGGATGTGCCGGCGATGGCGGACCAGGGCACGCTCGACGCTGCGGCGGATGTCGGGGAGGCTGTTGACCGTCTGGCTGACCGGTTCGAGGCACTGACCCGTGATCTGGCCACCCACGAGATAGCCCACGGTGACCTCCAGCACGGCAACCTGCTCGTCGCGAGCGATGACACGTTGCGTCTGGTCGTCTACGACGGAATGTACGTCCCGGCGTTGGCCGGCATGGGCGGCACTGAGCGGGGACACCGCAACTACCAGTCGCCCATGCGGGGGAATGATGACTTCGGGGCAGCGCTGGACCGGTTCTCCGCTTGGGTCATCTTCTTGTCGCTCAAGACAATTGCCTCCGACCCCGCCCTTTGGAATCGGCTGCACGAGCCCAGCGTTGAGTTTCTGCTGCTCACCGAGGACGATTTCAAGAATCCGGGCGGCTCCACGAGACTGCAGACGCTGCTGGCCCATCCCGACCGGACGGTGAGCGGCCTCGCCGACCAGGTGCGGTCCTTGGCCTTCCAGCCGTTGGACGTGCTACCTCCGCTCGCCGCAGCCGTGCCCAGACAACGGGTCGCCGCGACGACAACCTCAGCGGTATCGGGCGGTGGCACAGCGACCCCCCTAGTACAGGTGGACTGCCCGGATGGATGACCGGGCACGTCTCTCCGCAGGCCAATCCGACGCCGACCGTGCCCTCGGTCACGGCACTGGACGGCTTCTATATGCGGACGCCGCTGGATGTCGCCACAGCCGTGCTCTGGCCGCTCATGCTGGTCGCAACGGTCTTGATGTTCGTCGCGAGATTCTCGGCGCCACCGATCGGGCCGGGTGTGCCCGTTCTCGCTGCCATCGCGCTCACCGCGTTCGCCAGAAGCCGACGCGCGGAGCGGGCGCAGTCACGGGCCGCCCTCGCAGAGCTGACGAATGAACTGGCCCAGCTCGGTGACCCGGTCAAGGCTGCCGAGAAGCTGCGCAAGGACCGAGCGAAGTTCGACGAGGCGGAAGCAAGCGGGCCGCTGCTTACCCGCGAGCCCAGGGCAAGCTAACAGCCCAGTACCACGCCGAGCTCAAGGAGGCCGAGAAGCGCAAGGTCCGCAAGCAGCGCGACATAGACAAGAAGATCGACGGACTCTCGGAAGAACTCCGTAGAGCCCTAGCCAAGGCACTCACCGACAAGCAGTCCACGTACGTGCGGGATCAGCTCAGCCGACGGCTGATCGCTCATTCCCCGCCGCACGGCATCAGACCGAAACTCGCCGCGCGGCTGGCGGCGGCGGGTATCCGTACGGCAGCCGACTTCGCTGGCTACCGGTCCGTGCAGAACACCCAGTACAACAGCACCGGCGCCGTGCTCGTGCTGAGCAGCGGCCGTGTCATCGACGTCCACGGCATCGGCGAGGCCAAGGCCATCGCCCTCGATGTCTGGCGCAAGGACCTGGTCGCCTCCGCCAAAGCCCGGCAACCGACCGCCCTCAGTGCGTCGGAGCAGCAGTCGATCGAACAGGGCATCGCCAGCCGTCGGGCCCAGCTCACCGCCCAGCGCAAGGCTGTGGAGTCCGAGACCGATGCGCTGCGTGTGAAAGCACGGAAGCAGATGGAGGACGATCAGAAGCGGCTCACCCGAGAGAACACGCTTGCTGGCGATCAGGCCCGACAGCAGCGGCAGGAGTTCAGCCGGCGTACGGTCGCACTCCAGCAGAACAGCGCGCTCCACGGAGCACTGAGCGCCTCCGTCGAGGCTGCCAGGCTCCGGCAGCGCGGACTGTCGTTCGCGTGTTACTTACGGTTTCTCTACATCGGTCGCTGACGTCCGGTTCGGCTGCCGGAGACAGCAGTGTGAAGGGGCGGATTTTGGCATTGGATCCGGACTCGCCCCCAAGCCTCCGCAACCCCAGTCGCTGAACACCTCTAGGGGCCAGGCAGGGACGCATAAACGTCGGCTCCGGATGATCGTTCGCAGCTACGATCTCCCCACGGCGTGATCAGTCGTTGTCCGGAGCATCACCCTCTTCGAGGAGACGGGCCGCGAGGTCGTCGGCCCATTCCACGGCCCAGGAGCGGAGAGCGGTGATCGTGGTGTCGTCGAGCCCGTAGGCGGCGAAGGCTTCGTCGTCGGTCCACTCGGCGCCCGTGAGGTTCGCCTGCAGGTCCTCGCGCTCGAAGCGGCCGCGGGCGTGGCGGCGGCCGAACTCCTCAAGCGCGGCATTGGTCCAGCGGCGGGAGGCTGCGAAAACGTCGATCAGGTCGCGGGGCGCTCCGCGGTCGGCGAGGGCGCGGACCTTGGTCCCGATCACATCCTCCTCCGCGAGGACGGGCCCGTACGGGCTCTGGGCGACCGGCCGCCAGAAGATCTCCTTGAGGATGTCGACTTCACATTCCTGTCCGGTGGCCGGGTCGGACACGGTGAAGCGGGCGGACAGCGGGGCAGTCTCCAGCGCGTGCACCTTCCAGCCGCGGGCTTCCAGGCCGGCACAGAGCGTGGCAGCGATGTCGGCCATGGGCGCCGGGTTCTCGGTGGCGACGTCTAGGTCCTGGCTGGGGCGGTTCACGAGGTGGTGCGCCCGCACGGCATACCCGCCGGTGAGAACCAGGGGATACGGGGAGCCGAGCGCGATCACATCCGCCAGGAGCCGCGTGTGCAGCTCCGGCATATCCGTCACGCGGCTGTCCGGGTGCGGGAGGCGAGCCGGGGGAAGGCGTCTTCCCATACGGCGCGCACGGTGCGGCCCACGAGGGTGCGCAGCACCGGCCACAGCTGGAGGAGCAGGTCCTGGTTGAGGTAGCGGGGCAGATCGTCTTGCAGGCCCTCGTGCAGGACGGTGCGGTACAGGCCCATGCGCTGGCGCGGTTTGCCCAGGTCGTATGAGGTCATTCCGGACCAAGCCATGTGCAGCGGCAGCTTCACGACACCGTGGGTCGGCCCGTGCAGCTCGTCCAGCGACTCCGGCAGCCGGCGGCGGAACTTCTCCCGGTACAGCGCGAGGTCCTCGGCGTCCGCGCCCGAGACATCCCTCGGGGTGGGTGCGGGGTGCTGTGGGCTGGAGGGCATGACTCCATTATGGCGGCCGGAGACGTGGCGCGGGTCATGATGCGCGAGCCGGCGTCCGAAGCGAGCGGGGGCGGATCCCCGGGTGAGCTGGTTGCCGCAGCCTGCTCAACCCTGAGCAGGACGGACTCTCGGCCCTGACGCTCGTTTGACGCTCTGGGCGTCTGCACGAAGGACGATGAGCCGAGAAACCGGCTCTGACCAGGGATTTTCTGGGATCCGTTCAGGCCGACATCCTTTCGATGACGCATCACGTGGAGTGCGTGGCGATCCTGGAGCCGATCGTGAAGGGCCACTGACCTGCGGTTTTGTAACACTCGTCGTCCATTCGACCTGCTACCGCCCGTCCAACAGGTGAAGCGCGGGGCTGGTCGGCGATGCGGGCTTGACCTGCGGATTCAAATGGGGGCAGGCGACGGCGGCGCGAGCAGCGGTCGCACGCCCGTCGGGTTGTCGACGCTCCCGTGACGCTCGTTCTGAGGGCCCATTACATCGGGCGGGTGGGGTTCGACGTAGCGGTGTGGCTCTGTTGATAACCTCAATGATTACGCGCGAGCGTATTCTCACTGACCTCTGCCACGTCGGGGCAGCGCTACGCGG
The DNA here is from genome assembly GCF_055573115.1 of Streptomyces sp. NPDC030222. Lineage (NCBI taxonomy): Bacteria > Bacillati > Actinomycetota > Actinomycetes > Kitasatosporales > Streptomycetaceae > Streptomyces > Streptomyces sp. NPDC030222. The sequence goes on from NZ_JBVICA010000005.1 coordinate 169,996, forward strand.
TCAGATGCTTCACCCGTCACGTCCCTGACCAGGAGAGCCGCTACCAGGCCATCAGCGCTCGGCTCGCACGTTTGGACTCGGTCGAGCTCTCCCAGCCGTGGAGGCTCGGCTTCGAGTACCTTCCCGACGCCATCCGCGTGGGGAAGGACCTCTACCCTGTCCACAAGATGGAGTGGATCGAGGCCGTCGCCCTGTCCTCGTGGCTCGAGGAAAATCATGCCGACCGGTTCGCCGTCGACCGCCTGGCGGACCGGTTCGAGGCTCTGACCCGGGACCTGTTGGCACACGAGATCGCCCACGGTGGCCTCCAGCACGGCAACTTGCGACGCCCCGGCCCTCGCCCTCGCCGACGTCGGCATCACCATGGGCGAACACGCCTCACACGTGGCTCCGGAGACCGCCGACATCGCCCTCGCCGGAAACGACCTGCGCCAGGTCGCCGCCGTCGTCGAACTCAGCCGCCACACCCTACGCGTCGTACGGCAGAACTACGGCCTCGCGATCGGCGTCAACCTGCTCGGCCTGGTTGCCGGGGCCGGTGGCTCCATGAACCCGGTCCTCGCCGCCCTGCTGCACAACACCAGCAGCATCGCCGTGGTCGGCAACTCGGCCCGGCTGGTCAACCACCCCCGCACCTGCCGCGCGTGGGAGACGACGTCCTGCGGGCGGCCCCTCTGGAGGACTGCAGGGTGCGCTGACCCTTTTGGTAATGGAATCCATTTCCAGGTAGGGTGTCGGTCGTTCCCCTGCTCCCCCGGAGGTAGTTCATGGCCGTCCCCAAGCGGAAGATGTCCCGCAGCAACACGCGTCACCGCCGCGCCCAGTGGAAGGCCACGACGCCTCAGCTCGTGCCCCTGACGGTGGACGGCTCCGTGTACCTCGTACCGCAGAGGCTGCTGAAGGCGTACGAGCGTGGTCTGCTGCGTCCCGAGGGATGAGCGTGAGGGGTGACACCGCCGACCGGCGGCTGCCGGTGACCGTGCTGTCGGGCTTTCTCGGGGCAGGCAAGACCACGCTGCTCAACCACGTGCTGAGCAACCGTGACGGCCTGCGGGTAGCGGTCATCGTCAACGACATGAGTGAGATCAACATCGACGCGGCGCTGGTGCGCGGTGGCGAGGCGGCGCTGTCGCGGACGGAGGAGCGCCTGGTCGAGATGACCAACGGGTGCATCTGCTGCACCCTGCGCGACGACCTGCTAGAGGAGGTCGAAAGGCTCGCCCGCGAGGGCCGCTTCGACTATCTGCTCATCGAGTCCAGTGGCATCTCCGAGCCGATGCCGGTCGCCGCCACCTTCGCGTTCCCGCGCGACGACGGCGCGACCCTGGGCGATCTGGCCCGCCTGGACACGATGGTCACCGTCGTCGACGCCGCGAACTTCCTCCCCGAGCTCGCGGGCGGCGACGGTCTGGCCGATCGCGGCCTCGACCAGTACGAGGAGGACGAGCGGACGGTCAGCGACCTGCTGATGGACCAGATCGAGTTCGCCGACGTGATCGTCCTCAACAAGCTCGACCTGGTGGAGCCTGAGGACGCCGCGTGTCTGCGTGCCGCCCTGACGCGGTTGAATCCGGCGGCCCGCCTGCTGACCGCCGTCCGGGGCCAGGTGGCGTCCGGCGACATCCTGGGGACCGGCCTCTTCGACCTGGAGCGTGCGCAGGAAGCGCCTGGGTGGGTCATGGAACTCAACGGCGACCACGTGCCGGAGACCGAGGAGTACGGGATCTCCAGCATCGTCTTCCGATCCGAGCGGCCGTTCCACCCGGGCCGGCTGTTCACCTTCGTGACGAAGGGGCTCGACAGCGGCACGTACGGCACGATCCTCCGCTCCAAGGGCTTCTTCTGGCTGGCCAGTCGACCGCATGTCACCGGCCTCTGGTCGCAGGCCGGTTCCGTCGCCCGCTTCGAACCGTCCGGTGTCCGTGACGGCGACGGCCAGGGGCAGGAACTGGTGTTCATCGGCACCGGCTTGCGCGCCGAGGCGCTGCGGGCGGCCCTGGCCGGCTGCCTGATGGCCGAGGGTGAGAGCGTGCCCGCCGACGACCCGTTCCCCGGCTGGGACACGTACGGCATCGAGGACGCCTGCGAACACGAGCACTCCGCGCTCGCGCAGTCGGCCTGACAGACTCCGGGTCGGGCGGTGGTCGCAGCCACGGCACCGCTCGACCCGGCTTCGACAGACTGAAGGCACCTCGCAACGGCGAGGTGCCTTCAGGCGTTGGCGCGGGTGCACGCACCCCATGGCTCAGCGGTCCTCGGTCTCGCTGAGGAGCGGATCGTTCATGGCGCTCCAGCCGTCGGGGCCGAGCGAGAGTTCACTCTCGGTCAGCAGGGCGCTGTCCAGGGCGCCGGCGATGCGGTTCAGGTCGAGGCCCGCGCCCGTGAACGCGATCTCGTTGCGGCGTTCACCGTAGTAGTCGTCCCAGAACCAGCAGGCCAGCGTGCGGCGTTGCGGGGTAGCAGCCTCCCATGCCGGGGACGCCGGCGCCTCCAGCCAGCGGTCGGCCTCGCGGATCTCCAGGTGGCCACCGGCCGAGCGCCAGGTGACGACGGCATCAGGCCGGCTGGCGAGCCAGAGATGGCCGCGGCTGCGCACTACGCCGAGCATGGCGTCGCCGAGGGCATCGGCGAGCCGCTCGGGGTGCAGGGGGCGGCGGGAACGCCAGACGACGGAGGAGACGGCCTGGTGGGTTTCGGGGTACGGGTACGGGTAGGTCACGGCATCGAGCCGGGACTCCCACGCCTCTCGCGCCTGCACGGGAACCTGCGGCCGGGTCAGGACCCGGCCCGACGCCGGCTGCCGGGCGGCGATCCGGCCGAGGGTGATCATGCCGGCACGGGGATTGAGGTGCCGCATCAGCGCGGTGGCGGCCTGGCCGGGTTCCTGGCTCCCCGGTGACGTGTCCGTCAGGACGAGGGCGTCGGCCGCCTCCACCTGCCGGGCGGCGGCCTCGGCCGGAGTGAGCGGCTCGCCCTGGGCGTCGCCGCCCCAGACCCGTACCGCCCGGTGTACGCAGGCGATGTCCGCCAGGAAGACGGCCGGGTCGACGCCGACGAGGACCGGAGTGGCATCGTAGTGGTCCTCCAGGCCATCGGCGCCGATCCGGGTTCGCCACAACTCGGCCAGGAAGGGAAGAACATCGACATGCCCGGGCAGCGCCAGGACGACATGGACGTCCTTCGTGGCCCGGCGGAGCGCGACCAGGTCCTGACGCAGGATCACCACGGGGTCGCCGGTCGCGCCCAAGGACGTCGGCACCGCCGACCGCGCGCCGCTGGTGGTCATCAGGCGCTGGACCACCGGGTAGCCGCCGGAGGGGCCGTCCTCGACCGACACGGAGAGGACCACCGCCTCCGGGCTTGCCTGGAGCAGCTGTTCGACCAGACCTCCGCGGATCTCGGGGGAGTTCCCGGCGACCACGCTCAGCAAGCCCTTCGGTGTACCGGTCGTCCGATGGAAGATCATGCGGGGCCCTTCGGTGAAAGCAATTTCGGTGGGAATGTCATGTTTTGCTGTGCAGGCACCGGCGGCAGGTCCCCGTCACGCTCACGGCATGCCGTACGTCGTGAAAGCCGTAGCGGCTGCCCAGTCCCGCGAGCCACTCCTCAAGTGCCTCCGAGGTGAACAGGACGCCCTCGCCGCACCCGCGGCATTCCAGACGGTGTTCGTGACTGTCGGGCAGAAGGCGGTACGCCTTCCCGGAGGGCGCGTGCACGACTTCGAGCAGGCCGGCGGCGTCGGCGGATCGCGGGATTCGGTAGACCCTGGAAAGGCCCGCACCGGACCCCTGGATGACGCTCAGCATGTGCAGTTGCCGGGCCGTGAGGAATCGGCCTGCCTCTTCGAGGATCTTCAGCACCTCGGTTTGCCGGTCCACGGTTCGTCGGTCGCCGGTTCTCCGGCGGCCCGTGACGGCCGAGGTCGCGGAGGAGGGGGGCTGAGGAGTGTCGGTGCTCATGGCCGCCTCCTGTCCGCCCGATGTACGGGCGTGTCCGGGCGTCTCGTTCGGTGGTCGACCTCGTGGGCGCCTCGGCTGTGGCCTGAGGCCGGGGTCCCGGCCGGGCACTCCACCGCATCCTCGCGGTGGAGTGCCCAGAGCCGAGGTGCGCACGTCACCCCGGGGGGATCACCAGGAGGACTTCGTCACGCCGGGCAGGAAGCCGGCGTGCGCCTGCTGCCTGGCGCGGACCCGGGAGAGGCCGAACTTGCGGAGGTAGCCGCGGGGTCGGCCGTCGACGCTGTCGCGGTTGCGGACCCGGGTCGCGCTGGCGTTGCGCGGCTGCCTGCTCAGTTCCGCCTGAGCGGTCCGGCGCTCCTCGGCGGTCGACGAGGGGCGGCGGATGATCTCCTTCAGTTCGGCCCGCCGGGCGGCGTAGCGCTCGACGATCTCCTTGCGCTTCTCGTTCTGCGCGATCTTGCTCTTCTTCGCCATCAGACCTTCACCCCTCGTGCCCGGATCCTTGCCACGGCCGCCTCGATGCCGATCACGTCCACCGTCTTGATCGCCTTGGTGCTGAGGGTCAGACGGACGTGCCGACCCTCGCTGGGCAGCCAGTAGCGCTTGCGCTGGATGTTCGGGTCGAAGCGACGCGAGGTGCGCCGGTGGGAGTGGGAGATCGTGTTGCCGAAGCCCGGCTTGGCGCCGGTCAGTTGGCAGTGGGCGGACATGGGTGTTACCTGCCTCTCTCTGCGGCCATCACGTACTGGTAATGAAAACCGTTGCCATATACTAGCTCCGGCGGGGCCGAGGGCCGGAACGGGCGGCGGACCCACCCGACCGCGAACTCGACCAAGGGGCGCCGCCATGGCACGCCGCCAGGGTGCCCGCAAGCCCGCGAGGCCCCGCCCCAACCCGCTCGACGCGGCCGGGATCACGTACATCGACTACAAGGACACCGACCTGCTGCGGAAGTTCATCTCCGACCGCGGCAAGATCCGCAGCCGCCGTGTCTCCCGGGTCACCGCCCAGCAGTAGAGACAGCTCGCCGCCGCCATCGAGAACGCCCGCGAGATGGCGCTGCTGCCGTACGTCAGCCGGTAGGACCTCATCGCGGGTCAGAGCCAGGCCCCCCGGTGGTCGTCACCACCACCGGGGGGCCTGGGTCGCCAGGTCACATGACGCCTGCCGGCTCCCGGCCCGGTCCCTTCCCCTGTGCGGGATCCGCTCCCGGTGCCAGGAGCGGCATCTCGAAATGGACGGTCCCGAATCCGCCGTGCTCACCCGTGGCGCGGGCGTCGAAGACCTCGGTGGCCATGCCGCGCCAGAAGGCCTCCGCACCCGGGATGTCGACGTTGGTGTGCAGGTAGACGCGTTCGTAGCCGGGCACCGACGCGGCGAACGCGCAGGCGGTATGCACCATCGCGCGGGCCAGCCCGTGCCGCCGGTGCTCGGGGCGTACGTACACGCGCAACAGCTGCGCGGTCCGTCCCGAGGGGTAGCGCTCGACGAGGCTTCGCGGGTGCGGCGGATGAGCGGGGCCGCGGGAGTTGAGTGCGGTGGTGCCGACCACCTCGTCGTCGTCGCGCACGGCGACGACGAGGGTGTGCCGCGGGTTCCGCAGGTACGTGCTGTCGAGGTCGACGACGTCGGAGTGCCAGCTCGGCACGTATCCGTAGCCGAACTCCCGGTAGAAGGTGTCCAGCATGACGCTCCGGGCGCCGACCAGGTCCTCGGCCCTCGCGTGCCGCACCGTGTACCGCCCGACTCTCTGATCTCGCGTCAGCTCTTCCATCACCTGCCGCCTCTCCTGCTTCGGGGGCCCGCAGGCTACCCGAAAAAATCCCTATTGGAAATGAAAACGATTACCGATAACGTCTGTGTTGCACAGCGCCGACGCAGTCTGAGAGGAAATCCGGTGGGACATCTCCTGGTGATCGAAAGCTGGGTGGGGTCGATGAGCAGGCTGCTGCCCAGGGCCATCCGCGAAGACGGGCACGAGTTCACCTTCGTCACCCGCGACCTGCACCACTACCTGCGCTCGGCCTCCGCGGCCGACGGCCCGCACCCGTTGCTCACGGCCCGCAACATCATCACGGCGGACACCAACGACACGGACGCCCTCCTCGCACGGATCGAGGGCCTGCACGCCGTCCTCGGCTTCGACGGAGTGGTGTCCTCCTGCGACTACTACCTGCCGGCCGTCGCGCACACCGCCGCGCGACTGGGCCTGCCCGGCCCTGCCCCGGAGGCTGTCGAGGCTGCGTGCCGCAAGGACCTGACGCGCCGTATGCTCGGCGAAGCCGACGTGGCAGGACCCCGCTTCGCGATCTGCGAGGGGGCCGGGGAGGCGGCCGTCGCCGCCGCCGAGATCGGCTACCCGCTCGTCGTGAAGCCCGTGGACCTGTGCGCGGGCATGCTGGTCCGCGCGGTGCGCGACGAACGCGAACTGGAGCTCGCCTGCCAGGCCCTCGCCGCGTTCCCCGTCAACGCGCGCGGCCAGGACCGCGCCCCTGCCATCCTGCTCGAAGAGCTGCTGCAGGGGCCTGAAGTCAGTGTCGAGACCGTCTCCTTCGGGGGCGCCACCCACGTCGTGGGCGTCACCGACAAGAGCATCGGCGGAGCGCCCGCCTTCATCGAGACCGGCCACATGTTCCCGGCCGGCATCGAGGAGGCCCTGGCTTCGGAGGCCGCCGAGACCGCGCTGCGGGCGGTCAAGGCACTCGGCCTGGACCAGGTGGTCTGCCACACCGAGATCAAGCTCACGCCCGACGGGCCCCAGGTCGTCGAGGTCAACCCCCGCCCGGCCGGCAACCGCATCACCGAACTGGTCCGCCACGTCACGGGCATCGACCTGGCGACCGCCTGCGTGGACGTGGCCCTCGGCCGCGCGCCCGACCTCACGCCGCGAGCGACCGGCGTGCGCAGCGCCGCCATCGCCTTCCTCCTGCCCGACTCCGCAGGAGTCCTCGCCGGCATCGAGGGGGCCGAGGCCCTCCGCGCCCGGCCCGAGGTGCTGGAGCTCACCCTCGCCGAGCCGGGCCGCACCGTGCGCGCCGCCACCAGCAACAACGAGTACCTCGGGCACGTCATGACCGCCGACACCGAGGGCGGCGGCGCCCGTGAGGACGCCGAGCGGCTGCTGGCCGAGCTGCGCACTTGTTACGAGCCCTCCGCGGCGGTGCCCGCGTGACCCTGTCCGCCCCTCATGCGCCTGCGAGCGAAGGACCCTTGAATCGTAAGGCGCCGCACGGAGACCCTGTCGTCCGGACCGTCGGCCAACTCGTCGACACCGTCCGCGCCGGGGCTTACGGCTCCGACCCGGCCCACGAGCGGATCTCGCTCGCCTTCACCACGACCCAGGCCGTCCGCCACGAGGGCCGCGCTCGCGGATACCGCAACGAGGTGCTCAGCCTGCGGCTCGACGCGGCCGTCGGATCCTGCGCCGTGGAGCCCGGGGCGCTGCCCGCGGGCGCCCTCGACGACTGCGTGGGCGCCACCGTCGCCGACCTCCTGTCCCATCCGCTCCTGCCGGTGCGGATCGCGGCCCTCGACGCCTACCTGGCCCACGTACGCCCGCACACGCCGGGCAACGGCGCCCGGCCGTATCCGCTGCCGGCTGGTAACTCGCTGAGCCGTTCGCGGGCCCGGGCGCGCGCCGTCGTCGACCTCCTGCCCGCCCACTCCACGACGCCCGGCGAGCACGCGCCGGTTCTGGTGGTCGGAGTGGTGAACTCGCTCCTGGAGCAGCTGCGTTCGCGAGACCGCGCGTACCTGCCGTGCGACCTCAAGGGCGGCACCACCGAGTGGGGAGAGCCCGTCCTCACCGACGCGGCCGCCCACCTCGAACGCTGCGGCGCCGTCCTCGCCTCCGGCATGACTCTCAGCAACGGCACCTTCCAGGGCCTGCTCGATCACGCCGCCGCGACCGGCAAGCCCCTGGTGATGTTCGCCCAGACCGGCAGCGCCGTCCTGCCCCGCTTCCTCGGCGCCGGAGTGAGCGCCGTGTCCGCGGAGCCGTACCCGTTCTTCTGGCTCGACGGCGGCCCGGGCATCATCCACCGCTACGGAGGCCGTCCGTGACCCTCGCTCCACTCCTGCACCGGTCGGACGTCACCGGCGCCAACCCCGATCTCCTGCCGCTGCTGGGTCATACCCCCGTCGCCCATATCCGCACCGACCTGCCCCACGCCCACCCCGGGTTCTGGGCCAAGCTCGAACACCTCGGCGCCGGCGGGATGAAGGCCCGTGCGGCGATGTCCATGCTGACCGGCGCCCGCAGGCGCGGTGAGCTGCGCCCCGGTGCCCCGGTCGTGGAGTCCACCTCCGGCACCATGGGCATCGGGCTGGCCTTCGCCGGGCAGGTCCTCGGCCACCCCGTCGTCCTCGTCGGCGACGCCGAACTCGAACCGTCCATGCGGCAGTTGCTGCGTACCTACGGCGCTCGGCTGGAACTCGTCGACCGCCCGGCCGCCCACGGCGGCTGGCAGGCCGCCCGCATCGCCCGGCTGCGCGAGGTGCTGGCCCGCACCGAGGACGCCTACTGGCCCGACCAGTACAACAACCCCGACAACCCGGCCGGTTACCGTTCGATGGCGGCGGAACTGATCGGCCAGCTCGACCACCTGGACGTCCTGGTGTGCAGCGTGGGCACCGGCGGGCACAGTGCCGGACTGGTCGGACCGCTGCGCCGTCGCTGGCCCCGGCTGAAGGTCATCGGCGTCGACTCCGTCGGCTCCGCCATCTTCGGCCAGCCCGCCCGGCCGCGCTTGATGCGCGGACTCGGCAGCAGCATCCACCCCGGCAACGTCCACCACCGCGTCTTCGACGAGGTGCACTGGGTGGGCCCCGCCGAGGCCGTCGACGCCTGCCGCCGGCTCGCCCGCGGCAGCTTCGTCAGCGGCGGGTGGAGCACCGGCGCCGTCGCCCTGGTCTCCGCGTGGGCCGCCCGGGCCGAGCCCGGCGCCGTCGTCGCCACCGTCTTCCCCGATGGCCCCCACCGCTACCTCGGAACCGTCTACGACGACGACTTCTGCCACGCGCACGGACTCCGGGCCACCGCGCCGGCCACCCGCCCGCTGGAGATCCCGCACCCGCGCGCCGCCGAGGCCCTCGGCTGGACGCGCTGCCGCACCGTCGTGGATCCCGCCGCCCCCGTCCCCGCACCTGGTGGCGCACCCCTCGCCGCCCACGTTCCGGCCCCCGGAGGTGCCGTATGAGACTCACCTGGCACACCGCCTCGCTGGAACTGGCGGAGCCCCTGCGCATCTCCCGCTCCGTGATGGCCCGCCGCGACGCCGTCTGGGTCAGCCTGGAACACGACGGGCTGCGTGGTTGGGGGGAGGCCGTCAGCAGCGACTTCCTCGGACTGTCCACCCAGCACATCCTGCGCCGCCTGAGCGACGTACGGCCGGCCGTCGAGCGCCTGCCGGACCCCGAGACCGCCTGGGATGAACTCGCCCCCGCGGGTTCCCTCGGCGCCGACCTGCCCGCCGGAGTCCTCGCCGCGGTCGAGGCCACCGTACTGGACCTCACCGGGAAGCGAGCCGGTGAACCCGCGCACCGGCTGCTCGGCAGCGCGCTGCCCCCGTCGGCGGCCACGGCCCGCACCATCGGCATCGTCCCGCCGGTGTCCGCGGCCGCCCAGGCCGCCCGGCTCGCCGTAGCCGGATTCACCGTCCTGAAGGTCAAGGCAGGGGCCGACGATCCGGCCGAGGACCTCGCCCGAGTCGAGGCCGTCCGCGAAGGGGCGCCCGCCGGGGACCTGCTGCTCGACCCCAACGGAGCCTGGACCGAGGACCAGGCCCACGCACTGCTGCCCCGCTTCGCCGCTCTCGGCGTCACCGCCGTGGAACAGCCCATCGCGGCCGGCCGCCCCGACGCCCTGGCCCGGGTCGCCGCCCTCTCCCCGGTCCCTGTCATCGCAGACGAGGACGCCGTCTCCTACGAGGACGCCGCATTCCTCGCCGGCAAAGTCCATGGGGTCAACGTCAAACTCGCCAAGTGCGGCGGCGTACGCGCAGCGCTGCGCATCCACGCCGCGCTGCACGGCAGCGGCACCGACCTCATGCTCGGCTGCCTGACGGCCAGTTCGCTCGGCATCGCGCCCGCCGTGCATCTGGTCGACCGGGCCCGCTGGGTCGACCTCGACGGCCATCTGCTGCTCGCCGACGACCCGTGGACCGGGATCGGCGGCACCGACGGCACGGTACGCCCCGCCCCACGCGCCGGCCTGGGCGTGCTGCGCCGTGCCGCGATACCCGCCGGGGCCGCACGGTGAAGACCCTCACCGCGGTGCGCGGCTTCCCACCGGCCGTACGGCTCCTGCTGGTCAACCAGTTCGGCGTCAACACCGGCTTCTACCTCCTCATCCCGTACCTCGCCACCCACCTCACCGACGACCTCGGGATGTCGGCGGCGGTGGTCGGCCTGGTCCTGGGACTGCGCAACCTCAGCCAGCAGGGGATGTTCCTGATCGGGGGCTCGGCGGCCGACCGACTCGGCGCCCGCGGCGTGATCATCGCGGGCTGCGGCCTGCGCACCGTCGGCTTCGCGCTGTTCGCGCTCGGAGACGCCCTGCCCGTACTGATCGCCGCGTCGGTGCTCAGCGGGCTGGCCGGCGCGCTGTTCAACCCGGCCGTACGGACTTACGTCGCGCAGGAGTCCGGCGATCGCAAGGCCGAGGCGTTCGCGCTGTTCAACGTGTTCGCGACGGCAGGGGCGCTGCTCGGGCCACTGCTGGGGAGCCTGCTGCTGTTCGGCGGATTCAGGGTGGCGGCGCTGACCGCGGCGGGCGTGTTCGCGCTGCTCACCGTCGCTCAGGCCGCCGTACTGCCCGCTCGCGCGGTGCCGCCTCCGGCCGGCTCCGTCCTCGGCGACTGGCGGGAGGTGGCGGGCAACCGGCGCTTCGTGGCCTTCGCCCTGGCCATGGTCGGCATGTACGGCATGGAGAGCCAGCTCTACCTGCTGCTTCCGCACGCCGCGCGGCAGGCCACCGGCTGGGAGGGCGCCGTCGGGCTGCTTTTCGTGGCCGGGACCCTCGCCAACCTCCTGCTCCAGCTGCGCCTCACCCGCCGACTGGCCGCACGAGGCGGCGGACGTGGCCGCTGGATCGCCGCCGGGCTGGCCCTCAGCGCGCTCGGTTTCGTACCGCCCATGCTGGTGGCGGGCACCGTGGGGGAGCATCCGGCGCGGCTGCTGCCGGTCCTGGCCGGGACGCTGCTGCTGCACCTCGGAGTGATGACCGCCGCGCCGTTCGTCATGGAGCTCATCCCCGCGTTCGGCCGCGCGGAGCTCACCGGCACCTTCTACGGCCTGTACTACGCCGTGTCCGGAGTGGCCGCTGCGGGCGCGGGGGCGGGCGTCGGGTGGGCCATGGACACCGCCACGAACACAGGGCCGGCGTGGCTTCCGTACGCCTGCTGCACGGCCCTCGGCCTCGCCTCGGCGGCTGCCGTCACTCGGCTGAACCGGCGCGGGGTCCTGCCCGCCGCCCCCGTCACCGCACCGACTGCCCCGGCCTCCCGGCACCAGGACTCGGACCAGGACCCCGACCCCGACGCGGCCTCCGCCGCCCGGCACCGCGACCCCCGGCCCCTGAGCGAGACCAGATGAGCACCGATCCGAAGAGCACCGATCCGAAGAGCACCGATCCGAAGAGCACCGGCAACCTCCTGACCGATCACCCCGAGCTCTACGAAGAGCGGTTCCCCGACCCCGACCGACTTGCCGCGCGCTGGGCCGAGGACACGCTGCGCCGGCACGGCGCGGGCACCCGGGTTTTGGACATCGGCTGCGGAACCGGCCGCGACGCGGCCTGGCTGCACCACCACGCCGGACGCCGAGTCACCGGAATCGACACCGCCGAAGCGATGCTCGCCCACGCCCGCCGTGCCCACCCGGGCCCCGACTACCACCGCGCCGACATGCGGGACTTCGACCTCGGGGCCGTATTCGACGCGGTCGTCTGCCTGGACAGTGCCCTTCTGTACTGCCACACCAACGACGACCTGACGGCGTTCCTCGACCGCTGCCGCGCCCACCTCACCCCCGGCGGCCTGCTCATCGCGGAGATGCGCAACGGCGCCTTCTTCCTCGGCAACACCGAACTCCTCGACGGACCGCGCACCGCCTCCTTCGACTGGCGCGGCACCTCCCACACCTCCCACACCACCCTGTGGATCGACCACGGCGCCCAACTCCTGCGCCGCCGCCGCACCTGGAGCGCCGACGACGGCACACCGCCACAGGAGCAGCACTCCGCCTGGCGGCTGCTGTTCCCCCAGGAACTGAGGTACTTCCTCACCACCGCGGGCTTCGAGGTCCTCGACCTGTACGACCGCCCCGGCCCACGCACCGAACCGCCCTGGCGCGAAGGCGACTCCCCGCACGGGACCACGAGTTCCGACCGCCTGCACCTCGTCGCCCGGCTCCCTCACCCGGACCACCCCCCGCTCAACTCCCAGCACAGCAACGGAGACACCACACCGTGAACAACCCCCGCTCCGGCCTCGCCCGCAGAGGCCTCCTCCTCGCCACCGCCACCGCCGCCGCCGCCCTCACCGCCGGCTGCGCCGGCGACACCGGCAAGAGCACCGACACCAAGAACGCCGCTGAAGCAGGCACGCCCAAGCGCGGCGGCACGCTGCGCGCAGCCTTCCCGGGCGGCGGGGCGAGCGAGACCCTCGACCCGCACGCCGCCAACCTGTTCGTGGACGCCGCCCGCGCCAAGGCCCTCTACGACAAGCTCGCCGACTTCGGCGCCGACCTCGCGCCCGTACCGCGGCTCGCCCAGCGCTGGGAGCCCAACACCGCCCTCGACACCTGGAAGATCACCCTCCGCAAGGCCACCTTCCACGACGGCCGCCCGGTCACCGCCGAAGACGTCCTCTACAGCTACCGCCGGATCGCCGACCCCAAGGGCACCTTCCGCGCCAAGGCATCACTGGAGCCCATCGACCTCGCGGCCAGCCGTGCCCTCGACGCGTCCACCGTAGAGTTCAAGCTGAAGCGCCCGTACGCCGAATTCCCCAACGTGCTGGCCGCCTTCGGCGCCTACATCGTCCCCAAGGACACCACCTCCTTCGACAAGCCCGTCGGCTCCGGACCGTTCACTTATCGCTCGTTCACGCCCGGCAAGTCCCTGGTGGTCAAGCGCAACGACGCCTACTGGGAGGGCGCACCCCACCTCGACCAGGTCGAGTTCGTCGTCGCCGCCGAGGAGTCGGCCCGCGTCAGCGCCCTGCTCGGCGGCCAGGTCCAGTACGCCCACGAGCTCAACCCCGCCACCGCCCGCACCCACGAGGGCAAGGGGAAGATCGAGGTCATCCGGCTGCCCGGCAGCTCCATGCAGGGCTTCGTGATGAAGACCGACCGGCCGCCGTTCGACGACAAGCGGGTCCGCCAGGCGTTCTTCCTCATCGCCGACCGCAAGGAACTCGTCGACGGCGCCCTCTCCGGCGCCGGCGAGGTCGGCAACGACCTCTTCGGCAAGGGCTACCAGTACTACGCGTCCGGCCTGCCCCAGCGCGCCCAGGACCTCGACCGGGCCCGCGCCCTCCTCAAGGAGGCCGGCGCCGAGAACCTCAAGGTCACCCTGGACACGGCGCCCGCCGCCCCCGGCTTCGTCGAGGCCGCCGGGATCTTCAAGGAGCAGGCCGCCAAGGCCGGGGTCACCGTGGAGGTCAAGGTCGGGAACAAGGACACGTACTGGAAGGACATCCTGGACAACGGGACCTTCGCCTCCTACCGCTCCGGAGCCATGCCCATCGAGTCCCACATCTCACAGCGCCTGCTCACCGGCTCCACCACCAACGCGACCAAGTGGCAGCAGAAGGACTTCGACGACCTCTACCAGCAGGCCCAGTCCAGCCGCGACGTGAAGCAGCGGGCCGCTGTCTACGAGCGCATGCAGCGCCGCCTGCACGACGAAGGCGGCTTCCTGATCTGGGGCTTCGCCGACTGGATCGTCGCCACCGCACCCCCCGTGCACGGCGTCTCCGCCAAGGCCCCGGCCAACACCCTCGACTGGGCCCGCTTCGACAAGATCTGGATCGCGTGACCCTCCACCTCCACTGGGTCGGCCGCCGCCTGCTCCTCGGTCTGGGGCAGACGGCGGCCGTCGTCCTGTTCGTCTTCGCGCTCACCGAGGCCCTGCCCGGGGACGCGGCCGTCGCCCTGGCCGGCGACCAGCCCGACCCCGAGCGCATCGCCCGCATCCGCGCGGCCCTGGACCTGGACCGCCCCGCCACCGAACGCTTCCTGGACTGGGCCGCCGGACTCCTCCACGGTGACCTCGGTACGTCCCTGGTCAGCGGGCGGCCCGTCGCCGGGTACCTGTCCGGCGGCCTCGGGCCCACGGTGCTGCTCGCCTGCGTCACCCTCGCCGTGCTGCTGCCGCTGTCGGCCGGGCTCGGCGTGCTGTGCGCCCGCCGGGAGGGCGGCCCGCTGGACCGTACCCTCAGCGCACTGGCGCTGGCCGTGCACTCCGTACCCGAGTTCGCCCTCGGCGTGCTGCTCGCCACCGTGTTCGGACTGTGGCTGGGCTGGCTGCCGCCCACTGCCGTCGGCGCGGACCCGTTCACCGAGCCGGCCGTACTGGTCCTGCCCGTCCTCGTCCTCATCTCCCGGCCCGTGTGCACGATCAGCCGTCTCGTGCGCGCCGGGATGATCGACGCGATGGCCTCGCCGTACGTCGCCCAGGCCCAGCGCTACGGCGTCGGCGGCGCGCGCGTCCGCTGGGCGCACGCCCTGCCCAACGCCCTCGCCCCGGCCGCCCAGCAGCTGGCCCGGACCTGCGACTGGCTGCTGAGCGGAGTGATCGTCGTCGAAGCCCTCTTCGTCGTCCCTGGCCTCGGAACCGTGCTCATCGACGCCGTCGCCGCCCGCGACGTGCCCGTCGTCCAGGGCATGGCCGTGGTCTTCGGTGTGGTCACCGTCCTGGCGAACCTCGGGGCCGATCTCGTGGCCCGCCGGTTCGCCCCCCGTGCGGAGGTGGTCGCATGAGGCGTCACGCGCCCCGATACGCGCTCGCCGTGGGGCTCATCGCCGTGCCCCTGCTGCTGGCCGCCCTCGGGCCGCTGATCGCCGGACCAGCCGGGCCGCGCTCGGTCTCCTTCGCCTCGGGCGACGGGCACTGGCTCGGCACCGATTTCAGCGGCCGGGACGTCTGGCAACAGATCCTGCTCGGCGGCCGGTCCGTGGTCCTCGTGGCGCTCGCGGCCACCGGTCTCGCCTATCTGGTGGCCGTCCCGCTCGGGCTGACCGCCGCGCTCACCCGTCGTACCTGGCTGGAGGAGGCCCTCATGCGGCCCCTCGACGTACTGATCGCCGTGCCGTCGCTCCTGCTGGTGCTGCTGGTGGCGGCGACCCTGACCCCGGGGCCGGCCGGGCTGGCCGTCCTGGTCGGGCTGGCCGCCGTACCCGACATCGCGCGTGTCGTGCACGCGGCGGCCGCCGAGATCTCCGCCCGGCCGGCCGTCGAGGCGCTGCGGATGCAGGGCGAGTCCTGGTGGCGTACGGCGCTCGGCTATGTGGCCCGGTCCATGCGCCGTACCCTCGCCGCCGACGCCGGGATCCGGCTGACCGGCGCCCTGTACCTGGTGGCCACGGCCGCGTTCCTCGGGATCGGCGTCGAGCCGGACGCCGCCGACTGGGCGGTGATGGTGGACCGCAACCGCACGGGCCTGTTCCTCCAGCCGTGGGCCGTGGCGGTGCCCGCCCTGCTCATCGCCGCCCTGTCGATGGGCACCAACCTGCTCTTCGACGCCGCCCTGCACACACCGGCCGCCAAGGCCGCCAGGAAAGGAGGCCGGGGATGAACCCGGTCGCTGAAGTGGACGGACTGCGCGTGGAGGTGGCCGGCGGCACCCTCGTCGACGGCGTGAGCCTGACGGCCCACCCCGGCCGGATCACCGCTCTCGTCGGGCCCTCGGGCAGCGGGAAGACCACCACAGGACGCGCCCTGTTCGGCGAGTTCCCGCCCGGCGCCCGGGTCGACGGCCGGATCCACACCCCAGGACCCGGAGCCGTCGGCTACGTACCCCAGCACCCCGCCGCCGTCCTCAACCCCGCCCGGCGTGCCGGAGCGCTCCTGCGCGACATCGCCGCCCTGCGGGGCGGCACCCGCCGTGAGATCCGCGACCGCGTCGAGCACGCCCTGCGCCGGGCCCAGCTGCCCGACCCCACGATGGTGCTGCGCCGCTACCCCCACCAGCTCTCCGGCGGCCAGCAGCAGCGGGTCGTCATCGCGCAGGCCCTGCTCCTCGGCGCCAAGGTGATCGTCGCCGACGAACCCACCACGGGCCAGGACCCGGCCACCAAACGGGGCGTCGTCGAGGCGCTGGCCGACCTCGCCGTGCAGGGCATCGCCCTGGTCCTGCTGAGCCACGACTGGGACGTCGTACGGCAGTTGGCCGACGATGTCGTCGTGCTGCGGGCCGGTCGTGTCGTGGACCGGGGGCCGGCGGACGCGGTGCTGCCCGCTGTGGTGAAGCCGGTGACCGACCGGACACGATCCGCCGTACGACCCGGCGGAGAGCGCTTGGCGGCACAGGACCTGACCGCCCGGCACCGGACCGCGCGTGGCACGGTTCCGGTGCTGCACGGCGTCACGGTGTCGGTCGCGCCGGGGGAGTGCCTGGCCGTGGTCGGCCGTTCCGGCGGCGGCAAGACCACTCTGGGCCGGTGCCTGGCCGGGCTCCACTCCGCGTACGACGGGGCGGTCCTGCTCGACGGGGCTCCGCTGCCACGCAGCCTCCGCGCCCGCTCCCGCACCGAACTGGCGGCCGTCCAGTACGTGTTCCAGGACCCCACGGCGGCCTTCGACGAGCACCGGCCGGTCCTCGACCAGGTCGCCCGCACGGCGGTCCGGCTGCGCGGAGCCGACCGGGACACCGCACGCAGGGCCGCCGTACGAACCCTGGCGGAGCTGGGGCTGGCCGAGGCCCTGACCTTGCGCCGCCCCGGCGCGCTGTCCGGCGGGGAGCTCCAGCGTGCCGCACTGGCGCGGGCACTGCTGGCCGAGCCCAAGGTCCTGATCTGCGACGAGATCACCTCCGGCCTGGACCCGGCCACGCGCGACGCCATCCTCGCCGTTCTGACGGGGCTCCGTGACGAGACGGGACTCAGCCTGGTGTTCATCACCCACGACCGGGCGGCCGCCGACACCCTGGCCGACCGGACGGCGGAGCTCGACGCCGGCCGTTTGGTCATGTGCGGGTAGCCGTCTGCTGCCGTCGCGGCGACCGGTCATGCAGGCAGAGACAGCCCCGACTTCGTGACGCCCGCTTGACGCTCGGCCTTCCTGAGAGAGACGTCGGTGTGGGTCTGACCTGCGGATCCCTTGATCGTTTAGCTGGATGACATCTTTTCGGTCGCGAAGGGGTCCTGAACTGCCGTTTTGTGCAGCTCCCCGGCCGTTCCGCGCGCCGGGCGGAGCCCGCGCACACGGCGATCGGCCCCCTCGTCGCCGACCTGGTGTCTCCCAGTCCGCGTTCACCGTGCCCTCTTGCTGCTCGGCCACAGCTTCGGCGGCCTCGTGGCGTACGAGACGGCGAGGGCGTTGCGCCGCGAGGGACGCGCACTGCCCGAGCACCTCGGCCTTCGCGTCTCACGAGCATGGCCGTCCTCCTGGTAGTGGTCGTCTGCTTCCGCGCGTGGCGGGGAGGGAACGGGAAGCCGCCGGAAAGGACCCCGAAACGTCAACACGGCGACGCTCGCGGAATCGTCACCGCATCCAGCCGGTGGAAGTCGTCGAAGAGGCCGTCTTCTACGACTTCGCCGGACGAGCCCGGCCCGTGGTCGGTGACCCACGGGCCGGGCTCCTCCGGTTGTCAGGCGAAGGGAATGGTCAGTACGGATCCCGTGCCGACCTGGAGAGTGGACGGGCCGTTGCCCAGGGCGCTCCAGACCTCGACGCGGATGGTGCCGCCGTTCAGGTTGCCCAGGGTGCCCGAGGCGGAGAGCACTCCCTGCCGGGCGGAGGTGTAGTCCTC
Organism: Streptomyces sp. NPDC030222; assembly: GCF_055573115.1. Classification (NCBI taxonomy): domain Bacteria; kingdom Bacillati; phylum Actinomycetota; class Actinomycetes; order Kitasatosporales; family Streptomycetaceae; genus Streptomyces; species Streptomyces sp. NPDC030222. The sequence continues at coordinate 187,928 of NZ_JBVICA010000005.1, forward strand.
CCAGCCGGTGATCGGGTCGGAGGCGAAGTAGCGGAACGTCTCGACACGGTCGAAGGTGCCGTCGCCGGTCAGGTCGTAGGAGACCCTGGCCTGCTGGGCGTAGCCGACGTTGGTGCCGGCGTCGACCTTGAAGGTGAAGGCCGTGCCGGCGCCCGCCTTCAGGGTGCCGTTGACGTTCCTCACCTCGTAGACCAGGGGGTTGTAGGGAGTCCCGTCGCGGTTGGCGCCGTCCGCGGAGCGGATGGTGTCCGGGGAACCGGCCGTGGCGGCCTGGGTGGCCAGTTGGCCACCGGAGCGCAGGTAGAAGGTGTCACCCGTCACCGGCGGGTTGCCGGAGGTGGTGACCGTCACGGTGCTGCTGGCCGGGCCGACCTGGTCGGCCGTGTCGCGGGCCTTGACGCTGTAGGTGTAGGAGGTGCCGGCGGTCAGGCCGGTGTCGGTGTACGAGGTGCCGGTGACCGTGGCGACCTTGGTGGTGCCGCGGTGGACGTCGTAGTCCTTGACGCCCTTGTCGTCGACCGCCGCGCTCCAGGTCAGCTTGACGGAGTCGTCGGTGATGTCACTTGCGACCGGGGTGCCGGGCGCGCCGGGCCTGTCGTCGCCGGGGGCGCCGCACAGGGTGCCGAGCTCGGTGTCGCCGCCCGTGCCGGACGCGGTCGACCTCGCGGGGACGTTCAGGACTCCGCCGTCGGAGAAGAGGACCGAGCACGCCTCAGCCGTGTAGTTGTGGGCGGCGTAGGTCTTGGTGCCGTCCTTGTCGAAGACGACGGCGGTGGGCGAGTTGGCCGTGACGGTCATGTCCGGCGAGCCGATGGAGTTCATCGTGGCGACCCAGTGGTAGGTGTGGGCCTTGGTCTCGCCGGCCTCGGGGACGTAGCCGCCGTTCCACCGGTTCCAGTAGCTCATGGCCTTGGCCGGGTCGTAGAGGGCCTGGACCTGCCAGAAGATGTCCTTCCACTCGACGGCCGGGCCGCCGTTCTCCTTCTCCATCTCGACCACGCTGCGGTTGAGCATGGCCTTCTCGCGGGCCAGGTGGAGGGAGCCGCCGGTCATCGGCAGGAAGTTGATGCCGTGGATCTCCTCGGGGTTGGCGGTCCACCAGGTCGCGTAGGCGCCACCGCTGCTCCAGACCATGCCGACGACGTCGTGGGTGAAGTCCTGCGGGTAGACCTGCTGGTCCGCGTCGAACCAGTACTGCGCGATCGACTCCGACTCGGTCGTCATCATGTAGACGCCCTGGTCACGCAGCGCCTTGTCGCCCATGGCCGAGCCCCACATGATCAGGCCGGCGCTGAGGTTGATCGACTCCGAGGACGACTCCTGGTTGTTGCCCGCCGCGAACGACTCGTGGCCGGCGGCCCAGCTGTGGCCGGCGTAGACGTCGAAGCCGCGCAGGAACGGGTACCTGCTGTCGTTCCTCGCCGGGTTGGCGGCGTCCTTGATGAGCTCCTTGACCATGCCGCCCCATTCGGAGTCAGCGGCCCACTGCGGGTCGTACTGCGCCACGATGGCCGCGGCCATCACGTAGTACGAGTAGTGGAAGTGGTGGTCGTTGAGCTCCTGGTCGCTGCCGTAGGAGGCCGGGTACCCGATGAGGGTGCGCCAGTCCTTGTCGTAGGAGAACTCGGAGGGGCCGCCGACCGTGAACCATTCCTCCATGCGGCCCTTGATCAGGGCCAGCAGCTTGTCGCGGTTGGCGGTGTCGCCGACCTGGTCCGCCAGGGGAACGAGCAGGGCGAGCTTGCCCAGGGCCTTGCCGGTCCAGTAGGTGTCGATCGCGCCGCTGAAGGGGTCGCCCTGGGTCAGCACGTCGTTGATGTAGCCCTTGAGCTTCGCCTTGTCGACGCCGGTGGCACTCGGCAGGCCGGGCAGCACACCGTTCACCTTCTGGGTGGTCGTGAAGGACGTGCCCTCGCGGACCTTCATCTCACCGCGCGAGGAGACGTAGCGGTAGGCGGTCAGCGGATCGCCGGTGTGAAGCCACTGGTGGCGGTAGAGCGCCTGGAAGGTGCCGGTCTCGGTGCCTTCCTTCGCCTCGGTGGTCAGCGAGTAGGTGGCCGTGACCTCGCCGTCCCCCTCCCGGTACTCCCAGTCCACCTTCGATCCCGTCACGAAGCTGAAGGCGTACTTCTTGAAGTCGGTCAGCGCCCCCTTGTTCGGGAGGACCGCCAGGGAGAAGTAGTTCCTGCCGCCGAGATCCGCGCGGATCTCGTTGCCCGAGACGGTCCAGTCGCTGCTGCTCGGCGCGAACAGCGCGTAGTCGTGACCGGAGACGGTGACACCGAGGACGTTGCCCTGATCGGCGAAGACGGTCGGCGGGGCAGCGGCGCTGATCCGGGCCGCACCTCCGTTGCCCTCCGCGTACACGTACGGCAGGCCGTGGCCGATGGTCGTCCGCAGACTGCGGGCGCCGTCGTTCCAGTACGGGCTGACGGTCCAGTCACTCCACCCGTCCGCCTTCGCGTCGGGGGAGTTCAGCCCCGCGAGCCCCAGGGTCAGGTCGGCCTTGTGGGGAAACTCGTACTGACGGCCGCCGCCTACGATCTGGTGCGTCGTCGGGTAGCCGACCTCCAAACCTCCCGAGACCGCCTTGTAGGTGAGGGGGTGGCCGTACATGTTCTCCGACCACGGGTTGCTGGAGAAGCGCTGGAAGGCCAGCGAAGTCCACCAGTCGTTCGTCGGGACAGGGGTATCGGCCATGGCGGCGGTGACCTTGGGCTTGACCGCCTGGCCGCCGTTGTTCGACGGCCCCTGGCGGCCGGCCGGGCGAACGTCGCTGTAGCTGCCCATGCCGACCTCGATGGTCGCGGCCGAAGCAACACCGCTGCTCACCGTGCCCAACGCGGTAGCGGCAAGAGCCACCGTGGTCAGCAGTGACAGGTTTCTGCGAGATCTCATGAACAGCCCTTCTGAGAGCGCTCTCACATCGCCGACAACGTAGAGGGGCACCCAGTAGCGGTCAATACTTTGAGCCGAAACTCCTTGAGGGTCACTGCGTTTTCCAGGGAGTGAAGGGTCTGCCGGCGGCGGCAGGGGTCGCTGCGGACCGGCATCTCCGTATCCACCGATGCGCGAAGGGGTCGCCGAAGCTGCTTCCGTGTCCGGCCTGTGCGTGTCGTTTCGTATGCGATCGGGCTACGCTTATGGGGCATATCTACCTGGTGTAGCTGGGAGCGCTCTCAGTCGATGCGTCGCAGGACTATGCTGCAACGGCAGACCGTCCGATTTCCGCGCGTAGAACAGGAGAGACCCTTGCCCGAGCAGATGATGACGCCTCGCCCCACCCTCGAAGAGGTTGCGGCCCGCGCGGGTGTCTCACGGGCGACGGTGTCCCGCGTGGTCAACGGAGGGTCCGGAGTGCGCCAACCGCTGATCGACAAAGTGCGCAAGGCGGTCGAGGAGCTCGGCTACGTCCCCAACCAGGCCGCACGCTCCCTGGTGACCCAACGTACCGGCGCCGTGGCCGTGATCATCGCGGAGCCCGAGTTCCGGGTGTTCTCCGACCCCTTCTTCGAACGGCATGTGAGAGGGATCAGCAGGGAGCTGTCGGCGAACGACCTCCAACTGGTGCTGCTGTGGGTGGAGGGAGAGTCCGATCATGATCGGATCGCCCGCTATCTGTCCGGCGGCCATGTGGACGGGGCTCTCGCCTTCTCCCTGCACAGTGACGACCGGCTCGCCCAGCTGATAGCCCACAGCAGGGTGCCCCATGTGTTCGGTGGCCGCCCCGCCGCGTCCTCCTCCCCGGGCACCCCCTACGTGGACTGTGACAACAGAGGAGGGGCGCGAGCGGCCGTTTCGCACCTCGTTTCCGCGGGGCGAAGCAGAATTGCCCACATCGCGGGTCCGTCCGACCAGACCTCCGCGGTCGACCGTGCGGCCGGCTACCACGACGTCCTCGTCGACGCCGACCCGGAGCTCCTCCAAAGGGGCGACTTCACCGAGGAAAGCGGCGCCCGAGCCATGGCGGCACTGCTCGACCGGTGCCCCGGACTCGACGCGGTCTTCGTCGCGAACGACCTGATGGCCCGGGGCGCGTTGCGTACGCTCCTGGAACGCGGCCGCAGGATTCCCGACGATGTCGCCGTCGTCGGATTCGACGACATGGCGGACGTCGCCAGTGGCGCGGTACCTGCCCTCACCACCGTACGGCAGGACATCGAGGGCATGGGCCGCCTGATGGTCAGACTCCTGATGCGCCGCCTCGACCACCCCGAGCAGGCGGGGGCCGATTCCGTGATCACGCCGACCGTTTTGGTGCAGCGCCAGTCCTCCTGAGGCCGGGTCGGCGCTCAGGCGCCGGCCGGCCGTCGCCGTCCCCGGTGAGAGCGCCGACGCCCGGGCCGGCCGAGCTGTCCTGTGCGTGGGGGAGTGCGCGGAGAAGCGGCGGGCGTCGTGGGGTCCGCGCGGCGACCTGCCGGGGGTTCGGTGCGAGCGTGCTCCCGTATCCCGTCGTGAGCCTTCCGGGTGGTGACCTCCGCCCCGCGAGTCCGCCCGTGCCCCCGCCTCCGGCGGTACGTCTTCGTTCCGACAAGTGAACGGTCCGGTCGGGTAGTTCGTGCCGAAAAATCCGACACTCCGTGCTTCTTGGTGAGTCCAAGCCGTTATTGCTTCAGGCCTTGACGGCGCGCAGCGCGCCCGTGCAGTCTCCACTTGCACATCTGAGAGCGCTCTCAGGCGCCTCGTGCTCAACCGAAGCCCAGGAGGCCCCCATGACCCATGCCAGAGCCGCCAAGAGAACGATCCTCCGCCTCGGTGGAGTGGTGCTGGCAGGTTCCCTGCTCGCGGCTTGCGGATCAGGCTCCGACGGCGCCTCGTCCGAGAAGGCGGGCGGCAAGGTCACGATCACCGTCGACCTCTTCGGCTCCTTCGGCTACAAGGAGGCCGGGCTCTACGCCGAGTACGAGAAGCTCCACCCGAACGTCACCATCAAGCAGACCGACACCCAGGACGAGGCCGACTACTGGAAGTCGCTCCAGACCCGGCTCGCCGGCGGAGGCGGCCTCGCCGACGTCCAGGGCGTCGAGGTCGGTCGCATCGCCTCCGTCACCCAGCAGCAGGCGGACCGCTTCGAGGACCTGCGCAAGTACGGCGCCGACGGGCTCAAGAGCCAGTTCGCCGAAGCCAAGTGGGCCGCCGCCACCGGGAAGAACGGCGAGGTCCTCGGCCTCGGCACCGACGTCGGCCCCGAGGCGATGTGCTACCGCACCGACCTCTTCGAGCAGGCCGGACTGCCCACCGACCGCATGGAACTCGCCAAGCGCTGGGCCACCTGGGACGGCTACCTGGAGCTCGGTAAGCAGTACAAGGCCAAGGCTCCCGCCAAGAACGCCTGGCTGGACAGCGTCGGCAGCCTCTTCTCGATCATGATCGGGCAGGAGGAGGAGCGCTACTACAACGCCTCCGGTGACCTGATCTGGGAGACCAACCCCGCGCTCAAGACCGCCTGGGAGACCTCTGTCAAGGCCAGTGAGGCGGGCCTCAGTGCCAAGCTCGACCAGTGGTCCCCGCAGTGGAACCAGGCCTTCGCCGCCGGCTCCTTCGCCACCATCCCCTGCCCCGCGTGGATGCTCGGCTACATCAAGGGCCAGGCCGGCGAGACCGGCAAGGGCAAGTGGGACATCGCCACGCTGCCCGGCGGCGCCGGTAACTGGGGCGGCTCCTACCTCGCCGTGCCGAAGGCAGCGAAGAACAAGAAGGAGGCGTACGAGCTGATCAAGTGGCTCACCGCGCCCGAGCAGCAGGCCAAGGTCTTCGCCAAGCAGGGCAACTTCCCCTCCGCCACCGGCGCCATCGCCGAGATCGCGGGCACCACGGACCCCTACTTCTCCGGCGCGCCCATCGGCCAGATCTTCGGACACGCGGCCAAGACGTCCCCGGTGCAGGTCCTCGGCGTGCACGACCAGAACATCAACCAGCAGATCACCAACGCGCTGAGCGAGGTCGAGCGCAAGGGCCTCGCCCCGGAGAAGGCGTGGGAGAACGCGAAGAAGGGCGTCGCGAACACCCTCGGATAGGCATCCGGCCGCACCACCCGGAGCTCCGCTCCCCTCCGCCGCCGCATCCGTCCCGCTCGGCGGCGGAGGGGTCCCTCTTTCACTTCTCACGTCGAAGGGCCGCACAGTGACCCTCACCGCCCCGGCGCGGATGACCAAGTCGCGCAAGGCAGCCAGAGCACACCGTCTTCGTGACACGCTGTCGCCGTACGCCTACGTCGCTCCGTTCTTCACCCTCTTCGCCGCCTTCGGGCTCTTCCCTCTGATCTACACCGCGTTCGTCTCCCTCTACCGAGTGGAGCTCCAGACTCCCGGTGACATGGAGTGGCGCGGGCTCGGCAACTACACCGCCCTGTTCGGCGACGAGTTCTTCTGGACCGCGCTGCGGAACACCTTCACCATCGGCGTGCTGTCCACCGTGCCGCAGCTGGTGATGGCGCTCGCCCTGGCGCACCTGCTCAACTACAGACTCCGCGGCCGGACCTTCCTGCGGACGGCGATGCTGCTGCCGTACGCCACCTCGGTCGCCGCCGCGACCCTCGTCTTCGCCCAGCTCTTCGGCCGCGACTTCGGGCTCTTCAACTACGTCCTCGGCCTCATCGGTGTCGGCCCGGTCGACTGGCAGAACGGAACCCTCACCTCCCAGATCGCGGTCTCCGCGATCGTCGTCTGGCGGTGGACCGGGTACAACGCGCTGATCTACCTCGCCGGCATGCAGTCCATCCCGTGCGAGCTGTACGAGGCGGCCGAGGTGGACGGGGCCTCCCGGTGGCGGCAGTTCTTCCACGTGACGCTGCCGGGGCTGCGGCCGACGATCCTCTTCACGGTCGTGGTCTCCACGATCGGCGCCACCCAGCTCTTCGGTGAGCCGCTGCTCTTCGAGGGCTCCATGTCGGGCGGTATCTCGCACCAGTACCAGACGCTCGGGCTCTACATGTACGAGCAGGGCTGGGGCTTCTTCCACCTGGGGCGGGCGGCCGCCATCGCCTGGGTGATGTTCCTGCTGATCCTGGTGTTGGTCGGGGTCAACGCCCTGATCGCGCGCCGCCGTTCCCGCAAGGAGGCCGGCCGATGACCGTGCTCGCCGACCTGCCCGCCCCCGCCGTCTCCCCCACCCGGCGGTCGTCCGGCCGTCCGCGCCGGTCGGGCGCCGGGCGGACGATGAAGGCCGGTCCGCTCGCGTACGCCGTGCTGATCCTGGCGGTCCTCGTCTCGGCCTTTCCCTTCTACTGGACGATCGTCGCGGCCAGCCGTTCCAACGCCGACCTGGCGCAGGTGCCGCCGTCACTGGTGCCGGGCCCGCACCTGATCCGCAACTTCGAGGCCGTCCTCGAAGAAGCGGACATCGGCAAGGCGCTGCTCAACTCGCTGATCGTGTCCGGCTCGATCACCGTCGGCACCGTGCTGTGCTGCACGCTCGCCGGCTTCGCCTTCGCCAAGCTCCGTTTCCGGGGCCGGGGCGCGCTGCTCGCGGTCACGGTCGGCATGATGATGATCCCGCCGCAGCTCGGCGTCATCCCGCTCTTCATGCTGATCGCCGAACTCGGCTGGGTGAACCAGCTCCAGTCGGTGATCCTGCCCGGCCTGGTCTCCGCCTTCGGCGTCTTCTTCATGCGTCAGTACCTGGTCCAGTCGCTGCCCGACGAACTGATCGAGGCGGCCCGGGTGGACGGCGCCTCCACGGCCCGGGTCTTCTGGTCCATCGTGATGCCGATCGCCCGGCCCGGCATGGCCGTCCTCGGCCTGCTCACCTTCATGGCCGCCTGGAACGACTTCTTCTGGCCCGTCGTCGCCCTCTCCTCCTCCGAACCGACGGTCCAGGTCGCGCTCCGCCAGCTCGGCGGCGGATACGTCCACGACCAGTCGGTGATCATGGCGGGCACCCTGCTCGGCACGCTGCCCGTGCTGCTCGTCTTCGGTCTCTTCGGCCGTCAGATCGTCGGCGGCATCATGCAGGGAGCCGTCAAGGGGTGATCAGCGACGGCCTCCGACCATCCCCTGCCCCCACCTGCCCTCTTCCTCGGAGCGATCAGCCCATGACTGCACTTGACACGTTCACCCGTAAAACGACCGAGCTGCGATTTCCCAGCGGCTTCCGATGGGGAACCGCCACCGCCGCCTACCAGATCGAGGGCGCGGCCGCGGAAGACGGCCGGACCCCGTCCATCTGGGACACCTTCAGCCACACCCCGGGCAAGGTGCACCACGGGGACACCGGTGACATCGCCGCCGACCACTACCACCGGATGCCCGAGGACGTCGCTCTCATGCGGCGCCTCGGCGTGACCGACTACCGCTTCTCCGTCGCCTGGCCCCGCGTCCAGCCGACCGGCCGGGGGCCTGCCGTCCGGAAGGGCCTCGACTTCTACCGCCGGCTCGTCGACGAACTCCTTCAGGCCGGAATCCGCCCCGTCGCCACCCTCTACCACTGGGACCTTCCCCAGGAGCTCGAGAACGCGGGCGGCTGGCCACAGCGGGAAACCGCCCGGCGCTTCGCCGAGTACGCGACCATCATGGCCGACGCTCTCGGCGACCGAGTCGCGACCTGGACCACCCTGAACGAACCGTGGTGCGCAGCCTTCCTCGGCTACGGAAACGGGGTGCACGCCCCGGGCCGGACCAGCGACGCGGACGCACTGCGCGCCGCCCACCACCTCAACCTCGCCCACGGCTGGGCAGCCCAAGCCCTGCGCACCACACTGCCGAACACGGCCGAGATGTCGCTGACCCTCAACCTCCACGCCCTGCGGCCGCTCACGCCCGCCGCCGACGACCTTGACGCGGTCCGGCGGATCGACGCCGTCGCCAACCGGATCTTCCTCGATCCCGTCTTCCACGGCCGCCTCCCGGACGACCTGATCCGCGACACGGCAGGAATCACGGACTGGTCCTTCGTCCAGGACGGCGATCTCGATGTGACCTCGACACCGATCGACTCGCTCGGCATCAACTACTACTCGCCCACCGTCGTCGCGGCCGGCGAATCCGAGTCACCGTCCCCCTGGGCCGGTGCCGAGCACCACGTCCGGCTCCTCCCCGCACCTGGACCACGCACGGCCATGGACTGGCCCGTGGACGCCGATGGACTCTACGAGCTGCTGACACGGCTGCGTGACGAACTGCCGCACGTTCCCCTGCTGATCACCGAGAACGGCGCAGCTTACGACGACTACGCGGACCCGTCCGGCCAGGTCCACGATCCCGAGCGGATTTCGTACCTGCACGGTCATCTGATCGCCGTTCATCGGGCGATCGAGGCCGGCGCAGACGTGCGGGGTTACTTCCTGTGGTCGCTGCTCGACAACTTCGAATGGGCCTACGGCTACAGCAAGCGGTTCGGCATCGTCCATGTCGACTTCGCCACTCAGCGACGCAGGCTCAAGGACAGCGCGACCTGGTACGGGCAGACCATCGCACGCAACGCGGTGGAGAAGCATTAGAGAACGTCGACTCGCTCCTCGCACGGACATGCTCAGGGGAAGAGCGTCTCTCCGGCACCGTTTGGGGGATCCGTTCGGCGAAGCCTTGGCAGACGACGTCGGTTCTGCTCGACGAGCATCGCTCCCATGCCGTGAGATCACCGTCCGTTCCTGGCCGGACGGTGATCAGCGCGCCAGACATCTCGTCCGGGCTTCGACTCCCGACTCGGGTGACCAGGCAGATGTCGACTCGGGTCCGCTCGACCGATTGATACCCGTGGGGGTATTTGACAGTCGGGGCAGGAGCCCTTTACGGTCGATGGTGTAATACCCAGGGGGGTATCTGGAGGTGAATCTCGCCATGGCTGGTGAAGTGGACCTGGAAACCTTTGCCGCCGCCTGGAGTGCCGGCGCCGCCGTCGTCGACGTGCGGGAGCCGGAGGAGTACCGGGCGGGGCATGTGTCCGGCGCGCGACTCGCTCCGCTGTCCGCCTTTCCGGCCGCTCTTCCCCGTGTGCCCAGGGATCGCCAGGTGTACGTGATCTGCGCGAGCGGCAACCGCAGTCAGTGGGCCGCGGACCGGCTCGCAGTCGCCGGGCTGGACGCCCTCTCCGTCGTCGGCGGCACCCGGGGCTGGGTCGACAGTGGTCGCCCGGTCGTGACGGGGTCCGCTCCGGGGGCGGTCTGACCTTCCCCCCTCACGTGCCCGCCCCTCAGTGGAGCGGGCCGCCTTTTGACCTCTCGGATACCCCCCAGGGTATCTGAGGCAGCTCCTACGGAGGCTTCCGTGTTCTTCGCCCAGTACTACCTCGACTGCCTCTCGCAGGCGTCTTACATGATCGCCGACGAGACCACGGGCCAGGCTGTGGTCGTCGACCCCCGCCGGGACGTCTCGGAGTACCTGGCGGACGCCGAGGCGCACGGCTTCACCGTGGTCGGCGTGATCAACACCCACTTCCACGCGGACTTCGTCGCCGGTCACCTCGAGGTGGCGGCCGAGACCGGAGCCTGGATCGGCTACGGCCGCCGCGCCGAGACCGAGTACCCCATCCGCCCGCTCGCCGACGGCGAGGCCATCAGCCTCGGTGACGTCACTCTGGAGATCATGGAGACGCCCGGCCACACCCCGGAGTCGATCAGCGTGCTGGTGTACGAGCACGGCGAGGACACCGTCCCGTACGGCGTGCTCACCGGCGACGCCCTGTTCATCGGGGACGTCGGCCGCCCGGACCTGCTCGCCTCCGTCGGCGTGACCGCCGAGGAACTCGGCGCCATGCTCCACGACAGCGTGCAGAACAAGCTGATGGCCCTCCCCGGCGAGGTGCGGGTCTTCCCCGCCCACGGCGCCGGCTCCGCCTGCGGCAAGAACCTGTCGACGGAGAAGCAGTCCACCATCGGCGAGCAGCGCGCAACCAACTACGCGTGCGTGCCCATGTCGCAGGCCGAATTCGTGGGCATCGTGGCCGCCGGCCAGTCCGCGGCTCCCGGCTACTTCGCCTACGATGCCGAGCTCAACCGCAAGGAGCGCGAGCTGTTCGACCCGGCCGCCGCCCCTCGGCCGCTGAGCGTCGAGGACTTCGTCGGCCTCCGTGCCTCCGGTGCCGTGGTCGTCGACGCCCGCGACCCGCAGGAGTTCGCCGCCGGTCATCTGCGCGGCTCGGTGAACGTCCCGGCTGACGGCCGGTTCGCCGAGCAGGCCGGCACCGTCCTGCCCACCGACGCCGACCTGCTGGTCGTCGCCCCGCAGGACCGCGAGGAGGAGATCGTCACCCGCCTGGCCCGGATCGGCTTCGACCGCGTGGCCGGATACCTGCGCTCCCCGGACGACGCCCTGACGGCGCTGGCCGAGGAGGTCACGCCGGCCAGCCGCCTCACCGCCGCCCAGGTCCGTGCCGCCCTGTCGGGCGACAATCCGCCGGTCGTCATCGACGTCCGCAACTGCGGCGAGCGCGGCGAGCACGGCTTCATCGACGGAGCGCTGCACATCGCGCTGGGCGAGCTGCCCCGCCGCCTGGACGAGATCCCGCGCGAGACGCCCCTGGTGCTGCACTGCGCGGGCGGCCACCGCTCCTCCATCGCGGCGAGCCTGCTGCGCCACCACGGTTTCACCGATGTCTCCGACATCCTCGGCGGCTACGCCGCCTGGGCTCTGCTGAACGCACCCGCGGCTGTCTGACCGGCCAACCGCCCCGGCGGACCGGCCCCTTCCCGGCCGCGACGAACCGCCGACGCCCCTGCGGGGAAGCCCTCGGCCCTGACACGGCTTCCTCGCGCGGGCGCCGACCCCCGCCCCGCCCCCTGGCCTCACATATACCCCACCCCGTATTTCTGTGCGGGGTCGCCTCACCACAACGGAGTTCTCATGACGACCGACGCCTCCCGTACCGCCGGCCTCACCCCCACCGCCCTTCAGCAGCTGATCAAGGACGGACGCGGGCCGCGCCTGCTGGATGTGCGCACCCCGGGCGAGTTCCGGACGGTCCACATCCCCGGTTCCCACAACGTCCCGCTGGACATCCTGCGCGAGCACCGCGCCGAACTCCTCGCCCATCTCGACGAGGACGTCGTCCTCGTCTGCCGCTCCGGCGCCCGCGCCACCCAGGCCGAACAGGTGCTCGCCGAGGCCGGTCTGCCCCACCTGCGCGTCCTGGACGGCGGCATGACGGCCTGGGAGGCCGCCGGGGCCCCGGTCAACCGGGGCGAGGCCCGCTGGGACCTGGAGCGCCAGGTCCGCCTGATCGCCGGATCGATCGTGCTCGTCACCGGCGTCGTGGGCCTGTTCGTGCCCGGAGTGCACCTGATCGGCACCGCCATCGGCGCCGGGCTGACGTTCGCCGCGCTCGGCAACACCTGCGCCATGGGCATGCTGCTGTCCAAGCTGCCCTACAACCGCGGCCCGCGCACCGACATCCGCACCGTCATCGCCTCCCTGCGGGACCACTCGTGATCACGCTCGTCCTCGCCGCGTCCGTGCTGATCGGCATCAGCTTGGGCATCCTCGGCGGCGGCGGATCCATCCTGACCGTGCCGATCCTGGTCTACCTGGCCGGGATGGACACCAAGGAGGCCATCGCCACCTCGCTGTTCGTCGTCGGCGCCACCAGCCTCGTCGGGCTCGTCCCGTACGCCCGCGCCGGCCGGGTACGGTGGCGCACCGGCCTTGTCTTCGGCGCGGTCGGCATGGTCGGCGCCTACGGCGGCGGACGCCTCGCCGAGTACATCCCCGGCACCGCCCTGCTCATCGCGTTCGCCTTGATGATGCTCGCCACCGCCGTCGCCATGCTCCGCACACCCCGCAAGCCGAAGCCGGCCAAGCCCGTCCACCGGGAACTCCCCGTCAAGCACGTCATCGCCGAGGGCCTCGTCGTCGGCGCGGTCACCGGCCTCGTCGGCTCCGGCGGCGGATTCCTCGTCGTCCCCGCCCTCGCCCTGCTCGGCGGACTGCCCATGAGCGTCGCCGTCGGCACCTCGCTCCTGGTCATCGCCATGAAGTCGTTCTCCGGACTCGCCGGCCACCTCAACGGGGTCCAGATCGACTGGAGCCTGGCCCTGGCCGTCACGGCCGCGGCCGTCGTCGGCAGCCTCATCGGCAGCCGCTTCGCCGGACGCATCCCCCAGGGCACCCTCCGCAAGGCCTTCGGCTGGTTCGTCGTCGTCATGGGCGTCTTCGTCCTCGGCCGGCAACTGCCCCACACCGTCTGGGCCAGCCCTCTGACATGGACCGGCACCGGACTTGCCGCGGCGACGGCCGGGGCCTGGGCCACCGTACGGGCACGCCGCCCGTGGACCGGCATGAACACGCCCCAGGGAGGCGGCCCCCGCGAGCCGGCCGCACACCCCTGAGTGCCATACCCCAAGGGGTATCCTTGAGCCGACAGCCGATGAGGAGGAGGAACCCGGTGAAGGTGGAAGAAGAAGCGGCGACCGCGGTCCTCAACCGGCTGCGCCGCGCACAGGGCCAGCTCGCAGGCGTCATCGCCATGATCGAAGCCGGCCGCGACTGCAAGGATGTCGTCACCCAGCTCGCCGCCGTCTCCCGCGCCCTCGACCGGGCCGGCTTCAAGATCGTCGCCAGCGGAATGCGCCAGTGCCTCGCCGAGAGCGAGGAAGGCGCACCCCCGATGAGCGAACAGGAACTGGAGAAGCTCTTCCTCACGCTCGCGTGAGACACGACAGCGGCTGGCGGAACATCCGCCGGCCGTCGTCGCTTCGCGCCGCGGGCGGGCACGTGCCCAGCTTCCGCCGGCCCGGCCAAGCGGCGGCAGGCGACGCCGAGGCGGCCGGGGATCAGATCTGTTCCCTGTCGCGATGGTGCCGGAGCCGCCGCCCACGAACTGGTACTTGTTCATGCTGCCGTGAAAGTTGTACGTGCTGATGGCCGTGTACGGACCGTACGGCGGGTTGATCGCCTTGCCGTTGACGTACGCGTAGGGCATGGACACGGTCACCGGCGAACCGAGGTTCGCGCGGGCCGTGTCACGCAACAAGGTCTGTGTCGGCTTCCGGACGGGACGACGAATGCGTCGCGTCGGCGGCCCGGCGGAACCGTTCGAACGCGGAGTCCCCTGGCGGCAGCAGGCCGGCCCGCACCATCGCCGCGCCGAGCTCCAGCTCGCGCTCCTCGTCGGCGCACTCCAGGCCGCACTGGATGATCTGTGCGACCATCTCGGTGGATCCGGCCAGGAAGATCGACCCGCTGTCCGCCTGGTAGAACCAGGCCTCGTAGACGGGTGACCCGTCGGCCACCACGTCCCAGAGCTCGCAGAGGTTCAGCACCGACTCGTCCTGAGGGTCCGAGGAGAGGCGCCGGTCGGCCGGGAGATCCTCATCGTCGTAGGCGGCACCGCAGCGCACGACCTGCTCGGCCTGGATGGGATTGAGCTGCGCCGCCGAAGTGATCTGCCGCCTGTTGGTGAAATCTGCCATGCGCGGAAGCTAGCAGGGCTCACCGACTGCCGTCGCCAAGCCCCTGGGGGTGGGGCAGTGTCCCGCCACGGAAGCCGCCCTTCGAAGTCGTCTGTCGGGGTGGACGAAGCTGTGTGACGTGTTGGCCGGGTACGCCGCGTCGCAGGCGACCTGACCACTCGCCCCCGCGACCGATCCCCGTGATGCTGACGCCGAGGAGAGATCGAGAGGGCTGTGGTGGCGGTCCGGGGCTCGGGATCCGGCGACGCGAATCAGCAGGTGATGGTTGCCCACTTGTGCGCGGGGAAGGTGCGGGTGTCGGATGACCTGCCGCTTGCCAGGACGTTGAGTTCGCCACCGGTTTGCGGGGAGAAGAGCCGGAACGTGAGCGTGGCGTGGCCGGTGGAGTCGAAGGTGCCGCCGGCTCCCGTGGTGTATCCCCGTTGGCCGGGGATCCAGTAGTCGACCCAGACCGGCTGTCCCGCGTACCAGCTCCCCGAGTAGGGAGCGCCGGGAGCGACCTTCACCGTCACGATGTCTTCCCGGGCGGAGACCGGCACTCCGCCGATGCGGTAGGTGACGTCCTCGCATCGCTGGGAGACGTCGGTCACGACGAAGTTGTTCCAGCGTGAGGTGTCAACGCCGGTCGTGTTGTCCCGGGTGCAGGAAAGCAGCGGAGCCACCCACGTGTTGTGGTAGGAGGTGCCGTCGTCCCAGCTGGCCCCGTAGCTGATGTTCAGCTGCGCACCCGCGGGCGGGGAAGCCACCGTGAAGTTGAAGGTGACGTTTCCCTTGACCGGATCGAACTGCCCGCTGGCCGTGCCGGTCTTGCCGGTGCCGGGAACGGTGTAGGTCGCGGTCACCTTCGAGCCGGCCGGCGCGTGCCCAACAGCCTCAAGATTCATGGTTATCCGGTTCACGGGCACCGAGTAGGCCAGCATGCCGCTGCCTCTGGTCTCCAGCGCGCAGTGCTGGTCCGTGCTGGGCGCCACCGGGCCGTCCAAGCCGGCATGGGCGGGAGATACCCCGGCTGCGGACAGGCCGATCACCGCCGCCAGAGTCGCGGCCGGCGCTCTCCAGGATTTCCACGTCATGTCAGATGCTCTCCTCAAGGTGGTTCGTTCAGTGCCTCGGTGTGCGCTTCCACCGATGGCGCTCTCCAGACGCGGCGGTAAGACGCCGGAACAGCACCGACGGTTCCGGTGCCGGCCTTGCTGATCCTCTACCCGCGCCTGCTCACACGCGCCGCGCGTACGGATCCTGCTCTCCCTCCACCGGACTGACCGGCACCGGCTGACGGCGAGGGCCGTCGGCACCGCCGGGGGCCGACCGCAGGCGGGGGCGGCCTCCGGGCATCAAGAACGTGGGGGCGGAGGGGCGGCGGGAGGCGCCGGGGTGAGGACGGCGCCGTCGTAGAGCCGGAACAGGCGTAGCCGGCCGGGGGCCTGGTCGGTCCCGGCGGCCAGGGCGTCCCAGCACTGTGCGGCCAGGGCGCGGGCGCGGGTGCCGGGCCAGGGCTGGGGGAGCAGTTCGGGGGGCAGCAGGGGGTCGGGTTCCATGGCAGCGGTGAAGGACGTCGCCAGCTCGATCGCGTACGTCAGGCGCTCGGTGCCCGTGGGGTGTTCCGGGCCGGAGAGCCGGGCCAGACGGTCCGCGGCGAGCGCGGCGAGCGCCTCGTGGCGGGCCGCGATCTGCTGGAGCGGCCAGAGCAGGGCGGCCAGCCGGGGCGGGGCGGCCTCGTCCCCGACCCGCAGGTCGCGGCTGGTGAGGCGGGTGAGGGAGGGCGTGACGCCGAGGTGGCGGGCGTGGGCCTCGACGATGTCGCCGATCGCGTTCGCGGCGACGTACAGGCCGCCCTGGAGTGGGGCGGCGCCGAGGTGGAGCAGGGTGTCGCGGAGGGCGTCACGGGCCTGCCGGGCGGTCTCGGGGATGGCGAAGGCGAACAGGTGCCAGGTTCCGTCCCAGGGGGCGAGCCCCTGGTCCTGCCGGTAGGCGTGGCGGACGTACTCGACGTCCGGCGCGACGGCGCCGGTGGGGTCGGCGGTGGCGAGCAGGCGGGCCTTGCGACCGCGGCCCTCCTGGGTGAACCGGCGCTCGGCGACGAGTCGTTTGAGGCAGAGCCGGACCTGCTGGTCGGTCATGCCGAGAGCTTCGGCGACGGCGTACAGCTCGCCCGCGTCGACGGTGCCGTCTTCGCGGACGAGGGCGAACACCAGCGTCCGGGTCCCGATGTCAGGGGTGGTGGGCTCCGCTGCGGTGGTGGCCGACGGCCTGCTGGTCATCGCTGCTGCTCCGAGGTGTCGCCGGGGGTGCCGCCGGGGTGTGCCGGGACGGCTCGGTGCATCGTAGTCACCGCGCCGAAGCCCATCAGGCGCTTGAGGTACGGGGTCTGCTCGGTGCGTACGGCGGTGAAGCCGTGCCGCTCGTACAGGGCGCGGGCCCGGGGGTTGACGTCGATGACGTCCAGGCGGACCCGGGAGCACCCGTGTTCGGCAGCGATGACCGCGATCTCCGTCAGCAGGAGGCTGCCGATGCCCGCGTCGCGGTGGGCGGGGTCGACGGCGATGCCGTCCATGACCAGTTCGCCCGGCTCCGGGGTGCGTTCGAGCAGGGCCAGTACGGCGAGCCGGGGCAGGCCGCGGAAGAGCCCGTAACCGGAGAGCACGTCGCGCACGCCGCCGCCGGTCAGTGCACGTCCGCCGAGCTGGTAGCCGGCCACACCCACGACGCGGTCGCCGCCGGGGGTGAGGGCCACGGCGGCGCGGTCGTGGTGGAGGTGGCCGGCGATGAAGGCGCGGCCGTGCTCGGGCGGATTGAGGGCGGCGCCGAGTTTTCGGCCGAAGGCCTCCCAGTACAGCTCGGCGACCCGCTCCTCGGCCCCCCGCGGCACGCCGCGCCGGATGACGACGCCTGTGTCCATGATTCCTCCTCGCGTTCTACGTACGAACATAGTACGGTCGAATCTGAAACGGGCGTTGTAGAAACGATAGTTTTAGGGGGTCGGATGAAACGCAGGCGTACGACACACACACCACGCCGTCGCCGAGCGGTGCGGGCCTCGCTCGCGGCGCTGGCCGCGCTGGTGGTCGTGACGGCGGGCCTGGGCGGGCTGGTGGTGTGGCAGAACACCTACGAGCTGCGGGAGGAGGCCGTGACGGTGCGTCAGGGCGGACGCACCCTGAAGGGCGTGCTGGCCCTGCCCGAGCAGGGAGAACGGCCGTTCCCGCTGGTGGTGTTCGTGCACGGGGACGGTCCGGTCGACGCCACGCACGACACCTTCTACCGTCCGATGTGGGAGGCCTTCGCCCGCGCAGGGTACGCCTCGCTGTCCTGGAACAAACCGGGCGTCGGCGGCGCGCCGGGTGACTGGCTCGACCAGAGCATGGACGACCGGGCCGGCGAAGCCGTCGACGCGATCGCCTGGGCCCGGCAGCGTCCGGACATCGACGGCAGCAGGATCGGATTGTGGGGCGCCAGCCAGGCCGGCTGGGTCCTCCCCAGGATCGCTGCCAGAGATCGCGGGATCCGGTTCGTCATCGCGGTCTCACCCGCTGTCAACTGGCACCGGCAGGGCCGCTACAACCTCCTCGCCGAGCTGCACCGCGACGGCGCCTCCGACGCGGAGGTCGCGACCGCCCTCCGCCGCCGCGAAACCGGCCTCGAACTCCTCGGGCGCGGCGCCTCCTACGAGGAGTACGTCCGGGCCGTGGGCGATCCGCAGGGCATGACCGCCGCCCGCTGGCGGTTCGTCTCCAAGAACCACACCGCCGACGCGAGCGCGGACCTGCCGGCCCTTGGCGGCATACCCGTCCTCCTGGTGCTTGCCGGACACGACATGAACGTGGACACCGCCGACACCGAGGCCGCGTACCGCCGCCTGCTTCCACGGCCGGCGCTGCGCGTCGCCCACTACCCCGACGCCACCCACGGCATGGTCAGACACGCCGTCGAGGACTCCTCGCTGCGCTTGACCCTGACCGCGCTGTGTGCGCCGAGGTCCCTGTTCGCCGAGGGATTCCTGGCCGACCAGCGGCAGTTCCTGACTTCTGTCGACGCCGAAGGAGCCAAGCGATGACCACCGGACCCGCATCAGCGCCGACGACAGCACCGGCCAACCGGCCGGCCTTACCCCGCCTCGCCGACGTCGACGCCCTGCGCGGCTTCGCGCTGTGGGGCATCCTCCTGGTCAACATCACCTTCATGGCGTTGGCGTACCAGGGCACCGGCGTCGCCGACCCCGCGCACGGCTCGGCACTGGACACTGCCGTCCGCTTCGTCACCGAGGTCTTCTTCGAGGCCAAGTTCTACCTGCTCTTCTCCTTCCTCTTCGGCTACAGCTTCACCATCCAGCTCGCCTCCGCGGACCGCGCCGACGCGGCCTTCCTGCCCCGCTTCCTGCGGCGCTGCGCCGGCCTGTTCGTCCTCGGCCTCTGCCACGCCGTGCTGCTCTTCCCCGGCGACATCCTCACCACCTACGCCGTACTGGGCCTGCTCCTGCTCGCAGTGCACCGGATCCGGCCGGGCACCGCGGTGCGCACCGCGGTCACCCTGCTCGCCGTCACCGCCGTCGGCTACCTGCTGCTGGCCTGGGCGCTCGCCGCCACTGGGGGAGGCGGTATCGACTCCGCCGCCGTGACCGAGCACGGCCGTCAGGCCACCGAAGCGCTGCGCGGCGACGCAGGCTCAGTGATCGGCGCGCACCTGCGGCAACTGCCGGACGTGGTGTTCATGCTGGCCTTCTTCCAAGCGCCCGCAGCCTTCGCCGCGTTCCTGCTGGGACTGGCGGCCGGCAAGCGCCGGGCACTGAGCGACCTCGCCCGTCACACGCGGCTCCTGCGCCGCCTCCAGTGGACCGGCTTCACCGTCGGCATCGCGGGCGGCCTGGTCTGGGGGCATGCCGCGCAGGGGTACTCCGGAACCGCGTACCAGCTGGTGGCGGTCGCGGTGGACGTGATCACCGCACCGCTGCTGGCCGCCGCTTACGCCGCCACGGTGCTGCGGACGCTGGCCGGCCCCCGGGGCAGGCGACTGGCGGCGGCCCTGGCCCCGGCAGGCCGGATGACCCTGACCAACTACCTCGCCCAGTCACTCGTACTCGGCTTCGTGTTCACGGGATTCGGCGCCGCCCTGGTCGGCCGGCTCGCCCCCGCGTACGTCACCCTGACCGCCCTGATGCTGTTCGCCGCCCAACTGCTCTTCAGTCGCTGGTGGCTGGCCCGCCACCCCTACGGCCCGGTGGAATGGGCGCTGCGCGCGGTCACCCTGGCCAGGCGCCCGCGGTGGAAGGGGGAGGCGGCATGACGGCGCGCCTGTGGCCGGCAAGGGGTCTGAACCCCGGAGGCCGGGAGGCGGACCCAGGACAGGTGCAATCCTTCATGTTCATGACCGAATACCCCGCGATGACCGTCCTCCGCCGGCCGGGCCACCTGACCGGCGAGGACGACGGGCTCTGTGCCTTGCTGGCCGCCTACCATCTGCAGACCGAGGCGGAGAAGGGCGCGCCGGCCGAAGACTCAAGCCTGTTGCCCGCGCGCTACCAGGCCGAGATCCAGGACCCGAGGGCCGCGTTCGCCGACGACACGGTGTGCCTGGCGCTCGACGGCAGTGCCACCGTGGGATGTGTGGTGGTGACCGCCCCGGCCGACGGTCATTCGGAGATCAAGAGGCTGTGGACCGATCCGGCCCACCGTGGGCGCGGCGTCGCCTCCGCGCTCGTCCACGAGGCGCTCTCCCACTGCGCCGACAGCGGCATCAACACCGTCCGGCTCTCCGTATGGCATTGGCGGACCGCCGCGCTCGCCCTGTACGAGCGGTTCGGCTTCCGCGTGACCGGCTCGTGGGACCCCCGTGAGGGGCTGATCTGTATGGAACGCGGCGGACAGTCGAGTCTCGACATACCGCCGGGCCGTCCGGACTGGAGGGTCGGCCGACAGAAGCCCGGGATCGACCTCGACACTCACGATCGCGTCATTCGTTCGACGGACCGTGAGAAGCGTGTCGCGGCCGCTGAGGGACCGGCCGACGCCCCGGCAGGCAGACCCCACACGATGCCCGTCCAGCCGAAGTGATCGATACCGGGCAGCGGGACGGTCGCACCAACTCTCGCACTGGCTGCACGGGTCGGGGCCGGCCCAGGCGAGGTCGGGGTCGAGGCCGGCACGCTGGGCCGGCTCCACCGACGGGCTCGCGGCCACGTGCTTCTGGGCGCGCGGGTCCGCAATCCATCCGATCCGTCAGGCGTCGAAGCGGTGGCGGGAGGCGTCGATGTGACCGAGGTACCGGTGGGTCCAGTCGCACAGTCCGTCGATCGTCACGCGCAGGGCCTGGCCCGGCTCGGTGAGGGTGTACTCGACCCGCGGCGGTACGACGGGGTGCACCGTCCGCTCGACGAGGCCGTTGCGTTCCAGCATGCGCAGGTTCTGGGTGAGCATCTTGTGGCTGATGCCTTCGACCTCGTTCCGCAGCTCGCTGAACCGCCGGGTGTGGTCCCCGAGCGCTTCGATGATCAGGAGTGCCCACTTGTTGGCGACGTCCGAGAAGATCTCCCGCGCCAGAGAGTCCGCTCGCCTGAGGTCCGCGTCCTCGGGTGAGCCGCTGAGCTGCTTGGTTCCCATCAGGTTCCCCTGTCACCGAAAAGTGCGTTCTTCCACGTCAGCGCTCACTCTCCTATGGTCACCGAGTAACCGCAAGAGAGCGGCTCTGACAGCAACGGAGGCAGGAAGCATGACCATCACCCTGGTGAACCCCAACGGATTGCCGCAGGTCGACGCCTATCAGCAGGTGTCGGTAGCGACCGGGTCGAAGCTGGTCTTCCTCGCCGGGCAGGTCGCCTGGGACGTCGACGGTGCCACGGTCGGGGAGGGCGACCTCGCCGCTCAGGTGGAGCAGTGCTACCTCAACGTAGGCACCGCCCTGGCCGGGGTCGGCGGCTCCTTCGACGACGTGGCGAAACTGACCGTCTACGTCGTCGACTGGACCCCGGACAAGATGCCCCTGCTCCTTGAGGGGCTCAGCCGGGCAGCCGCAAAGCTGGGAGTCACCGCCACGCCCCCCGCCTCGCTGCTGGGCGTCGCGGCACTGCACGTCCCCGACCATCTGGTCGAGATCGAGGCAACCGCCGTTCTCGACTGAGCAGGAGCCCCCGTCCGGGCGGCGAGCCGCCCCCGTGTGCGGCTGTGTGGAGCCGACGGTGGATGTGCGACGAGGCGGCAGGGGATGCCCGATGGGGGCATCGGTGCGGGACACCGAGCGACCGGGTTCCGATCGGCGGTGACTCGGCGGACCAGCCGGGGCCTCGAGGACGGGGCGCCGGCGAGTTCTCCGGGCAGCGGTGCCGGGCCACGCAGCCTGACGGCACGGTGCCGGGGCCGCGCCGTGTGGGCTGGGGGCTCCAGCGCCCGAGGGAGGACCAGGCCGTCGGCTCGCGGTTCTGGGATGTCGGGCGGCCGGGGTGGAGTGTTCAGCGGGTCCAGGCGCCCGCGGTGGCTGCTGCCCGGCTGATCCCGGCCGGCCGAGAGCTCAGGTCGCTGTCGGGCCTTTCGTGTGCGGATGCCGGGTACGCCAGCGCGCGTACGCGGGGGCGACGGCGCAGGTGTCCCGGTAGCCGGCCGCGACCCGGCGCAGGATGTCGTCGCCGTGGCGCGCGAGCGGGCCGTCGCGGTGCCAGGCCAGCACGTGGCGGTACCAGAGGGGGTTGCCGGCCAGGGGGCGTACGGCGGTGCCCGGGACCTCGATGAAGGTGGCCTGGCAGAGGCTGACCGCCAGGCCCGCGCGGACCAGTTCGATCAACGGGCGTCCCTCCGCCTCGTACGGGGCGTACGGGCGGCGCTCTGCCGCCGCGCACACGGTCGACCAGTACTCGCGGGTCCGGTCGCCGTCCGGCCGGGGCACCGCCCAGTCCTCGTCCAGGAGGGCGGTCAGCGAGACCTCCTCCCGTCGGGCCAGTGGGTGAGAAGCGGGCAGCAGGGCGAACACCGGCTCGGTGGCCAGGGGTTGGAGCACCACGCCCTCGCGTTGTGGCAGCCGCTGGTCGGGGTGGTCGCCGAGCACCGCCGCCTCCAGCCGGTCCGCCGCCAGCTCGTCGAGCAGCGTGACAGGAGAGTGCTGGCAGCGCGTCGTCACCCGGGCGTCCGGCAGGACGGCCTTGACGGCCAGGACGAGTTGGCCGAGGAGCGGCGCACCGACCGAGCCGATGCGGACATGGTCGCAGCCGGAAATCCGGTGGGCCATCCGGGCGGTGTCGGTGATCAGGCCGTCGATGCCGGGGAGGACGGCGCGGGCCCGGTCGAGCACCAGCTCCCCGAAGGGGGTGGCGACGACACCTGCCTGTCCCCGGGCGAACAGCACTCCGCCCAGCATGGCCTCGATGCGGCGCAGTTGGGCGCTGATCCCGGGCTGGGTCATTCCGAGCGAGGCGGCGGCACGGGTGAGGCTGCCCGCATCGGCGATCGTGCACAGCACGCGTAGATGACGCACCTCCAGATCCATGGCGCGGATGTTATGGACCGACGACGGCTTTCGGACACCCTCACGCGACCGCAAGCTATGTGAAATGTCACACGTCAAACCATCGAGAGGTCGTGATCGCGTGAGAACGTGGCGTTCCTTCCCTTCCTTGCGCGCCGTCGTCTGGGCACCCGTGCTTGCTGCGCTGCTGCTGCTCCTGCCCGGTACCGCCCCGGCGGCCCGTGCTGCCGCGGACCCGGTCTCCGCCTGCGCCCTGCCCGGGACCACCGGCTGGACGGACGAGGGCCACGGCACGGACTGGTCCGTCTTCAGGCGTCCTGCGGGAACGGTCCGGGTCGGCATGATCTTCGTCGACTTCCCCGACGCGCCCGCCACCGAAGCCCCCGCCGACGACGCCGCGCGGCTCACGCCCGGCGCCGACTGGCTCTGGAACGCCTCCTACGGCAAGGTCTGGCTCGCCGTCTCCCAGCACCGGCAGTGGGTGCGGATGCCCCGCAACTCCACCGCCTACGGCTTCGCACGCGGACTGACGCACGAGACCCACGAGGCGTACGTCAAGGACGCGGTCGCCGCGGCCGACCCGTATGTCGACTTCTCGCGGTACGAGATGGTGTACGTCGTCGCGACGCGGAACGCCTCGGCGATCTCCTTCACGCCCACCTATGTGTACGAACCTGGAACCGTGGGTGTGCGTGCCGACGGCACCCTGCTCAAGTGGGCTGTGACCTTCGGCCAGGACATGTGGCACTGGGGGCCCAAGCTGGTGGCCCACGAGACCGGTCATGCCTTCGGCCTGCCCGACCTGTATGGCTTCACGGGCACCGACCCCCATCGTTTCGTCGCCGGCTGGGACGTCATGGGACTCATCGGCGGACCCGGATCGCAGCCCTTCGCGTGGCACTCCTGGAAGCTCGGCTGGACCGCGGACAGCCAGGTCGTGTGCCGGGCGTCGGCGGGCAGCGACACCGTGTACCTCACCGCGGTGGAGTACGGCAGCGGCACCAAGGCGGCGGTGATCCCCACCGGCCCCCGCACCGCGTACGTGGTGGAGTCGAGACGGGCGGTCCACGCGGACGGCGGCGCCTGCTCGACCGGCGCGCTGGTCTACAGGGTGGACACCTCGGTCCCCACCGGCCAGGGGCCGGTCCAGGTCGTCGACGCGAAGCCGGACGCCACCCCGGCCGCCGGCTGCCGGCCCCTGGACGACGCACCCTTCTGGGTCGGTGAGTCGTTCACCGACGCGACCGCCCGGGTCCGTATCGAGGTGCTCGGCGCCGACGGGTACGGGGAGACCGTCCGCGTCACCAAGTGGTGACCGGCAGGGACGGGCTTGCCCCGGGACCGGTCGGTCCCGGGGCACACCACCGCATGCCGTCCGCCCGTCAGGCGCTCTCGGGGAAGTGGCAGGCCACCTGACGGGCCTCGCCCGGTGCGGCGGTCCGCAGGGCCGGTGCTTCGGTGCGGCAGACCGGCTGCGCTTTCGGGCAGCGGGGGTGGAAGGTACAGCCGGGCGGGGGAGCGGCCGGGCTCGGGGGGTCACCGAGGAGGGTGATGCGTTCCCGGATCCGCTCGGCGGCCGGGTCGGGCAGCGGCACCGCCGAGAGCAGCGCCCGTGTGTACGGGTGGGCGGGCGCACCGTACACGCGTTCCTTGTCGCCGATCTCCACGATCCGGCCGAGGTACATCACCGCGACCCGGCTGCAGACCCGCTTCACCACGGACAGGTCGTGGGCGATGAAGAGGTACGCGAGACCGAGTTCGTGCTGGAGCCGCTCCATCAGGTTGACGATCTGCGCCTGCACGGAGACGTCGAGGGCGGACACCGGTTCGTCCGCGACGACCAGCCGGGGGCTCGTCGCGAGCGCGCGGGCGATGCCGATGCGCTGCGCCTGCCCGCCGGAGAACTCGTGGGGATAGCGGTCGACGTGCTCGGGGATGAGGCCGACGAGCTCCATCAACTCCACCGCCCGCTCGCGTGCGTCGCTCACCGAACTCCCCTGCACCAGCAGCGGGTCGGAGATGATCCGGGCCACGCTCTGCCGGGGGTTGAGAGAGGAGTGCGGGTCCTGGAAGACCATCTGGAGTTCGCGGCGGAGCGGCTTGAGCTCCCGCTGCGACATGTGGCCGATGTCGCGCCCGTCGTACAGGACGGAGCCGGAGGCGGGTTCCAGGAGCCGGACGATGGTGCGGCCGGTGGTCGACTTGCCGCAGCCGGACTCGCCGACCAGCCCCAGGGTCTCGCCGGCCGAGATGTCGAAGCTGACGCCGTCGACGGCCCGGATCGGGGCGGCGCGCCGCCTCCCCGGGAAGGTGGTCGTCAACTCGCGTACGGACAGGAGGGGTTCTGTCTTCATGGGGCGACGCCTTCGTGCGCGGGGAAGTGGCAGGCGGCCGGATGCCCGTCCGGGCCGTCGAGCGCCGGGCGCTCGGTCTCGCAGCGCGAGCGCTCGTCGTCCGGGGCCGCGGCGGCGCGCGGGCAGCGCGGGGCGAACGTGCAGCCCGGTGCCGGGGCGAGCAGGGACGGCGGGCTGCCGGGGATCGCCCGCAGCGGGATGTCGTCCGGGTCGTCGAGCCGGGGCAGGGAGTCGAGCAGGCCGCGGGTGTACGGGTGGGCGGGGGAGGCGAACAGGACGTCCACCGGGGCCTGTTCGGCCGCCCGGCCGCCGTACATGACCAGGACGTCGTGGGCGACGCGGGCGATCACCCCCAGATCGTGCGTGATCATCACGACGGCGAGCCCGCGTTCCTCCTGGATCCGCGCGAGCAGTTCCAGGATCTGGGCCTGCACGGTGACGTCGAGCGCGGTGGTCGGCTCGTCGGCGACGAGGAGATCGGGTTCGCAGGCCAGTGCCATGGCGATCATCACGCGCTGCCGCATGCCGCCCGAGAACTGGTGCGGGTACTCGCCGGCCCGGCGCCGCGGCTCCGGGATGCCGACCTCGGCGAGCGCCTCGACGGCCCGCTCACGGGCGGCCTTCCGGCCGCTGCCGTAGTGGACCCGGTGGTGTTCGGCGATCTGCTCGCCGACGGTGTAGTACGGGTGCAGGCTGGAGAGCGGGTCCTGGAAGATCATCGCCATCTTCCTGCCGCGCAGCCGGTTCAGCTCGCGCTCGGGCAGTCCGACGAGCTCGCGGCCGTCGAGGGTGACGGAGCCGGTGACCTCGGCGCCGGTGTGCAGGCCCATGACGGCGAGCGAGGTGGCGGACTTGCCGGAGCCGGACTCGCCGACGATGCCGAGGGTGCGGCCGTGCGGAACGTCGAACGACAGGGTGTCCACGGCCCGGACGGGGCCGCGCCTGGTCGGGAAGGTGACGGTGAGGTCCCGTACCGACAGAAGGGGCGCGGTGTCGGCCATCAGTACCTCACTCGCGGGTCGACGACGGCGTACAGCAGGTCGACGGCCAGGTTGGCGACGACGATGAAAGCGGCGGCGAGCAGGGTGACGCCGAGGATGACCGGCTGGTCGCCGGTGGACAGCGCTCCGTAGAAGAGCCGTCCGATGCCGGGCAGTCCGAAGATGGACTCGGTGATGACGGCGCCGGCGAGGAGGCCGCCGAGGTCCATGCCGAAGATGGTGAGGATCGGGGTCATGCCGGCGCGCAGCCCGTGCTTGACGACGACCGTGCGGCGGGGGAGTCCCTTGGCGCGGGCGGTGCGGATGTACGGCTCCGCCATGGTCTCGATCATCGAGCTGCGGCTCTGGCGTGCGTACATGGCGGCGTACAGGATCGCGAGTGCCAGCCAGGGGAGCAGCAGGTTGGAGGCCCATCCGAGCGGGTCGGCGCCGAACGGCGTGTACTGCGGATAGGGCAGTAGCCCGGCCACCCGGATGAGCCCGTAGATCAGCATGACCGAGGTGAAGTAGACGGGCAGGGAGGCGGCGGCGACCGCGCCGACCATGAGGGCGCGGTCGGTGAGGGTGTCCTTGCGCAGGGCCGCCGCGACGCCCGCGGAGAGTCCGAGGAGCAGCCAGATCACGGCGGCGCCGAGGGCGAGCGAGGCGGAGACGGGGAGCCGGTCGAGCAGCAGGTCCCACACACCCTCGCTGTTCTCGTACGAGTAGCCGAGGCAGGGGAACTCGCAGCGCAGGGCGTACTGGCCGCTGCCCATGGTGCGGCCGGTGAAGATGCCGGCGGCGAAGTCCGCGAACTGGCGCCACAGCGGCTGGTCCAGGCCCATGTGGGCGCGGATCGCCTCCAGGCGCTCGGCGCTGCAGGACTTGCCGCAGGCCGCGGCGGCGGGGTCGGAGGGCAGGACGTAGAAGATGGTGAAGGTGACCGCGGCGATGGCGATCAGGACGGCGGTGACGCCGAGGAGGCGGCGGGCGAGGTAGAGGGTCACGTGCGGCTCCCCCTCGGGTCGAGGATGTCGCGCAGTGCGTCGCCGAGCAGCGTGAACGCGAGCACCGTCAGGAAGAGGCAGAGGCTCGGGACGACGAAGTACATGGGGTCCGTGTCGTAGAAGGCGACGCTTTCGGCGATCATCTGGCCCCAGGACGGGGTGGGCGGACGGACGCCGACGCCCAGGTAGCTGAGGGCCGCCTCGGTGGCGATCATGCCGGGGATGATCAGGGTCGTGTAGGCGATGACCGGCCCGGCGACGCCGGGGAGGATGTCCCGGGTCAGGATGCGCCAGGGGCCGGAGCCGCCCACGCGGGCGGCGTCGACGTACTCGCGGTGCTTGAGGGAGAGGGTCTGGCCCCGGACGACGCGGGCGATCCCGGGCCAGCCGAAGAGGCCGATGACCAGCGTCATCAGGACGATCCGGTTGACGTCCCGGGCCACCGACATCATCGCGATCATGAAGATGAGGGAGGGGAAGGACATGGTCAGGTCCATCAGACGGGAGAGCACGGTGTCGGTGCGGCCGCCGAAGTAGCCGGCCGCGATCCCGGCCGCTGTCCCCGCGACGACGACGATGGCCGTCGCGGCGAAGGCGATGAGCAGGGAGACCTGGGCGCCGTGTACGACCCGGGCGAACAGGTCGCGGCCGGTGACGGGTTCGACGCCGAGCCAGTGCTCGGCCGAGACACCGCCGAGCGGCCCGATGGGCAGGCCGCCCAGGTACGGGTCGACGGCGCTCTTGTCGAACTCCTCGGGCCCCCAGCCGCCCAGCGCGCTGATCAGCGGGGCGGCCACGGCCATGACCACGAAGAGTGTGACGACGGCGAGGGAGACCTTGACGGAGGGCCGGCGGCGCAGTTCCGCGCGGGCGAGTTGCCAGGGACCGCTGCCCGCGGTCAGGGGCGTGGAGACGGTGGGCATGACTGGCCGGTCCTCAGTTCCCGCTCGTGGCCGGGTTCTTGAGGCCGATCGTCGCGTAGTCGATCTGCCCGCCGAAGGAGGTGTGGCCGAAGGCGCCGGCGATGTTGGTGCCGAGCAGCAGCGGCATGCGCTCGACGACGGCGGGCGCGGTCGGGGCCTTGGCGAGGATCTGCCCGTCGAGCTCCTGCCAGGCCTTGTTCGCCTGGGCCGCGTCGGCCATGGCGGCGATCTCGTCCATCCGCTTCATGGTCGCCTGGTCGCGGAAGAGGGAGTGGTTGCCGGAGTTGCCCTTCTCCTTGATGTAGCGGCCGTCGAAGACGAAGGGCAGGAAGGTCGAGCCGGAGGGGTAGTCGGGGCACCAGCCGGTGTAGACGAGGTCGGTGCGGTTCTTGGTGTCCCCGATCGTGTCGTAGAACGCGGACGGGTCGACGGTCTCGATGGTCACCTTGATGCCCGCGCGGCCCAGGGCCTGCTGGACGGCCTCGGCGACCCCCTTGTCGCCGTTGGACACGGTGATGCTGGTGGCGAAGCCGTCGGGCCGGCCGGCTTCCTTCAGGAGCTGCTTGGCCTTGGCGATGTCGCCGGTGAGCGGGATCCCCAGGGTGTCGGGCTGCTTGCCGCCGTCGAAGAGGGAGCCGGGCATGAGGGCGGTGGCCGGGTCGTTGAGCGCGGGGCCGCCGGAGGCGGTGAGCACGGCCTCGCGGTCGAGGGCGTACTGCACGGCCTGGCGGACCTTCACGTTGTCGAAGGGCGGACGACCGGTATGCATCTGCACCATCTCGGTGCAGTTGGTCGACTCGGCGAGCAGCCGCGCCCTGACGTCGGCCTTGGTGAGCACCTTCGGGGTGGACTCGGGGCGCAGCTTGCCCCAGGACACGGCCGAGGCGTCCGCGCCGGAACCTGCGATGAGCCGGTCGTCGATCTGGTTGGCCTTCAGCCCCATCGTCACGACGATCCGGTCCGGGTACGCCTTGCGGACCTGGTCCGTCGCCGGGTCCCAGTGGGTGTTGCGTACCAGGACGAGCTGCTTGTCGCGGGCGTAGGTCTCGACCTTGTACGGGCCGGAGGAGAAGGGCCGGTTGTCGTACTGGGGTCCCTTGTCCTTCGCCTGGGGCACGGGGGCGAAGGTGGGCAGCACCGTGGCGTAGGGGAACTCGGCGAAGGGCTTGCGCAGTTCGAAGACGATCGTGCGGTCGTCGGGGGTCTTGATCGAACCGAGGTGCTTGCCCTGGGCGGGGCCCTGGTAGCCCTCGGCGCCGGCGAGGTAGCGGGCGGCGTAGTCCGGGCCGCCGGGCAGGTCGGGGGAGAAGGACCGCTCCACGTTGTACTTGACGTCCTGGGCGGTGATGGGCGTGCCGTCCTCGTACTTCAGGCCCTCCTTCAGCCGGAAGGTCCAGGTCTTCGCCCCATTGGAGGGGGTTCCGAGGTCCTTGGCGAGGTCGGGGGTCAACTCGCCCCCCTTCGCGCCCGGTTCGGCCTTGTAGGTGACGAGAGTGCGGTACAGCAGCCGGGTGCCGAAGTCCATGTCGCCCATCACCCAGTTGCGGGCGGGGTCGAGATGGGTGAAGTCCTGGTTGGACAGGACGGTCAGGGTGCCGCCCTTCTGCGGAGTCCCGCCGACCATCGCGCCGTTGTTGGCGGTGACGGGGTTCTTGCGGCCGTTGTCGTCGCCGGCTCCGCTCCCGCCGGAACATGCGGTGACGCCGAGGGTGAGCGCCGCCACGAGGGCGGTGGCCAGAGTGGTGCACGTGCGCTTGTTCATAAGGGTCACTCCGAGTGCGGGCGGACAGCCTGAGACCGGCTGGAATGTGACCCGTAACATAGTAATGTGAAATTGCACTCACAACCCATCGGCGGCTCCGTTACTCATCCGTGTCCCGTCCGCGCCTCGGGGTCCGCCGAGGCCGGGCATGTCCTACGGCGCGCCTCGGCGGGGTCTTGGCAAGCTCGGTGCAATGTGAAATGTTACTAGTGCTCCCGCGCACCGGCGCCACGGAGGCCGCCGTGCGGACCGCCACCGCGAAGGCCGTCGCCGACGGACACCGGTGACCGTCGCCGGACCACCCGCTGACGAAAGGAACCCGTGTGCGGCACCGGCACCTCGGCCCGCATGGCCCGGCTCCATGCCCGGGGTGAACTCCCGCTCGGCACCAACCGGCCGGCTCATCGCCGAGACCGAGGTCGACGACCTGACCGCCGTCGTCCCCACGGTCACCGGCCGGGCCTGGATCACCGGTACCGCCCACTACTTCCTCGACCCGGACGACCCCTTCCCCGGAGGTTTCCTCCTGTGACCACCACCTCTCCGCCCCTCGTCTCCGGCAACCCGGCCGATCCCTCCGACGTGCTCGTGCGGATCGTGTCCCCCGGGGCCTTCGCGGCGGCCGACGCAGTCGAGCGGGCCCGCGCCGCCCAGCCGGACTGGCTGCACGCCGGGGCCGCCGCCCGCTCGGCCGCCCTGGGGGCCGTCGCCGCCGCCCTCGACGAGGCGGCCGGCGAACTGGCCGCGCTCGCCGTACGCGAGGTCGGCAAGCCGATCGCCGAAGCCAGAGCCGAGATCGCGCGAGCCGCCGCGATCTGGCGCTACTACGCCCAGGCGCCCTACGAACCCACCGGCACCGTGCACGAGCCCGCGGCCGGCCCCGGGCTCCTCCTGACCAGGCGTCGCCCGCACGGCGTCGCCGGACTCATCACGCCCTGGAACTTCCCCTTCGCCATCCCGAGCTGGAAAGCGGCCCCGGCCCTCGCGGCAGGCAACACCGTCGTGCTCAAGCCCGCCCCCGAGGCCACCGCCTGTGCCCAGCGCCTCGCCGAGATCGTCCACCAGGCCGTCCCGGCCGCGGTGTTCACCGTTCTGCCCGGTGGTGCCACCGAGGGTGCCGCACTCGTCTCCGCCGCCGACGTGGTCTCCTTCACCGGTTCGACCCCCGTCGGGCAGGCCGTCGCGCGCACCGCGACGGCGCGCGGCATCCCGGTCCAGGCCGAGATGGGCGGCCTGAACGCGGCGATCGTCCTGCCGGACGCCGACATCGAGCGGGCGGCCGGCCACATCGCCGCGGCCATGGCCGGCTACGCCGGTCAGAAGTGCACGGCCACCAGCCGCGTGATCGCCGTCGGTGCGGCGCTCGGCCCCCTGCGCGAGGCGCTCACCGAGGCGCTGCGGGCGCTGCCGGTCGGCGATCCGTCCGACCCGGCGACCGTCTGCGGCCCGCTGATCGGCGAGCGGGCCCGCGACCGGGCCGTCGAGGCGTGGAAGGGGCTGCCCGTACTCGCCGGCGGCACGGTCCCGGCCGGCCCCGGCTGGTACGCGGCACCCACCCTTGTCGAAAAGGTCTCCCCGGGACACCGGCTGCTGCGTGAGGAGGTCTTCGGCCCCCTGGCCGCCCTGCTGCCCGCCGACGACCTCGCCCACGCGGTACGGATCACCAACTGCGTACCGTACGGCCTGGTCACCTCGGTCCACACCGCCGACCTGGGAACGGCCCTGGGCGCCCTCGACCGGGTCGACACCGGAATGATCCGGATCAACGCCCCCTCCACCGGCGTGGACTTCCACCTCCCCTTCGGCGGAACCAAGTCATCCAGCCACGGACCGCGCGAACAGGGCCGAGCGGCCCTGGACTTCTACACCTCCACCCGCACCTACACGCTGTCCCCCAATTGAGCAACGCGACAACGCACTGCGGTGAGTCCGGACCAGACGGAAGGATCACCACCACCATGGGGCACCTGACCCGCCGCGACCTCAACGCGTCCCGGGAGCGGCTGCGCGACCAGGTCGCCCACGCCCTGCGAGCCGCGCTCATCTCGGGGGAGCTGCGGCCGGGGTCGGTGTACTCCGCACCCGTCCTGGCCGAGGACTTCGGCATCTCCGCCACCCCCGTCCGCGAGGCGATGCTCGACCTGACCCGTGAGGGCCTGGTCGAGCCCGTCCGCAACAGGGGGTTCCGTGTCACCGAGGTCGACGAGCGCGACCTCGACGGGTACACCGAGATCCGCGCGCTCATCGAGATCCCGACCGTCGGCCGCGTCACCCGCACCGCCACCCGCGACGAGCTGGAGGCGCTGCGTCCGGTCGCCGAGGAGATCGTGCGCGCCGCCCGCGACCACGACCTCATCGGCTACCTGGAGGCCGACCGGCGCTTCCACCTCGGACTCCTCGGCCTCGCGGGCAACGAACGGCTGGTCGAGACCGTCGGCGACCTGCGCAAGCGGACCCGTCTGTACGGCCTCACAGCTCTGGACGAGCGCGGCAACCTCGTCCCGTCCGCCGAGGAGCACCTGGTACTCCTCGACATCATGCTCACCGGCGACGCCGAGGGCGCGGAGGCGTGTATGACCCGCCATCTGGGCCATGTCCGTTCCCTGTGGGCCAAGGGCGAGAGGCCGGCCGGGACATAGCACGGGATTATGGGCGGCCGAGGGCTCCTCGTGCCGGGCGTCGCGACGCACACTTCAATGCAATGTCACACCTCACCGGTTCGGTCACGCTCACTCGTGGACCGTGAAAGGGATCCATGAACTCCGCCTACGCGACCGTCGACCACACCTTCACCGTTCCTCTGGACCACCGCGTCCCCGATGGTCCCACCATCGAGGTCTTCGCCCGCGAGGTCGCCGCTCCCGCCCGCGTGAGCGAGGAACTGCCCTGGCTGCTCTACCTCCAGGGTGGACCCGGCGGCAAGTCGCCCCGCCCGTCGGCCGGTTCGCCCGGCTGGCTCGACCAGGCACTGAAGACGCACCGCGTACTCCTCCTCGACCAGCGAGGCACCGGCCGCTCCAGCCCCGTCACCGCCCGTTCCGCCGCCCGCTTCCCCACACCCGACGGACTCGCCGCCCACCTCGCTCACTTCCGTGCCGACGCGATCGTGGCCGACGCGGAACTGATCCGCCGACGCCTCTGCGGAGACACCCCCTGGGAGACGCTCGGCCAGAGCTATGGCGGCTTCATCACCCTCACCTACCTCTCCCAGGCGCCCGAAGGGCTGCGCGCCTGCTACGTCACCGGCGGCCTGCCCGGCCTCACGGCCACCGCAGACGACGTCTACGCCCGCACCTACCCGCGCGTCCGCGACCGAGTCCTCGACTTCTACGCCCGCTACCCCGAGGACGCCCCCCGTCTGCGCAAGCTCGCCGACCACCTCGCGACCGGCGACATCCGCCTGCCGAACGGGGACAAGCTCACCCCGCACCGCCTGCGCACACTCGGTCTCATGCTCGGCATGGGGGACGGGTTCGAACGCCTGCACTGGCTGTTCGACGAAGCCCTGGATGCGGACGGCACACCCACGGACATCTTCCTCCACCAGGCCATGACCCTGACGGGCTTCACCGACGCCCCGCTCTTCGCCGTCCTCCAGGAGACGTTGTACGGGCAGGGTGCCGGCCCGACCGGCTGGGCGGCCTCCCGAGCCCTCGCCGCCTTCCCCGAGTTCGCCGCGGACGCCGACCCGCTGCTGCTCACCGGCGAGATGATCTACCCCTGGATGTTCCGGGAGATCACCGGCCTGCGCCCCTTCGCCGATGCCGCCGACCTGCTGGCCGCCCGCACCGACTGGCCACCCCTCTACGACCCGCACCGCCTCGCCGCCAACGAGATCCCCCTCGCCGCGATCGTCTACCACGACGACATGTACGTCGACGCGGGCCTCTCGCTGCGCACGGCACGCGAGGTCGGCGCCACCCGCGTCTGGGTCACCAACGAGTGGGAGCACGACGGCGTCTCCGCCTCCGGCGGCCGCGTCCTCGCCCGTCTGATGGACCTGGCCGCGGGCCGCGCGTGACCCCCGGTCCCGCTCCGTTCCCTTCCCCACTTCCGCCGGCTCCGACAGGAGAGACATGCCCGCGCCGAGACCCCGACCGCGTCCCCTCGCCGCCGTCCTCGCCCTCGCCTCGTGCCTCGCCCTCGCTCCCACGGCCCATGCCGCCCCGCCTGCCTCCACGGCTCCTTCGTCCTCCCCGGCCGCCGAATGTGCGCTGCCCGGCCGGACCGGCTGGACCGACGAAGGGCACGACACCGACCGAGTCCAGTTCCAGCCGGCCACCGGAACCCGCCGTGTCCTCAACCTGTTCGTCGACTTCCCC
The DNA here is from genome assembly GCF_055573115.1 of Streptomyces sp. NPDC030222. NCBI lineage: Bacteria > Bacillati > Actinomycetota > Actinomycetes > Kitasatosporales > Streptomycetaceae > Streptomyces > Streptomyces sp. NPDC030222. Next base: position 222,062 of record NZ_JBVICA010000005.1, read on the forward strand.
GACGCGCCGGCCACCGGTGCCACCGAACCGTACGCCGCCCACCTCGCCCCCGCCGCCGACTGGATGCGGACGGCCAGCCACAACCGCCTCCGCCTGGCCGTCGACTCCCTGCACCAGTGGATCCGCATGCCGGCGGAATCGACCACGTACGGTTTCGCACGCGGCCTCACCTTCGAGACCCACGAGAAGTACGTGCGCGACGCGATCGCCGCCGCCGACCCGTACGCGGACCTCTCCCGCTACGACATGGTCTACATCATCCCCACCCGGACCGCGGCGGCGATCCCGTTCTCCCCCACCTACCTCTACGACCCCGCCACGCCCGGTGTGACCGCCGACGGCACCCGCCTCAAGTGGGCCGTGACCTTCGGCCAGGACATGTGGCGCTGGGGCCACAAGGTCGTCGCCCACGAGACCGGCCACACCTTCGGCCTGCCCGACCTCTACTCCTTCACCGGCCCCACCCACCAGTACGTCGGCGGCTGGGACGTCATGGGCAACATCGCGGGCGCTGCCCCGCAGTTCCTCGGCTGGCACTCGTGGAAACTGGGCTGGATCCGCGACCGCCAGGTCGCCTGCCTCTCCGGACCAGGACGCCGCACCGTACGCCTGACCCCGGTGGAACGCCCCGGCGGCACCAAGATCGCCGTACTGCGCACCGGCGAGACCACGGCCTACGTGGCCGAGTCCCGCCGCCTCGGGCGCAACGACGCCTCCGCCTGTTCGAGCGGCGTCCTCATCTACCGGATCGACTCGGCGACCCCGACCGGCGAGGGCCCGGTCCGGATCATGAACGGCAACCCCGCCGCGACTCCGCCCGCCGGCTGCACCCCGCTCGACCTCGCGGCATACCGGCCGGGCCAGACCTTCACCGACCCGGACACCGGGGTCCGCATCGACGTCCGCGCGGGCGGCCCGGCAGGGGACGTGGTCACGCTCAGCGCCACCTGAGTCTTTTCGAGGTCGGCCATGTCCCAGCGGTGGGAACCGGCGAAGACGTCGATCAGGTCGCGGGGCGCCCCCCGGTCGGCGAGGGCACGGACCTTGGTCCCGATCACGTCCACGGTCAATTGCAGCGGCTCCTTCGCGCCGAGGGCGCGGATGCGGCGCGCTGGTAGATCGCCGGAGTGATGCCGTACGCGCGCTTGAACCATCGGTTGAAGTGGGCGTGGTCGGAGAAACCGGCGGATGCTGCGGCGTCCGCCGGTGGCACCCCGCCGGCCAGCAGCTGCCGTGCCCGACGGAGCCTCAGAAGGCGCTGGTAGTCGCTCGGAGCCATGCCGAACTCCGAGCGGAAGGCCCGGTACAGGGCGAAGCGGCTGCAGCCGGCTGCTGCTGCCAGGTCGTCCGCCGACATCGGTTCGAGGAAGGCCTCGTTCAACAGGGCGTGGGCCCGCCGGGCGGCCCGGCGCTGCGCCTCGCCCCCCAGCGTCCGCCTGCGCGGCGCCTGCGTCGCGCCCCGCTCCGCGAGCGCGAGCACGGTGGCCGTGAGGAGCTCCTCCCGCGCCAGGTCGTCGGCACCATGAACCAGCGCCTCGTGCAGACGGGCCAGCGCCCCCGTGAGCACCGGATCCGTCAGCACGGGGCGTACGAACAGCGGCATCGCTCCTGCGGTTCCGTCACCGGCCGCGTCTCCGAGGGTTTCCCGCACCACGGACGGGCCGATGTGCACGATGCGGTACTGATAGCCCAGCTCTGCCGCAGCCTGGCCGTCATGGACCTCGTCGGGATTGAACGCCATCACCATGCCGGCGCCGCTGGTGTGGTGCGCCCCGCGACAGCGGAAGGTCTGCGCGCCCAGGTCGGTGATGCCGAAGGAGTAGGTGTCGTGGCTGTGCGGCGCGTACACGTGATCGAGAAAGTGCGCGTGCATGGCCTCCAAGGGACGGGCCTCGTCCCGCCAGTACCGCACCCAGCTGTCTCCGTTCCGCATGGCCCCATTGTGGCCGCGCGCACGAGCGTTCAAGACAGAGGGGGGAGCCGTCGGGCAGGGTCGGCGTATGGGAACGACAAGCAGGTTCAGCAATCCGTATGCGCTCTTGATGGTGACGATGGTGCTCTGGGGGAGCTCATTCGCCGGCTCCAAGTCGGTTGTGGAGCACGTACCGCACTCCGTGGGAGCCTTCCTGCGGTTCGGCGGCGGTGCGCTGGCCCTGCTGTTGGCCGTAGCGATGTTCGGCAGCCGTACGGCGCGCGTACCGGCCCGCAACGGATGGCTTGCGGCGGGGGCCGGTGTGCTGGGCGTCTTCGCCTACAACGGCTTCTTCTTCTGGGGGCTGTCGCTCGCCCCGTCCTTGGACGCCGGCATCCTCATCCCGGTCATGAGTCCCGTCCTCACGAGTACGTTCCTTCTGGTGACCGGCAAGGAGAAGGCCACCTGGGCACGCGTCACCGGACTGGCCCTCGGGCTCACCGGCGCGGGCATCTTCTTCATCGGAGCCGGCGGCAGCGGGGCCGGCGGCTCGTCCCGGCTCCTGGGCGACGCCCTCTTCCTCCTCAGTGCGGTGTGCTGGGCGTCCTACACCCTGGCGGGACCGCGTGTCCTCGCGGGCATCGAGCCGCTGAAAGCCACAACGTACGCGACCTGCGCGGGTGCCGTGCTCCTCGGCCTCCTCGCAGCGCCCGACGCGGTCGACGTGGCGTGGAGCGACCTCCCGGCCAGTGTCTGGCTGAACACCGCATTCCTGGCGATCGGTGCCGCAGCTGTCGCGAACCTCCTGTACTACAAGGGAGTCGGGACCGTGGGTCCCGCAAAGGCCTCCCTCATGATGTTCAACGTGCCCGTCATCAACACACTGTGCGCCACCCTTCTCCTGGGCGAGTCCTTCGGCTGGCTCCAGGGCACCGGGGCGCTGGTGCTCGTGCTGGGCGCCGTGCTCGCGGTGACGCAGGGCAAGCTGCCCTGGCGCTCGGCTGACGCCAAGGCGCAGCCTCCCGCGGCAGACGAGCCGACGGCTCGGGAGGCCACACCGGCCAGGAGCGCATGACGGGGACTGCCGGACGACGGACTCCTCCCGGGCAGGCGTCGCTCGCCCCGGCCGGTGCCGTGACGGTGCGACCGACGAGTGTGCGCAGCGCCGGCCGCAGGCGACGGCAAGCCGAGCGCCTACCTGCCCGTACAGCGGTGTGCGAGAGCCCTGCCGCCCCGACAGGAGCGGCAGGGCTCTCGTGCGCCTGCGACCTTCACGCTTCCCCGACGAACCCCGCCCACGCCTGGCGCGACACACGGATGACGGGTCCGGCCCCGGCCTTGGAGTCCCGGATGTGCACAACTTGCTCGCCGACCGCTACTTCGACGCACTGACCGCCCTCGGTTCCGCTGTAGCTGCTCTTGAACCAGGCGAGGTCAGATGCGACGGTCGGGGTCTCAGCGTTGTTCATAGCGATCCCAACAATCCTTCGATGAACTCCAGCGACTCTCGCGGAGTGAGAGCCTGTGATCGGATAATCCCATAGCGGGCGGCGGCGAGAACCGTCTGTTCCGGGTCGGTCTCCAGAGTGCTGGTCGCGTGTCCCTCGGAGTACACGAACTTCTTGCTGTCCTTGCGTGTGACGACCGTGAATGGTCCGTTTACGCCTGCATTGTCCTCGCTGACGATCGGCATGACTTGGATCTCCACGTTCCGCTTGTCGCCGATCAGTAGGAGATGTTCCAACTGCCCCCGCAGCACGTCTTTGCCGCCATACCGGTGCCGCAGTACCGCCTCGTTCATCACGAAACTCAACAATGGGGTGGGGCGCCGGTCGAAGATGTCCTGTCGGGCCAGTCGCGCGGTCACTCTTTGGTCGATCGTTTCCTGGTCCAGGGGAGGCCGTCGCATGGCGAGCAGGGCCCTCATGTACTCCTCGGTCTGGAGGAGGCCATTGACCACCAAGGCGTCATACACGAGCAGCTCAACGGCCTCCTTCTCCAGTTTCGCCATCCCCTGGAAGAACACCGGATACTGAGCCCGTTCCACCTGCTCCTTCCACACGGTCAGCAGCCCGTCCGCCCCCAGCACCTCGTCCGCCCGCTCGATGGTCCTGGGCGACGGGATCCGCCGTCCCTGCTCGTACGACGCGACCGTGGACGCCGAGTATCCGATCCGCCGTCCGAACTCATCGCGCTCCAGGCCCGCCCGCACCCGCAGCGTCTTCAACGTCTGCCCGAACGCGGTGACCACCCCTTGGCCTGAAGTGTCCGCCGCTGCCTGTTCGACGCCGTTCTCGTCGCCTGCCACCACGGTCCCCGCCCCCGTGTCCGCACCCTCGGTCACCGCCACCGCCTTCCCGGCCCAACGCCAGTCCCCGTGGCGCCGTCACGCCGCGCGTCTCGTACTCGTACCGCCACCGCGCGTACAACGGGCCGCGTCGGTGCGTCATCCCTGGTCACGCTACGCGACCGGCGACACCGTTGTCGGTATGACGAGCAACCTCGGCAGCCACAGCCGTATTACTCAACCCCTCTGCAAGGCCGACCACTTGAACAGCACTCACGCCCCACGGGTTCCCTCCTTCGCGATGTGCTTCACCTCCACCCCGCGGGGCGCCCGCCTCGCCCGGAGACTGGCCGCGCACCGGTTGGACGCCTGGGGCGTTACGTACGGCACCGGCCCGCACGAGGCGATCGTGTTGGTCGTTGCCGAGTTGACCGCGAACGCCGTACGGCACGGTCACGTCTCCGGCAGGGACTTCCATCTGCTCCTGCACGTGACGGAAGCCACCCGTACGGTCAGGATCGAGGTCACCGACACCCGTACCGAGCGGACACCGCCCCAGCCGGAGACTCTGTGCACCCCTGGCGCCGAGGACACCGGCGGCCGCGGGCTGCTGGTCGTGGCAGGGCTCGCCTCCCGCTGGGGCTGGCACCCGCGGTCCGAGGGGCCGGGCAAGACGGTGTGGGCGGAGTGTGCGTTCTCGTCCCCCACGTGACAGGAACCCGACGGCGGTTCCGCCGCGTGCAGATGCCGCCATGAGACCTGGGCGTCAGGAATTGCTGCAGGTGCTGCGGAGATGGCCCGGGCTGCCCGCGGGCACGACGTCCCGGTCCCGGCGGACGATGCTGAGCTTGTCGCCCCAGCCCCGGCACGCCTGCTTCAGGCCACGCTCGGTGTACTCGATCACGATCACGTCGGTGCCGAACGCCGCGGTGTATTCGCCGCACTCGTCGTACTGGCCGCACTCCTCCACCACGGCGAAGTCGACGCCGGCCTCCTCGCGCGCCGGGGCGAGCTCCGCGGTGTTCTTCTGGGCGATGGCCAGGCCCCTCCCGTGTGCGTGGGCGGAGAGATGGGAGAGGAACGCCTTGGCGTCGTCCGCGGTCAGCAGCCCGTCGGGTACGCGTGTGTAGCTGTCGTAGTTGTCCGGTTCGACGGCCTTGTAGCCCTTGGCCGCGCAGTCGTCGATCCAGGCGTTCACCCTCTGCGCGATCCGCTTGCGCTTGGCGGCTGTGTGGATGTCGAGAATCGCCTCGCCCCAGTCCTTGTCCATGACGACGTCGCCGTCCTTGTCACGGAGCAGCAGATCGGCATCCCACTCCTTCTCCGCGCCCGGCTGGGCCTGGAAGGCGTTGACGTAGCAGATGTTGTAGACCCCCGGCGCGGGCGGCGCCGTGTGGTCACGGGCCACGACGGACACCCCGGCCGGAGGCGTATAGGGACCGCCGAGCTGATAGTCGAAGCCCGCGTGCGCGGGGGGAGGCGTCACCTTGGACGGTCCCCCGGCCCCCTTGCCCGAAGGCGCGTCGGGCGCGGTCGACGCAGCCCCGGACGAGGACGGTGTCTCCTCGGCACCGCCACCGCCCGAGCAGGCGGTGGCGAGGAACGAGACGAGGGTTGCCGACGCCAGCAGCGCCGCAGCAGACCTGTGGGGATGAACCCGGTTGCGCATTGTCGAGAAGCTCCAGATAGAGGGGGCAGTTCTGCCGCGGACGCACCGCACCGGTATCCGCCGAGTCGAGACCCGGCTGACCAACCGCACGGCCGGCGTGGTGGCACCCGGCTGCCGATACGGACACCTCAGGAGTACACGCCGGTTGCGGACGTGGCTCGGCAACTCGGCGACCCTCTCACCCGAAGGGGCCGCCTGCGCTCGAAGCGCGGTCGACGGCCGCTGCCCTGCGCAAGCAGTCAGCCGCCAACGCCACAGGATACGGTCACGTCTGCGAATCACCTTCGACGGGGACGGTTCCGATGGCCCTTGCAGTTCTCGTGGCTCTCGCGGGGATGCGCCTTTCCCGTGGCTCCCGCAGGGAAGCCGTGAGGACCGGCGGCGGCACGGACCCGGTCCCGGCTCGTTTCGGCCACCAGCCCCGCAAGACGCGTCGGACCGCGGGCCAGTGAGGTTCGTGACGCTGCCCGTCGGCCGCGGTCGCGCGGCGGCGCGTGCACCCCGGCGAGGCTTTCCCGACGGCCCGCGGGGCGCGGGCCTGTGCGCCGCGGATGTGGACGGACCCCTGTGACCCGGCTCTGCCACCAGTACCCCGAGCCGGGGGTCCGCGGCGTGGCACGACCTGGAGAGGGCCCCGGGACACTCCGGTAGGGCCGGCACCCGGCGGGCGATCTTGGCCGCTCGGCCGGAGAATGGCAGCGCGGGCTTGCCGCCCGTCGACGGCTGCCCCGGGATCGTCGGGTCTGGAGGCCAGGGGCCATGCAATCTGTGACATTCGCGCACCGGGTGGTGGACCTGGCGCCCCGGGAGCAGGTGGCGCCCGGGTTGTCCGCCGACGCCGCTCTCCTGCTGTCCCAGGGCCCCGTCCGTCGTGGCGCTCTTCGCCTCGGCGCCCCGGAAGCCGAGCGGATACGGCCATGACACCCGAAGAGTCCGTGACCGCCGCCGATCGTCCTCCGCCCGGAGAGGCGGCGGACGAGCCCGGCCCGCGGGCCGCTCCGCGGACGGTGGACTCCGAGGACGCCGGGGCACGGGCGCGGCAGGACGAACTCGTGGCGATCCACCAGGTCGCCGGGCGTCTGAAGTCCGCCCACCCCTCGGTCGACGGGGCCGCCGTCGACGCCATGGTCGGCGCGGCCTACAGGGAACTCAACCACGCGAGGATCAGGACCTTCGTCCCGATCCTGGTCGAACGCCGGGTCCGGAGGATGCTCGTCGCGACGCGCCGCGTCGGCGGTCCGGCAGCGGCGGCCACCGTGCAGAGCGGTCCGGCAGCGGCGGCCGGCATGCAGAGCGGTCCGGCAGCGGCGGCCGGCATGCAGAGCGGTCCGATAGCCGAAATGCCGCAAGAGCGCGGCGCGGTGGGCCGCCCGACGAGAGGCACGGCGCGCAACCCGCTGCGCCGGTGGTGGAGGCCGAAGGCCTTCCGGCCGCCACCGGCGGAGGCGACGCACGAGTCGGGGCCCGAACCGGGGCCGTGACGAGGGCGCGTGTGCAGGGCCGTGCGGGTTCGCCGCGACCGAGAAAGGGCGGAGGGCGAGGACGATGGCGGACATCAGGGCCGAACGGATCGCGAAGCTCATCGAGCCGCTGCGGGTCGAGCCGGGCAGGCGCGTGGACCTGGGCAAGGACTTCGATCCCCGCTACAAGGTCCACTTGAAGAAGGAACAGGGCGCCGAACTCCTGCGCACGGGTGTGGCACTGCTGGCCGAGTACCAGGAGCGGCTGGCCGCGCAGGACACGTACGGTGTGCTGCTCTGCCTCCAGGCGCTCGACGCCGGGGGCAAGGACGGGACGATCCGCCATGTCATGAGCGGGGTGAACCCCCAGGGAGTGAAGGTCAGCAGTTTCAAGGTGCCGTCCACCGAGGAGCTCGACCACGACTTCCTCTGGCGCTACGCCCGCAGACTGCCCGCACGCGGGGACATCGCGATCTTCAACCGCTCGCACTACGAGGAGGTGCTCGTCGTGCGGGTGCACCCGGAGCTCCTCGACCGGCAGCGGCTGCCCGCGGATGCGCGGAGGCCGGGGATCTGGGAGCGCCGCTACCAGGAGATCAACGACTGGGAGCGCCACCTCACCGACAACGGCTTCAAGGTGGTCAAGGTCTTCCTGAACCTGTCAAACGAGGAACAGCGCGTTCGCTTCCTGAAGCGGATCGACCTGCCCGAGAAGAACTGGAAGTTCTCCGCCTCCGACGTCCGGGAGCGACGGCGGTGGGACGACTACCAGCTTGCGTTCTCCGAGATGCTGTCGGCCACGAGTACGGAATGGGCGCCCTGGTACGTCGTGCCGGCCGACCGGAAGTGGTTCGCGCGCATCTGTACGGCGGCGGTTCTCGCGCACACGCTGATGGGGATCGACCCCCAGTACCCCGTGGCCGGCGAAGACGCCCGCAGGGACCTGCTGACCGTCAGGCGGGAACTGGAGGAGGAAGCCCCCGAGGGTGCCCCCGCCGATCCTTACGCGGCCGCCCATCCGCTCGCCGGAGAGAACGAGGGGACCGGCCGGACCGCCGAGGGCGACGACACCGGAGGGCCCGCCGGGCGGCCCGGCGCTGAGCCGCGCCACGCCCGCCGTAAGACGAAGCCGAAGCGCTCCTCCACCGCCGAGCGGCGGGCGAAGCGGCGGAAGAAGAGGGCCAGGCGCTCCTAGGAGAGGGCCTGATGGACCTAGGACAGGATCCGGTGGGCCTGGGACAGTACCCGGTGGACCGGACGCAGAGCGGTCCCGATCGGAGGCATGACGATGACGGTGTCGCCGACCCCTGCGGGGGAACCACGATCCCCTTCGCCTTCACCGGAGCGCTGGTACGCGCGCTCTCCGCAGGACGTCGCGGCGGCGTTCGGGGTCGATCCCGCCGACGGGCTCTCCGCCGCGAGGGCGGCCGGACTCCTGGCCGCGAACGGGCCGAACGTACTGCCCGAGGAGAAGCCGCGGCCGACCTGGCTGCGGTTCCTCGACCAGTACCGCAGCTACATGCAGATCGTCCTTGTGATCGCCGCGGGCGTCTCACTGGTCATCAGGCAGTGGAGTACCGCGATCGTGCTCATCGTCCTGACCCTGTTCAACGCGGTCGTGGGTCTGCGGCAGGAGGGCAAGGCCGAGAGCGCGATGAACGCCCTGAAATCGATGATGAAGGCGACGGCCCGGGTGCGGCGGGACGGAACGGAGTCGGAGATCCCGGCCGACCGGCTCGTCGTGGGCGATGTCGTGCTCATCGCCGCCGGGGACCAGGTGCCCGCGGACGGAAGGATCGTCGAGGCGCACGCCCTGCAGATCGACGAGTCGGCGCTCACCGGCGAGAGCGTCCCCGCCGCGAAGGACACCGGGACGCTGCCGGACGCCCGGCTGGGGCCGGGGGAGCAGTCCGACATGGCGTTCATGAACACACCGGTCACCCATGGCAGCGGTGTTCTCGTCATCACCGCGACCGGCCGCGGCACCGAACTCGGCAAGATCTCCGGGATGCTGGCCGCCACCGAGAAGGAGGAGCCACCGCTCACCAGGGAGCTCAACACCCTGACACTGTGGATCACGGCGGCAGCCGGCCTGACCATGATCGTGATGTTCGCCCTGGGCCGCACCCGAGGCCAGGCCTGGGACGCACTCTTCGTCAGCGCGGTCTCGCTCGCCATCGCCGCCATCCCGGAGGCACTGCCCACGGTCACCCAGGCGATCCTCTCGGTCGGCAGCCTCAACCTGGCGAAGCGCAACGCCATCGTGAAGGAACTGCCGTCGGTCGAGACCCTGGCCTTCACCTCGGCGATCAACTCGGACAAGACCGGCACCCTGACGATGAACCAGATGACCGCCGTCGAAGTGCTGAGCCCCACCGACCGGTACACCGTCTCGGGCACCGGCTACTCCCTCGAAGGGAAGGTCCACCACGCCGCGGGCTCGTCAGCCGGGATCGAGGACGCGATCCTGCCGTACGTGGTCGCCAGCGACGCCCGGCTGGCGGACGGCAAGGTGGTGGGCGATCCCACCGAAGGCGCGCTGCTGGTGCTGGGCCACAAGGCGGGCCTGGACATCGAGGCCACCCGGCAGCGGTTCCCCCGGCTCGCCACGCTGCCGTTCGACCCGGACTACAAGTTGATGGCCGCCTTCACCTCGGCTGCCGACGCCTCGGGACGGCCGGTGGTGCGGTGCTTCGTCAAAGGCGCCGCTCCGGCCGTGATGGCCCGGGCCACCACCGCCCTGTCCGCGGGCACGGCCGTCCCGTGGGACGCCGAGCTGGAGCGGCGCGCGGAGGAGCAGATCGAGCGGATGGGCGGTGAGGGGCGCCGGGTGATGGCCGCCGCGATCCGGGATCTGGACCCGTCCTGCTTCGACCCGGAGGGCGACCTGCTCGCCCTGGTCACCGACCTGCGGATGACCAGTCTGGTCGGCATGGTGGATCCGCCGCGTGAGGAGTCCCGGGCCGCTGTGGCGAGCGCCCAGCAGGCCCACATCCGGGTCCGCATGGTGACCGGGGACGACGTCACCACCGGCGCCGCGATCGCCCGGCAGCTGGGCATCCCGGGCGAGGCCGTCCTCGGCGCCGACTTCGCCGCGCTCCCGGAGCACGAGCGGCTCGCCCGTATCGACGACATCGGAGTGGTCGGACGGGTCGCGCCGGAGCACAAGGTGCTGCTCGCCGCCACGCTGAAGAAGAAGGGCAACGTCGTGGCGATGACCGGCGACGGCGTCAACGACGCGCCCGCCATCAAGTCCGCCGACATCGGCATCGCCATGGGCAGCGGCACGGACGTGGCCAAGAACGCCGGCCGCATGATCCTGTCCGACGACAACTTCGCCAGCATCGTCTACGCCGTGGAGCAGGGCCGGAAGATCTACGACAACCTCACCAAGTACATCCGGTTCGTGCTCCTGCTGCTGGTCGCCTTCGTCCTGACCTTCCTCGGGGCCACCGTCTTCAACATCGCGGCCGGCGAGCCCTTCACCCCGCCGCAGGTCCTGTGGATCCACTTCGTGGTCAACGCCTCGTTCGGCTTCGCGCTCGGCTTCGACCAGGAGAGCCCCGGGCTCATGGGGCGCAGGCCGCGTCCCCGAGGGGAGTCGGTCCTGACCCGCCCCGTGATGGTCACGGTCGGCCTCAGCGGACTGGCGATCACGGTCATCCTGCTCGGACTGATCCAACTGGGCGAGGCGCGCTTCGACAGCGCGGAGATCGGCCGTTCCATCGCGTTCACCGCCTTCGCGCTCTGCCTGATCGTGGCCGCGTTCGAGTGCCGCAGCGAGACGGAATCGGTGCTGAGCACGAGCACGTTCGACAGCAAGCAGATGAACCGGGTCGCGCTGAGCCAGTTCGTGCTCGCGGTGCTGGTGACCCAGATGGACGGGTTCCGCCGCGTACTCGGCACCACGGAGATCAACCTCCAGCAGTTCGGCTGGGCACTGCTGGCCGCCGTCGCTCTCCTGTTCCTTTGGGAGCTGGGCAAGTTCGTGGCCCGCAGGTCCGGTGCCCGTGCCGGTGCCGGTGCCGGGGCCGTTGCCGAGTCCGAGTCCGGGTCCGGTGCCACGGTCCGGTGAACGCCATGTCCGAGCACAGCGGTGGGTCCGGCGACGGGTGGCGGCGGGTCGTACCCCGTGTGCCCGGCGTCGCCGTGCTCAGGGGCTACCGGCGCGACTGGCTGCGCGGGGACCTGGTGGCCGGGGTCACCGTCGTGGCCTACCTCGTACCGCAGGTGATGGCGTACGCGAGCGTCGCCGGACTGCAGCCGGTCGTGGGACTGTGGGCGATCCTGCCCGCGATCGCGATGTACGCCGTCTTCGGGTCGTCACGGCTGCTGTCGGTCGGACCGGAGTCGACGACCGCGCTGATGACCGCCACCGCCGTGGCGCCGCTTGCCGCGGGTGATCCCGCCCGGTACGCCGTCCTGTCCTCCGCGCTCGCCCTCGCGGTCGGGCTGATCTGCCTCGTGGCGTGGGCGGCACGGCTCGGTTTCGTAGCCGACCTGCTGTCGCGGCCCGTACTGATCGGCTACATGGCCGGTGTCGCGTTCATCATGATCGTCGACCAGCTGACCAAGCTCACGGGCGTCCCGACCGAGGGATCGGGGTTCTTCCCGCAGCTGGTGTCCTTCCTGGGGAACCTGACCGAGGCCGATCCGACGACGGTGGTCTTCAGTGCCGCGACCCTGGCCTTCCTCTTCGTGGCGGCGCGTCTGCCCCGGAGCGTGCCCGGTCCGCTCCTGGCCGTCGTCCTCGGCACGGTGGCGGTAGTGGTGTTCGACCTCCAGGACCGCGGCCTGCCGGTGATCGGGGAGATCCCGGCCGGGCTGCCCCGCCCCGAGCTGCCACCCCTCGCCGACCTCCAGGGGCTGCTGCTGCCCGCCGTCGGCGTCCTGCTCGTCGGCTACACCGACTTCATCCTCACCGCGCGCGCCTTCGCCACCGAAGGCGGGCCGCGCCCGGACGCCAACCAGGAGCTGCTGGCCCTGGGCACCGCCAACCTCGGTGCCGGCGCCCTCCAGGGGTTCCCGGTGAGCAGCAGCGCCAGCCGTACCGCACTCGCGCAGTCGGCGGGCGCGCGTACCCAGCTGTACGCGCTGGCTGCGGGGGTCGGCGTGGTGGCCGTGCTGCTCTTCCTCAGTCAGCTGCTCGTGAGCACCCCCACGGCCGTGCTGGGCGCGCTGGTCGTCTACGCCGCCGTCAAGCTGCTCGACCTGGCGGGGTTCCGGCGGCTGGCGGCGTTCCGGATGCGGGAGTTCCTGCTGGCGCTCGGCTGCCTGCTCGGAGTGCTGGTCCTCGACATCCTCTACGGAGTGCTGGTGGCCGTGGGTCTGTCGATCACCGAGCTGCTGACCAGGGTGGCGCGCCCGCACGACGCCGTGCAGGGGCTGGTCCCCGGCATGGCGGGCATGCACGACGTCGACGACTACCCGCAGGCCGAGGTCGTCCCGGGGCTGGTGGTCTACCGCTACGACTCCCCGCTGTTCTTCGCCAACGCGGAGGACTTCCGGCGCCGTGCCCTGGCGGCGGTGGACGAGCAGGAGAGCCCGGTCCGGTGGTTCGTCCTCAACGCCGAGGCGAACGTGGAGGTCGACATCACCGGACTGGACGCGCTGGACGAAGTGCGCAGGGAACTGGAGGGCCGCGGGGTCGAGTTCGCCATGGCGCGGGTCAAGCAGGATCTGCGTGTCGAGCTGGACGCGTACGGGCTCACGGGGAGCGTGGGCGAGGACCGGATCTTCCCCACGCTGCCCACGGCGGTCGACGCGTACCGGACCTGGTGCCGGGGCGAGGGCGGCCACCGTGGTGCGGAAGGCCACTGAACGGGCCTGCTCCCGCCCGGCCGGACAAGGCTGGTGCAGCCCGGCCGCAGCAGCAGCGGTGCTCGTTACGGGCCGTGCCGCGGCGCGGACCCGTGGTCCGGCGGCCGCGGCGGCCCGCCGGACTCACGATCCGCGCAGGGCCTGGCGCAGGACGTGTGTGGCCTGGTCGATGGCGGCCTGTGCCGCGTTCGTGCCGCGCAGGGCGTCGAGCATGACGAAGTCGTGGATGATGCCCTGGTAGCGGGTGGCCACCACGGGCACTCCGGCGGCGCGGAGCTTGTTCGCGTACGCCTCGCCCTCGTCGCGCAGCACGTCCGCCTCGGCCGTGATGACGAGGGCCGGGGGAAGCCCGCCGAGCTGCTCGGTCGTGGCGCGCAGGGGCGAGGCGGTGATCTTCGCGCGGTCCGCCTCGTCGGTGGTGTACTGGTCCCAGAACCACTGCATGCCGTCGCGGCGCAGGAAGTACCCCTCGGCGAACCGGTGGTACGAGCCCGTGTCGAACGCGGCGTCGGTGACCGGGTAGAACAGCACCTGCTGGACGAGCGGCAGATCGCCGCGCTCCTTCGCCAGCAACGTCAGCGCCGCTGCCATGTTGCCGCCGACCGAGTCCCCGGCGACCGCGACCCTTGAGGCGTCCAGATCCCTGTCGGCCCCGTCGGTGACGACCCATCGGGCCACGGTGTAACTCTGCTCCAGGGCCACCGGGTAACGGTGCTCGGGCGAGCGGTCGTACTCGGGGAAGACGACGGCGGCCCGGACCCCGACGGCGAGCTCGCGCACCAGCCGGTCGTGGGTGTGCGCGTTGCCGAACACCCAGCCCGCCCCGTGGAGGTAGACAACCACGGGCAGCGGGCCGGTGACTCCGGCCGGCCTGACGATCCGCGCACGCACCGAGCCGGTCGGCCCGCCGCCGATGCTGATCCACTCCTCGTCCACGGCAGGTTTGTCGATGTCGCCGGACTGCACCTCGTCGACGGCCTTGCGGCCTTCCGCCGGGGGGATTTCGAACAGATAGGGCGGACTGGCCGTGGCGGCCGCGAACTCGGCGGCCGCGGGCTCCAGGACGGGCGTGCCGGGCGTGTACGTGCTGTCGGGCATGGTCGACGTCTCCGTTCGAGAGGCGGTGAGGCAGCGGCAGCGCCCCGCGGGTGGCGGCGGCCGTCGTGGCCGTGCACTACTGGCCCTTGCCCCTTCCCACAGTCGCCACGAGCCGCACGCTCGCCCCCGGGCCGCGCGCCCGTCTCCGGGCCGCGCGCCTCCCAGGCAGCCGGTAAAATAGGGATGCCTCCGCCTGTACTGCGCATTTCGAATCGCGGCGTTTCCCGCACCCCTCCGGATCCTCAGCTTCATCCGCTGCCGCAGCCGGTGCAAGTCCAGGAGCCGTGATGAGCGAACAAGGGCAGGCCACAGGTCTGGAAGGGACCGTCGTGCAGCGGGGCGACGCCGACTACGAAGCCGTCCGGGCGCGCATGGTGTGGAACGGGCTCAAGCCCGAGCGATTCCCGGAGATGATCGTTCAGGTGGCCTCGGAGCGGGACGTCCCGGAAGCCTTGGCGCTGGCGCGTGCCCGTGGACTCCGGGTCGCCGTCCGGTCGGGCGGCCACGACTGGTCCGGGTCGTCCGTACGCTCCGACGGCATGCTCCTCGACCTCTCCCGGCTGCGGCGGTTCGACATCGACGCCTCGTCGGCGACGGCGAGCGTGCAACCAGCCGTCACCGGCGGGGACCTCGCTCCGGCGTTCGCCGCACGTGGCCTGGCCTTCCCGACGGGGCACTGCGGGTCGGTCGCCGTAGGCGGGTACCTCCTCAGCGGTGGCCTCGGGTGGAACTCCGGTGCCATGGGGCCGGCTTGCCGGAGTGTCTACGAAGTGGAGGCGGTGACCGCGGACGGCGAGGTGGTCCGCTGCAACGAGCGCGAGCACCCGGATCTGTTCTGGGCGGCTCGCGGAGCGGGTCCGGGCTTCTTCGCCGTCGTCACCGCCTTCCGGCTGCGTCTGCAACGGATGCCCGGGGCGATGGCGTCGACCACGTACACCTTCCCGCTCGCGGAGGTCGAGCAGGTGGCGGAATGGGCCACCCTGACCTCCGAGCAGCTCCTGCCGACCGTGGAGCTGGCTCTCGTCCTCGGCACGGCCGCCCCGCACATGACGCAGGAGCGGCCCCTGCCGAAGACGGTCATGGTCGCCGCCACCGCGTTCGCGGACTCGGAGGAGCACGCCGGTCGGCTCCTCGGGCCGCTCCGGAACTGCCCCTTCGACGACCGTGCCCTCTTCCACGAGGCGCATGAACCGACGTCCTTCGACGCCCTCTACAAGGCGTGCGCCGATCTCTGGCCCCAGGGGCACCGGTACGGCGCCGACACTCTCTGGTCGGACGCGGGCTTCGCCACACTGCTGCCCCGGCTGAGTGACGTCGTCGCCGGAGCACCCTCCGCCGGCTCCCTCGTCCTCGCCCCCTTCGCACCCGCGTCGCACGACGAGGACCTGCTGCGCGACATGGCGTTCTCGGTGCTCGGCGACAGCTACGTCGTCCCTTGCGCCGTGTGGGACGACCCCGCGGCGGACGACGCCAACATGCGCTGGCTGCGCGGGGCGATGGACGCCGTGGCACCCCTGGGCACGGGCCACTACATCGCCGAGGCCGACCTCACCGCCCACCCCACCCGCGCCGAGCGGTCCTTCACCCCCGGCGACTGGCAGCGACTGCGGACCCTCCGGGCGCGCTACGACCCGGACGGGGTCTTCCACTCCTACCTCACGCCTTGACGCCTGTCCCGCCCCGGGGCACGTCCCACGGGCGGGTGTCGGCCCTACGGGCCGGAAGCCACCGAGCCGCTACCTGGTGCCCTCAGACGTGGACCGTTGCCTCGCCCGTGACGCCGAGGCCCGTCTGCTCGCCGGGCCGGAGGGTGACGGGGCCGGCGACGCGGACGTCGACCGGCTTCTCGACGCCGTCGACGGCGACCGTGACCATCGTGTCGTGCCCGTAGAAGCACACGTTCAGCACCGTGCCGCGGGCCGCGGACCCGTTGGTGGAACTGCCGGTGAGACGCAGCTGCTCCGGGCGCAGCAGGACCGTGCCCGAGCGCCCGGCCGCCGCGGGGCCGGCCACCGGGACCGGGCCCAGGGGCGTGGCGGCCGATCCGCCGTCCACGGTGCCGGGCAGCAGGACCGCGTCGCCGACGAATCCGGCGACCCACGGGTCGGCGGGGCGGCGGTAGAGCTCCTGGGGAGTGTCGCACTGCGCCACCCGGCCGTCGCGGACGACCGCGACGACGTCCGCGGTGGACAGTGCCTCCTGCTGGTCGTGGGTGACCAGTACGGCCGTAGCGCCGCCGGCCTGGAGTGCGGCCCGTACGTCCGCCCGTACTCCCGTGCGCAGCGCACTGTCGAGGGCGTTGAACGGTTCGTCGAGGAGGACGAGCCGGGGCCGTGGGGCGAGGGCGCGGGCCAGGGCGATGCGCTGCTGCTGGCCGCCGGACAGTTCGTGCGGCATCCGGTCCCCGTAGCCGGACAGTCCGACGAGCTCGAGCATCTCGTCCGTACGACGGCCGCGTTCGGTCCGGTCGAGGTCGGTCAGGCCGAACGCGATGTTCCGTGCCACGCTCAAGTGCGGGAAGAGCGCGCCCTCCTGGGGGACGATGCCGACCCGGCGCCGCTCGGGCGGCATGTGCACCCCGGGGCCGCAGAGCGTCTGCCCGCCGACCGTGACCGTGCCCGAGTCGGGCCGCAGGAATCCGGCGACGATCCGCAGCAGTGTGGTCTTGCCGCAGCCGGACGGTCCGAGCACGGCCGCCAGGGAGCCGGCGGGGACGGTGAGGTCGAGCCCGTCGAGCACGGACGGCCCGCCCGGACCGCCGTACGTCTTGGTCAGGCCCTCGATGCGGAGTTCGGTCATGTGCGGTGCCTCCCGAGGAGGTAGGAGGGGACGGCGGCCAGCAGGATCAGCACGGCCGCGTACGGGGCTGCGGCGGCGAACGATCCGCTGCCGGTCTCCGTCCACAGGCGGGTGGCGAGGGTGTCCATACCGGTCGGCCGCAGCAGCAGGGTGGCGGGCAGTTCCTTCATGCAGACCACGAAGGTCAGGGCGGCCCCGGCGGCGACTCCCGGGGCGGCCAGCGGCACGGTCACCTCGCGCAGCACCCGCCACGGGCCGCGGCCGAGGGAGCGGGCGACCTCCTCCAGCGCGGGCGGGGACTGGAGTACCGCGGCGCGGGTGGCGGCCACCGCCACCGGCAGGAAGAGCACCGCGTACGCACAGACCAGCAGCGGGAGTTCCTGGTAGAGCGGGTGGGCGTAGCGCACCGCGAAGAACACCAGGGAGAGGGCGACGGTGATGCCGGGCAGGGCGTGGCCCGCGTAGGCGGACTGCTCCAGCAGGTGGGCGGTGCGCCCCCGGTACCGGGCGGCGATCACTCCGACGGGCAGTGCGAGGACGCTGGTGAGGGCGGCGCCCGCGGCGGCCACACCCAGTGTGGTCGAGGTGGCCCCGGCCAGCCCGCTCGGGTCCCACGTGGCGGAATTGCCGACGGCGAGCCAGTAGCCGAGGATCCCCAGTGGGAAGGCGACGGCGGCGACCGTGACCGTCCCGCACCAGGCCAGCGCGGGCACTCGGGCCCGGCCCAGGGTGGCGGTGGCCGCGGGGCGGGCCGTCCCCGTGCCGGTGCGCGCGTACCGGGCGCGGCCGCGGGTGCGTGCCTCGGCGGCGACCAGGGCCACGGTCACCAGGACCAGGACGACGCTGAGCGCGGCGGCCGGGGTGCGGTCGAAACTGGCCCGGTAGGAGGTGTAGATGCCACGGGTGAAGGTGTCGTACCGCATCAGCGAGACCGCGCCGAAGTCGGAGAACACGTACAGCGCGACCAGCACCGCGCCGCCGGCCGCGGCCGGCCGCAGCTGGGGGAGCGTCACGCGGCGGAAGGTCTGCACCGGTCCGAGCCCGAGGGACCTGGCCGCTTCCTCCTGGGCGGGGTCGGTGCCGCGCAGTGCGGCGGCGACCGGAAGGTGCACGTAGGGGAAGCTCACCAGGGTCAGGGACAGCGCGGACCCGGCGAACCCGGCCAGCCCGGGGAACGCGGAGAGCCAGGCGAAGGCCGCGACATAGCTGGGCACGGCGAGCGGCAGGGTCACCAGCACCGCCCAGGCCCGGGCGCCCGGCAGACTCGTCCGGGTGGTCAGCCAGGCCAGGGAGACGCCGATGACGAGACAGGCCGAGACGACGACCGCGGCGAGACCGACACTGCGCAGGAGCAGTACCGCGCTGCGCTCGGCGGTGATGATGCCCCAGGCGTAGGCCGGTCCCCGTTCGAGGGCGCGGACCGCCAGGTATCCGAGGGGGAGAAGCGCGAAGACCGCGGCCACCGCGGCGGGAAGGGCCAGGGCCCAGGGGAGCCCGCGTCCCGCGGGCCGCCGTCCGGCGGGCGCGGGGGCGCCCGCCGGACGGACCGTGTCGTGTTGTGATGCAGTCATTCCGGCCCGATCAGACCAGACCGGTTTCCTGCAGCATGGCCAGTGTCTGCTTGAGCGAGTCCAGCTTGCCCAGGTCGATCTTCGGGGCCTGGAGCGAGTCGAGCGAGGGCACGCCCTTGGCGGGTGAGACTCCGTCGGCCAGGGGGTATTCCTTGGTCTCCTCGGCGAAGTAGGTCTGTGCCTCCTTCGACAGCAGGAAGTCGGCGGCCTTCTGCGCGTAGTCGGCCTGCTTGCCGGCGCTGCCCTTGAGCAGGCCGACTCCGGCGACGTTGACGAGACCGCCGGGGTCGCCGTTCGGAAGGAAGTGGATCTTCGACGTGAGCTTGTCGGTGCCTTCCTCGGCGGCCTTCTCGTACCAGTAGTAATGGTTGATCAGGCCCAGGGAGACCTCGCCCTTGTCCACGGCCTGAAGAACGTCGGTGTTCTTCTCGAACGCCTTGGGGGAGTTGGCCTTGAGGCCCTTCAGCCACGTGCGGGTGGCGTCGTCGCCCTCCAGGATCCGCATGCCGGTGACGAATGCCTGGAAGGACGCGTTGTTGGGGGCGAAGCCGATCTTGCCCTTCCATTCGGGCTTGACCAGGTCGTGGACGCTGTTCGGCGGGGTGGGCACCTTGCCCGGGTGGTACGCGAGGACGCGGACCCGGCCCGAGACGCCGACCCAGTCCCCGGCCGAACTCCGGTGGGCGGCGTCGACCTTGTCGAGCGTCGCCTTGGGGAGCGCGGTCAGCCGGCCTTCCTTCGACAGCGCGCCGAGGGCTCCGGCGTCCTGCGAGAAGAACATCCCGGCCTCGGGCTTGTCGCCCTCTTCGAGTATCTGCGCCGCGAGCTCGGCGCTGTCGCCGTAGCGCACCTCCACCTCGGCGCCCAGGTGCTTCTCCAGCTTCTCGAGGAGCGGCTTGACCAGGGCCTCGTTGCGACCGGAGTAGATCACCAGATCGGCGGGCTCTTCGCTGCAGGCCGCGAGCGCGGGCACGAGCAGACCGAGCACGAGCAACGGAGCCGCGAACCTTCGGGCGGAGAGGCGTGGCATGGGTGGGTGCCTTCCTGACATGGGGCACCAGGGAGGGCCCGTCAACAAATCTATGGATAAGGTAAAGCTAACCTCACCGTCAATAGACGTCTGATAACGACCGAAGCGACCCGTTCACGGGCTTCCCCGCCCCGCCGGCGGCCGCCCCCATCCGACGCGGCGCCGGCGGAAGGCTCACCGGCGACCGGCGACCGGCGGAGCTCACCGGCGACCGGCAGCTGGCGACCGGCGGCTGGCGACCGGCGACCGGCGGCTGGCGACCGGCGGCTGGCGACCGGCGGCTGGCTACTGGCGGCTGCCGGCGTCGCGGTCACGTGCCCTGCGTCGGCTTCCTCAGCACCTCGATCAGACTCGCGTAACTGTCGGAGCCGTGGCCGGCGGCCTTCGCCCGCTGCATCGCGGTCCTCAGCAGCTCGGGCAGAGCGTTGTCGACGCCCCGGAGTGCCGCGGCGTGTATGAGGTGGTCGATGGCAGCGATCTGCACGTCGACGGTTGCGTCGTCTCCCGGGTAGCGACCGGCGTCCACTTGGGGTGCATAGGTGGTCAGGAACCCGGCCACCGCCGTCAGCCAGCGGACCGCGACGGGGGTGAAGTCCGTGGCCGGCGTCTTGTCCGCACCGACCACCGCGACACCGTGCAGCCAACCGGTCATGGTCGACCACATCAAGCCGAGGAGCGCCGCGTCGTACAAGGAGGCCAGGCCGGGGTCGGAGCCCAGGTACAGGGGGTCGCCCAGGGCCGCCAGCGTCGGACGGTGGGTTTCGAACACGGCGGGCGAGCCGCTGTAGAGGAACATCATCTCGGGGCTCCCCACGCCGGGCGGGGTGGTCATGATCGCGCCGTCGAGGTAGTCGATACCGTGGGACCGGGCCCAGGTGACGGCCTCGTGGGCCTGCTCCGGCGAGCCGGAAGTGAGGTTGACCAGGGCCTTCCCCGCGAGAGCGCCGGCGACGGGGTCGAGGACGGAGTGCAGGGCCTCGTAGTCGAGCACACAGGCGACGACGAGCGGGCTCGCCGAAATCGCCTCCCCGGGTGTCGCGGCCAGCCGGGCACCGCGGTCGACCAGTGGCTGCGCCTTGGAGACCGAGCGGTTCCACACGGTGAGCGGATGGCCACTGTCCAGCAGGGCGGCGGCAAGCGCCGAGCCCATCGAGCCCAGCCCCATGACGGTAACGGCCTGTCGGTCGTCATTCATGTCATAACTCCTTTTGGATCAGTACGTGTTGGTCGATCTCGTACCGACCACGCTCGCAGCGCACGGCGAACGAGGACAGTGACACCGGTGACGGCTGCCACCAAATTCCTGCCATACCATTCGGGAGCATGGGTGCCGGATCTGTCGCAGTCGTCGTGACCGAGGAAATGGCCGTCCCCTCTTGGGACCTCTATGAGTTGAGCATTCCGTGCACCGTCTTCGGCAAGCAGCAGTCCGACCTGGCCGACCCCTGGTACGAGTTGCGTCTGTGCAGCACCGAAGACCGTGCGCAGGACGGCGCGGTGCCGGGAACGGGCCTCTCACTGCGGACGAGCCACGGGCTCGAAGGCCTCGCCGACGCCGACACGGTGATCGTGCCCTCCGTGCCCGACTCGTGTGTGGACGAGGGCGCACCGCTGCCCCAGGACCTGATCACCGCCCTGCGCGGCGCCTACGACGCGGGTGCCCGCATGGTCTCCCTGTGCACCGGCGCCTTCGCACTCGCCGAGGCCGGGCTGCTCGACGGACGCCGCGCCACGGCGCATTGGATGCACACCGCGCAACTGGCCGAGCGGTACCCGAAGGTCCATGTCGACGACTCCGTGCTCTACGTGGACGACGGCGACGTGCTAACCAGCGCCGGGCTCACCGCCGGTCTCGACCTGTGCCTGCATCTGGTGCGGCGCGACCTCGGTGCGCACGTCGCCAACCAGCTGGCCCGCCGGATGGTCGTCCCCGCGCACCGACCCGGCGGCCAGGCACAGTTCATCGACCTGTCCGTACCGGAGACCGACGACCAGGGACTAGCGCCGGTACTGGAATGGGCCCGCGCCCACCTGGACCAGCCGCTGACGATCGACGAGCTGGCAGGGCGGGCGGCGATGAGTCCGCGGACGTTCTACCGACGCATTCAGGCCGCCACGGGGACGACCCCCCTTCGTTGGCTCCTCGAGCAGCGGCTGGGACGGGCCCGGATGCTGCTGGAATCCACGGACCTCCCGGTCGGGAAGGTCGGGGAGCTGAGCGGCCTCGGCACGGCGAACAACCTCCGGCACCACTTCCTCAAGCAGGTCGGGGTGTCGCCGAGCGACTACCGGCGGGCGTTCCCCTGTTCGACTGCGGTGGTTCGGTGACGTGGCGCGGCGTGCGTCGTGGGTGACGCCGGCACCACAAAGGGGGCCATGCAGCGTGTCGTTGGACCGGCTTCGTGGTCTTGGTCTGGTGAGGTTGATCGAAGCACGGCTGGATGAGGAAGCCGACTTGGCCCAGCGCGTCGGCGAGAGCCCGGATGTCCCGAGTCGGGCAGGCCTGGTGCCCGTCCGTTCCTGTCGGCTCCACGCTCCAGGCCAGACCCGGCCGGACTCGGCCCGGAGGCGGCGACGGGAGTCGTCGTCGTCCCGTGATCAGCCATTTGACCTGCCGTTTATTCTCAATGCGGCTCCGATGGGAAGGCTTCCCGCCGGAGGCGTCGCGGGGAGCGGGGCGATCCCTGAACTGTCCGCGAACGAGCACGCCCGTCACCCGTGTCGCTGATCGGCTGAACGGGTGACGAGCGCAAGAATTGCGGTATGCAGATAGCGACGGGCTCCCGGGGCCCGGGACGGGGTGGAGCGTTGAGCAGGTACGTCCGGCACGACCGGTACGACGTCACCGACGAACAGTGGGAGGGCCTCGCCCAGGTCCTGCCGTTGCGCGGCCGCGACGAGTGGCCCTCCAGGGTCGACCACCGCGCCGCACCCCAGGAGTACGGGCAACGCGCCGAGCAGCGCCGCATGGTCGTCCTGCGAGTGCAGGTCTTCGCCGACGCCCGTGAAGTCGCCGAGCACCTGATGGCGCAGATCCCCGTGCTGCTCGATCTGACCAGCGCGGAGACCGAAGTCGCCAAGCGGATCCTGGACTTCAGCAGCGGAGTGGTCTTCGGCCTCGGCAGCGGCATGCACCGTGTCGACCGCAATGTCTTCCTGCTCGCGCCGGTCGGAACGGCAGTCGAAGGAGCGGCCGCGGAGGCCGTCCCCCGATCGTAGGAAGGTCAAGGGGCGGAACGGTTCCGCGCGTCGGCGGCTGCATACCGTCCGGCCATGCCTGCACCCACCAAGCACAGCGGAACCATCCGCCCCACCGTCACCGAACTGCGTCTCTCCGCCTTCGCCTTGCACCGGGGCCTCGTCTGCACGCTCGGCCCGCTGACCCTGTTCGCCGGGCCGAGCGGCAGCGGTAAGTCGAACGTCCTCCGGGCGTACGAGGCGCTGGCCCGCCTCGGCTCGGGCGAGGCCCTCGGTGAGGTGTTCCCGGACCCCGCCGCCTGCGTTCCCGAACAGTCGGGACCGGACGCCCAGGGCCGGCGCGGCTTCCGCATCGGCTGCACCGTCGACGGGCCGGCCGGACCCGTGCAGCTCGACGTCGCGGTCCAGGCCGAACCCGAACTCCGCATCGTCGGCGAGCGGCTGACCTGCGAGGACCGCACATTACTCAGCACGGCCCTGCGCGATCCGCGCCGCTCCACCGTCGAGGCCGCCTGGCACACCGCCGGTGCCGTGCGGGTGACCCGGGCCCCACTGCCCGGCGACCGCCTCGCGACGGCGCTGCTGCCGCTGCGGGTCGCGGGCACTACGGAGGGCCAGCTCCAGGTGCTGGCCGCGGCAGAGCAGGTGGTCGTGGCGCTGCGCTCGGTCTTCGCGTGCGACCCGCAGCCGCACCGGATGCGCGGGCCCGTGGCGGTCGGCGAAGGAAAACTGCTGCGTGGCTGCGACAACCTCGCCGAGGTGCTGCGGCGCACCCGTCACGAATGCGCCCGCCGGCACGCGGTGCTGGTGTCCGCGGCCCGATCCGGCTGCGCGGGGCCGGTGAACGAGCTCACCGCCGAGGACCTTCCCGACGGGAGGGTACGGGCCGTGCTGGGGCGGGGTGCACACGGCGCGACCCCGCTGGAGCGGCTCGGTGACGGCGAGTTGAGGTATCTGGGGCTGGCGCTGGTGCTGCTGACCGGTCCGGGTGTGCTGGCGGTGGACCAGGTCGCCGAGGTGCCGGCCGCCCGGCAGACCCTCACGGTCCTCGCCGACGGTCTGGACCGGTGTCTCGACCGGAGGCAGGCCCGGGAGCTGGTGGCACTCGCCGCGGCGATGTGTGCGCGGGGGCACATCAGGCTGGTCGGCTCGGTCGCGGACGCCGACGCGGCCCGGGAGACGGACGGCGTCACGGTGGTAGACCTGGTGCCGTGACAGACCGCGCTTTCGACCTTCCGGAACTCCAGCGCAGACTGGTCGCGTTCGCCGCGGCCCGACGCTGGGAGCCGTACCACACGCCGAAGAACCTCGCCGCCGCGCTGAGCGTGGAGGCGTCCGAACTCCTGGAGATCTTCCAGTGGCTGACCCCCGAGGAGTCGGCGCGGGTCATGGAGGACCCGGGGACGGCAGACCGGGTCACCGACGAGGTCGCCGATGTGCTCGCCTATCTGCTCCAGTTCTCCGAGGCGGTGGGTGTGGACGTGCTCGCCGCGCTGTCGGCCAAGATCGACCGGAACGAACTGCGCTTCCCCGTACCGGGGGAGCGTGAGCGGCCGGCGCCGGAGGAACGGGCGGACGGCGGCCGGTACGAGGACCGTCCGAGTGGCCGGCTGGAAGACCGTCCGGGTGACCGGCGGGGGGAGCCGTCCGAGGAGCCGCCGGGGGGTCGGGACCGAAAGCCGTCCGAGGAGCTGCCGGAAGGCCGGAACCGGAACCGGCCGTAGGCGGCCCGGCCGGAGGGCCGACGGCAGAACCGGCCGCACGACCGCTCCCGCCGCCGACCGCACGACGGGTTGTACGACCGAACCTACGACCGGTTCCGAGGCCGGACCCACGAACCCAAGGCCGGTCGTACGAGGAGCAGGACCAGCGGCCGGACCTGCCGGGGAAGTCCTGACCGGGCAAGGACCTCCCGGCTGGCCTCCCGTGCAAGCACCTCCCGGCCACGTACGCGCGGGCGGACCGGGCTACGGCTCGGGCGGATGCGGGATGAGACGCACTGCCCCTGCATCGTCACTCTCCGGAGTGAGAGAGCTTTCCACAACGCATTGACTGTCCACAGATTTCGGAATTCCCCTGGCTTTCCGGGCTGCTTGCCTTCACGCTGGGTAATGGATTGGGTACAGGGATAGTCGTATGAACGGGGGCGCTCATGGATGCGGTACGGCTCATCGGCATCAGCCGGCAGGCTCTGGCGTACACCAGGGTCGCGGAGGACGTCGTGGTGGAGGCCTGGCAGGCCCAGGCCCTGGCACAGGCGATCGGAAACCGACTGGCTCTCACGGGCCCGATCGAACTCCGGGGTGAGGCCCGCGCGCTCGGCGAGGTGGGCGCGCGCGGCGGAGGGGCGGTCGGGCCCGGAGCCCAGCGGATCGGTGTCCTCAGGGCGGCGCAGTTGTCGGAGGTCACCGACATCCGGGCGGCGCTCACCGGCCTCGGCGGTCTGCTGGGGGAGCTGGGAATCGCCCTCGTCGGTGTCGCCTGTGCCACGGACGAGGAAGGGCTCTACTGGCAGTGCATCGAGGCGATCGACGCGGCGGACGAGTCGAGTGACCGGGTGCGGGCCATGCTGCGAAGACTCACGGTGCGGGAGCGGGAGCGGGAGAAGGACCGGGAGAGGGAGCGGAGACCCGGCGTCGTACGGGACTCGGCGGCTGGACCGTCGTGAGCGACGGGTCGGCCACGGCCTTCCGGGTCGGCAGGCGTTCCGCCCCTGGTCGCCGAACGGCGTCGGGAAGAGCGCAGACCGGCGTCGAGGCGCTGGAGGCCGTCGTTCGTCGCCGTCTTCAGCTCTTCCGGTTGCTGCAACAGGCCCTTCGGTGGTCCGGGCCGTGCGCGCGGGGAGCGCTGCGCGGGCTGCTGGGGCTGGTGCTGATCGCCTGGGGCGGATGGGGTGGATGGGGTGGACGGGGGAGCGGGGACGGGTGGGACGGCTTGCGAAGACGAGGTCCGTCGGGTCACGGCTGCGCGAGTCATGGTGATCTGCTGGGCCCGTGCCTACCTGTTCCGGGAGGGTGGCGGAGCGGTCGGCGCCCGTCTGCCGGCTGCCGGGGCACGGGCCGGGAGGTCCGGCTCCGCCCGAGTCGACGACTGTCTCACTCCCGGGTCACCGGAGAGGTCGTCCGCAGAACCCCGTTGCCGTGCATTCACCCGAGCGGCCAAGGGAACACGAGCAGTGGCTGCGCGGTGCGGCTGGGACGACCGGGGCGCACAAGGCCGCCGGGACGACAGGGACGCGCGGGGCGGCCGAGGTTGGCGGAACGCCGACGGTGCACGATGGATGTATGGACCTTCGCATCTTCACGGAACCTCAGCAGGGCGCCTCCTACGACACCCTCCTCCGCGTCGCCAGGGCCACCGAGGACCTCGGCTTCGACGCCTTCTTCCGCTCGGATCATTATCTGAGCATGGGATCGGCCGACGGGCTGCCCGGTCCGACGGACGCCTGGATCACCCTGGCCGGTCTGGCCCGTGAGACCGAGCGGATCCGGCTCGGCACCCTTATGACGGCCGGTACGTTCCGGCTGCCCGGGGTGCTGGCCATCCAGGTGGCCCAGGTGGACCAGATGTCCGGTGGGCGCGTCGAACTCGGCCTGGGCGCAGGCTGGTTCGGACAGGAGCATAAAGCCTACGGAATCCCGTTTCCCAAGGAGCGGTTCGCCCGGCTGGAGGAGCAGCTGGCGATCGTCACCGGACTGTGGGCGACCGAGGTCGGCGACACCTTCTCCTTCGAGGGCTCCTACTACCAGTTGACCGAGTCCCCGGCGCTGCCCAAGCCGGCCCAGGCGAAGGTCCCGGTCCTCATCGGCGGGCATGGTGCGACCCGTACGCCACGGCTGGCCGCCCGGTACGCCGACGAGTTCAACATCCCGTTCGCGTCGATCGAGGACAGCGAGCGGCAGTTCAGCCGGGTGAAGGCGGCAGCGGAGGCCGCCGGACGGCCGGCGGACGACCTGGTGTACTCCAACGCCCTGGTCGTCTGTGCGGGCAAGGACGACAGCGAGGTCGCGCGCCGCGCGGCCGCCATCGGACGGGAGGTGGACGAACTCAGGGCCAACGGTCTGGCCGGCTCGCCCGGCGAGATCGTCGACAAGCTCGGCCGGTACGCGGAGGCCGGTTCGCAGAGGGTCTATCTCCAGGTCCTGGACCTCGACGACCTGGACCACCTGGAGCTGATCTCCTCGCACGTCCTCGCGCAGCTGGCTTGAGTCGGAGCCGTTGCGATGAGACCCGCCCGCACGCTCGCCGAGGCGCTGGACCGGGGCGTCGTGGTCCTGGACGGCGGGCTGTCCAACCAGTTGGAGGCGCAGGGCTGCGACCTCTCCGACGCGCTGTGGTCGGCGAGGCTGCTGGAGGACGGCCCGGAGCAGATCACCGCCGCCCATACGGCCTATGTGCGGGCGGGCGCACAGGTCCTCATCACAGCCGGATACCAGGCCTCGTTCGAGGGCTTCGCGCGGCGTGGTATCGGCGGCGGGCGGGCGGCGGAGCTCATGGAGCGGAGCGTGATCTTGGCACGGCAGGCCGCCGGCACGGCGGAACGCGAGGTGTGGGTGGCCGCCTCGGTCGGCCCGTACGGTGCCGTGCTCGCGGACGGCAGCGAGTACCGCGGGCGCTACGGCCTGTCCGTACGGGAGTTGGAGCGGTTCCACCGGCCGCGCATCGACACCGTGGCCGCGGCAGGGCCCGATGTCCTGGCGCTGGAGACGGTGCCGGACGTGGACGAGGCGGAGGTGCTGCTCCGGGCGGCTGAGCACTGCGGGCTGCCCGTGTGGCTGTCGTACAGCATCGAGGGCGACCGGACCCGTGCCGGGCAGCCACTCGAAGCCGCGTTCGCCGTAGCGGCCGGGAACGACCAGGTGGTGGCGGTCGGGGTCAACTGCTGCACTCCGGCCGACGCCTGCCGTGCCGTGCCGCTGGCCGCGGCCGTCACCGGCAAACCCGTCGTGGTCTATCCCAACAGCGGGGAGGAGTGGGACGCCACGGCACGCGACTGGCGCGGTGGCGTCACCTTCGATCCGGCGGCGCTGCTGGCCGGGCGCTCGGAAGGGGCACGGCTCATCGGCGGCTGCTGCCGGGTCGGGCCCGCCCGGATCGCCGAGCTGGCCCGGCTCTCCGGTTCGGAACCGTGACGAAAATCCCTGGTGGGAGGGGGAGCAGAGGGCAATACTCGGACGTGTGTTCCTGACGATCAGTACGACCGGTACCCCGGAGCGACCCGCGACCGACCTCGGATTCCTGCTGCACA
The DNA here is from genome assembly GCF_055573115.1 of Streptomyces sp. NPDC030222. NCBI lineage: Bacteria > Bacillati > Actinomycetota > Actinomycetes > Kitasatosporales > Streptomycetaceae > Streptomyces > Streptomyces sp. NPDC030222. The sequence continues at coordinate 250,154 of NZ_JBVICA010000005.1, forward strand.
AGCATCCCGACAAGGCGCAGACGTTCTCCACCGCGCACGGAGCCGCACGCGTCTTCTACCCCGAGGCCTCCGCCGAGCGGTGCACCGCCGCGCTGCTGCTGGAGGTCGATCCGGTGGCGCTGGTGCGGCGCGGCAAGGGCAAGGGCCGCGGCGGCGCCCCCGACGCGGCGCTCGCGCAATACGTCAACGACCGGCCGTACGCGGCCTCGTCGCTGATGTCGGTGGCGCTGAGCACCGTGTTCAAGAGCGCTCTGCGCGGGGTGTGCAACGCCCTGCCCGAGCGTGCCGCCGCTCCGATGCCGCTGCGCATCGAGGTGCCCGCGCTGCCCGCGCGGGGCGGAGCCGAACTGGTGCGGTCGCTGTTCGGCCCGCTCGGGTGGGCCTCGGTGCAGGCCGACCCGGTCGCCCTGGACGAGCGGTTCCCGGAGTGGGGCGCCTCGCGGTACGTGCGGCTCGTCCTGGAGGGCGAGCTGCGGCTCGCCGACGCCCTGCGGCAGCTGTACGTGCTGCTCCCGGTCCTCGACGACGCCAAGCACTACTGGGTGGCGCCCGACGAGGTCGACAAGCTGCTCCGGGCCGGTGAGGGCTGGCTGGCGGACCATCCCGAGCAGAAGCTGATCACCAGCCGCTATCTGTCGCGACGCTGGGGGCTGACCCGGCAGGCCATGGAGCGGCTGGAACTGGCCCGGCTCGCCGAGGCGGACGACCTCGACGTCGAGGACGTCGACAACGCCGTCGACGAGACGCAGGACACCGAGGACCGGCCGGTGCCGCTCGCCGTGCAGCGGCGGGAGGCGATCCTCGCGGCGCTGCGCACCTCCGGGGCGAGCCGGGTGCTCGACCTGGGCTGCGGCCAGGGCCAGCTGGTGCAGGAGCTGCTCAAGGACGTCCGCTACACGGAGATCGTCGGAGTCGACGTGTCCGTGCGGGCCCTGACGGTCGCCGCGCGCCGGCTGCGCCTGGAGCGGATGGGCGAGCGGCAGGCCCAGCGGGTCACCCTGCTCCAGGGCTCGCTCGCGTACACCGACAGGCGGCTCAAGGGGTACGACGCGGCCGTGCTCAGCGAGGTCGTCGAGCACGTCGACCTGCCGAGGCTGCCCGCGCTGGAGTACGCGGTGTTCGGAGCGGCCCGCCCGCAGACGGTGATCGTGACCACGCCCAACGTCGAGTACAACGTCCGCTGGGAGTCCCTGCCCGCCGGACACGTCCGCCACGGCGACCACCGGTTCGAGTGGACCCGCAAGGAGTTCCGCGACTGGGCCGGCCCGGTCGCCGAACGGCACGGCTACACCGTCGCGTTCGCCCCGGTCGGCCCCGACGACCCCGAGGTCGGCCCGCCGACCCAGATGGCCGTGTTCACCAGGACCACGAAGGAGGAGAAGGCCGCATGACCGGCACCACCAGTACCGCCCCGGCCGGGGCGAAGCGCACGCTCGCCGTCACCGACCTGTCCCTCGTCGTGCTGATCGGGGCGACCGGCTCCGGCAAGTCGACCTTCGCGCGCCGCCACTTCAAGCCCACCGAGGTCGTCTCCTCCGACTACTGCCGCGGGCTGGTCGCCGACGACGAGAACGACCAGAGCGCCAGCGGAGACGCCTTCGACGTCCTGCACTACATCGCCGGGAAGCGGCTCGCCGCGGGCCGCCTCACCGTCGTCGACGCCACCAGCGTCCAGCAGGAGGCCCGCCGGCAGCTCGTCCGGCTGGCCCGGGAGCACGACGTCCTGCCCATCGCCATCGTCCTCGACATGCCCGAGGAGGTGTGCGCGGAACGCAACGCGGCACGGCCCGACCGGGCGGGAATGCCCCGCCACGTGATCCAGCGTCACCGCCGGGAGCTGCGCCGTTCGCTGCGAGGTCTCGAACGCGAGGGCTTCCGCAAGGTGCACGTCCTGCGCAGCGTCGAGGAGGCCGATGCCGCCGAGGTCGTCCTGGAGCGCCGCTTCAACGACCTGCGCCACCTCACCGGCCCCTTCGACATCATCGGCGACGTCCACGGCTGCAGCTCCGAGCTGGAGACCATGCTCACCGAACTGGGTTACGTCGAGGGAGTCCACCCGGAGGGCCGCACCGCCGTCTTCGTCGGAGACCTCGTCGACCGCGGACCCGACAGCCCCGGCGTGCTGCGCCGCGTCATGGGCATGGTGCGCTCCGGCAACGCGCTGTGCGTGCCGGGGAACCACGAGAACAAGCTCGGCCGCTGGCTCAAGGGCAAGAAGGTCCAGCAGACCCACGGACTCGCCGAGACCATCGAGCAGCTGGAGCGCGAGGACGCCACCGACCCGGCGTTCCGGGAGCAGGTGCGGGAGTTCATCGACGGACTGGTGAGCCACTACGTCCTCGACGAGGGCCGCCTCGTGGTCTGCCACGCCGGTCTGCCGGAGAAGTACCACGGACGTACCTCCGGCCGGGTCCGCTCGCACGCGCTGTACGGGGACACGACCGGCGAGACCGACGAGTTCGGCCTGCCCGTCCGCTACCCGTGGGCCGAGGACTACCGGGGCCGCGCGGCCGTCGTCTACGGGCACACCCCCGTGCCGGACGCCTCCTGGGTCAACAACACCATCTGCCTCGACACGGGCGTGGTGTTCGGCGGGAAGATGACCGCTCTGCGCTGGCCGGAGCGCGAACTGGTCGGCGTACCGGCCGAGCGCGTCTGGTACGAGCCGGTCAAGCCGCTCGCCGCCGAGGCGCCCGGAGGACACGAGGGCCGTCCGCTGGACCTCGCGGACGTCCACGGCCGCCGCACGGTCGAGACGCGGCACATGGGCAACATCGCGGTGCGCGAGGAGAACGCCGCCGCGGCGCTGGAGGTGATGAGCCGGTTCGCCGTGGACCCGCGGCTGCTCGCCTACCTCCCGCCGACCATGGCGCCCACCGCCACGTCCCGCGAGGACGGTTATCTGGAGCACCCGGCGGAGGCGTTCGCCCAGTACCGGGCCGACGGGGTCGAGCGGGTGGTGTGCGAGGAGAAGCACATGGGCTCCCGTGCGGTGGCGCTGCTGTGCCGTGACACCGGTACGGCCCGTGAGCGCTTCGGTGTGGAGGGGGCGTCCGGCGCCCTGCACACCCGCACCGGGCGGCCGTTCTTCGACGACGCGGAGACGACCGAGCAGGTCCTCGACCGGCTCCGCTCCGCCGTCACCGCCGCCGGGCTGTGGGACGAACTCGGCACGGACTGGCTGCTGCTCGACGGTGAGCTGATGCCGTGGTCGCTGAAGGCCTCGGGTCTGCTGCGCTCCCAGTACGCCGCGGTCGGCGCCGCGTCCGGCACCGCGCTCCCGGGCGCCGTGGCGGCGCTCGAAGCGGCCGAGGCCCGCGGTGTCGACGTGGCGGACGTGCTGGTGAGGCAGCGGGAACGAGCATCCGACGCGACCGCGTTCACCGAGGCCTACCGGCGTTACTGCTGGACGACGGACGGTCTGGAGGGGGTGCGGTTCGCGCCGTTCCAGATCCTCGCCGCGCAGGGCCGCAGCCTGGCCGCCGTCCCCCACGACGAGCAGCTGGCATGGCTGGACCGCCTGGCGGAGCACGACCCGACCGGTCTGCTCCAGGTCACCCGGCGTCTGGTCGTCGACACCGGCGACGAGGAGAGCGTGCGCGCGGGTGTCGACTGGTGGCTGGAGACGACCGGGGCCGGCGGTGAGGGCATGGTCGTCAAGCCGCTCGGCGCAGTGGTCCGGGACGGCAAGGGGCGGCTGGTCCAGCCGGGCGTCAAGGTGCGCGGACGGGAGTACCTGCGGATCATCTACGGTCCGGAGTACACCCGCGAGGAGAACCTGCGGCGGCTGCGCGAGCGGTTCCTCGGCCACAAGCGGTCGCTGGCGCTGCGCGAGTACGCCCTCGGCCTGGAGGCACTGGACCGGCTGGCGAACGGGGAGCCGCTGTGGCGCGTCCACGAAGCGGTGTTCGCCGTGCTGGCCCTGGAGTCGGAGCCGGTCGACCCGCGGCTGTGAGGGGTCGGTCGGTCTGCGGCTGTGAGGGGTCGGTCGGCCTGCGGCGGTGAGGGGCCGGCCGATCCGTGGCTGTGACGAACCGGCCGGCCGCCGGCTGTGACGGGCCTCGGGCCCGTGGCTCCGGGGGCCGGCCGCATCGGTTGTGACCATATGGCCGGGTGGCGTGGATTGCTCCACTCGGGGGGATGTTGCCGGGCTTTCGCGTGCGGGCTCGTTCATCCAGGACGGCGGAGTATCCGTTGGAACCCGGAAGGACGGAACGCAGTTATGAAGATGACCGCGCGTGCAAGCCTCGCGGTGCTCGTGTCCTGTGTGGCGGCGACCGTGGCGGCCCAGCCCGCCGTGGCGGGCAGTGTGCCCGTCGACGTGCCGCTCCAGGAGCTGGAGCGGGCGCTCCCGGTGGAGGCCCCCACGGTGACCGGCGGTGTGCCGACGCCCGTGCCGGACGTCCCGGAGACGCCGCGCTTCCACCAGGGCAGGATGCTGCCGGACCGCATGGTGCCGCAGCTGCCGGTGAGCACCCAGCTGCCTCCGGCGCTGGTCGAGGCCCCGCTCCCGGACCTGTTGGGTGACGTGGGTCCGGGCGACGCCCGGCTCGCCACGCCGGCCGCCCCGGTCGAGGCCGTCGGCCCCGGAGCCGCGGTGGCGGCGCCGCTGACAGCCCCCGTCGGCCCGTACGAGCTGCCGGAGCCGGCCATGCCGGACCTGATGCTGCTGACTCCGCAGCTGCAGGGTTCCCCGGGGGCGGTCCTCGGTCTGAACTGAGCGACGGGCCACGGCGGCTCGTCCTCCATGGGGCCCGCTCGCGTCCTCGGAACCGGCGGCCCGCCGGAGTCCCCGGCGGGCCGCCGCTCGGCGCCTTACGTGATCCTTCCGCGTCTGGGAACGTTTCCTCCATGGGATTCCATGTCGATTCCGAGACCGGGCGTCTGCGCCGCGTCATACTCCACCGGCCCGACCTGGAGCTGAAACGGCTGACGCCGAGCAACAAGGACGCGTTGCTGTTCGACGACGTCCTGTGGGTCAGACGGGCGCGTCAGGAGCACGACGGCTTCGCCGACGTGCTCCGCGACCGGGGAGTGGAAGTGCATCTCTTCGGTGATCTGCTGCGCGAGACCCTGGAGATCCCCGAGGCGAGGGCGCTGGTCCTCGACCGGGTCTTCGACGAGAAGGAGTACGGGCCGCTCGCCACGGACCATCTGCGGGAGGCGTTCCGGGAGCTGAGCGCCGCCGAGCTCACCGAGGCGCTGGTCGGCGGAATGACGAAGCGTGAGTTCCTGGAGCGGCACGCGGAGCCGGTGTCGGTCCGCTTCCATGTGATGGACCTGGACGACTTCCTGCTGGGGCCGCTGCCCAACCATCTCTTCACGCGGGACACCTCCTGCTGGATCTACGACGGTGTCTCGATCAATGCGATGCGCTGGCCGGCCCGGCAGCGCGAATGTGTCCACTTCGAAGCGATCTACCGGCACCATCCGTTGTTCACCGCACCCGAGGCGGGCTCCTTCCATACGTGGTCGCAGGGCATGGCCGACTATCCGTCGACCATCGAGGGCGGCGACGTGCTGGTCATAGGCAAGGGCGCGGTGCTGATCGGCATGAGCGAGCGGACGACCCCGCAGGCCGTGGAGATGCTGGCCCGCGGACTGTTCGCCGCCGGCTCGGCGCAGACGATCGTCGCGCTCGACATGCCGAAGCGGCGGGCCTTCATGCATCTCGACACCGTGATGACCATGGTCGACGGCGACACCTTCACCCAGTACGCGGGGCTCGGCATGCTCCGCTCGTACACGATCGAAGCGGGTGCGGGGGAGCGGGAGCTCAAGGTCACGGACCATCCGCCGGAGCACATGCACCGGGCGATCGCCGCGGCGCTGGGGCTGGACGCGATCAGGGTGCTGACCGCCACCCAGGACGTGCACGCCGCCGAGCGGGAGCAGTGGGACGACGGCTGCAACGTGCTGGCCGTCGAACCCGGGGTGGTGATCGCGTACGAACGCAATGTCACGACCAATACACATCTGCGCAAACAGGGCATCGAGGTCATCGAGATCCCCGGCAGCGAGCTGGGCCGGGGGAGGGGAGGTCCGCGGTGCATGAGCTGTCCGATCGAACGTGATGCCGTATAGCAATGCGGTGAGTCGTATATAGTTTCACCGTTCCCCGCAGTGGCGCCCGTGCGCCCGGACCCAGGAGCCATCATGGCGAACCGACTCGCAGGCCGGCACTTCCTCAAGGAGCTGGACTTCACGGCCGAGGAGTTCCGTGGCCTGGTCGCGCTCGCCGCCGAGCTCAAAGAGGCCAAGCGTACGGGGGCCGAGGTCCCGCGGCTGCGGGGCAGGAACATCGCGCTGATCTTCGAGAAGACCTCGACCCGCACCCGCTGCGCCTTCGAGGTCGCTGCGGCGGACCAGGGCGCCTCCACGACCTACCTCGACCCCTCCGGCTCCCAGATGGGCCACAAGGAGTCGGTGAAGGACACCGCACGGGTGCTCGGCCGGATGTTCGACGGCATCGAGTACCGCGGCGACAGTCAGGCCACGGTCGAGGAGCTGGCCGCCTTCGCCGGGGTGCCGGTCTTCAACGGCCTCACCGACGACTGGCACCCCACCCAGATGCTGGCCGACGTGCTCACCATGACCGAGCACTGCGACAAGCCCCTGGAGGAGATCGCCTTCGCCTACCTCGGCGACGCCCGCTTCAACATGGGCAACTCCTACCTGGTCACCGGCGCCCTGCTCGGCATGGACGTCCGGCTGGTCGCCCCCAGGGCCTACTGGCCCGCGGAGGAGGTCGTCGCCGCCGCCCGTGGGCTCGCGGAGTCCAGTGGGGCGCGGATCACCCTCACCGAGGATGTCGCCGAGGGCGTGCAGGGCGCCGACTTCGTCGCCACCGACGTCTGGGTGTCGATGGGCGAGCCGAAGGAGGTCTGGGGCGAGCGCATCGCGACCCTGGCGCCCTACGCGGTGACCATGGACGTGCTGAAGGCCACCGGCAACCCCGGGGTGAAGTTCCTGCACTGTCTGCCCGCGTTCCATGACCTGGGCACCCAGGTCGCCCGGGAGATCCACGAGCGCCACGGGCTGACCGAGCTGGAGGTCACGGACGAGGTCTTCGAATCGGAGCACTCCGTCGTCTTCGACGAGGCCGAGAACCGGATGCACACGATCAAGGCCGTCCTGGTCGCCACGCTGGCGGACGGCGCCGCGTAGCGTCCGGCGCCGCGGTACGGGGCCGGGCGGTGCGCCCGCCCCTCAGGCTCGGACAGGCCGCCCGCTCACAGCACTCGGGTCGACCGCTGAGGCACCCGGGTCGCCTGCTCAAGGTGCTCGGACCGCCTGCTGAGGCGCGCGGACCGCCCGCTCAGGCGAGGCCGGGCGTCGGCAGGGTGAACCAGATCGCCTTGCCCTGAGGCGTGCGCCGGTGGCCGCATGCCTTGCTCATGGCCAGGAGCAGCAGCAGCCCCCGGCCGCCCTCGTCCCAGGGGTCGGGTTCCGGCAGCCGTGCCGACGGGCTCAGCGCCGCGGGCGGGTACGGGTCCTCGTCGTGGACCTCGACCTGGCAGCCCGTCGGCCGCAGCTCCACCACCAGCTCGATCGGTCCGTTCCCCGGGGTGTGCTCCACCGCGTTCGCCACGAGTTCCGCCGTCAGCAGCTCCGCCGTCTCGCTGTCCGCCGGGATCGCGCTGTCCGTCAGTGCCGAGCGCACCAGGGCGCGGGCCATGGGCACGGCGGCAGTGGTGTGCGGCAGCGCGGCGCGCCAGGTGGCGGCGAGGCCGTCGGGTGGCGGAGCGGGCACGGCAGGGTCCGTTCGGCGAGGGGCGGCGAGGGGCGGCTGATGGCGGCGGGTCCGGTCCGGTGGTCCGGTCCGGTGGTCCGGTCCGGTCCCGTCGTGGCGACCAACGATACGAAACGCCGCCACGGGCCTCCGCGGGGGTCCCGCCGACGTCGTATCGCGTTCTCGTGACGAGAGTCACGAAGAGGTGATAGCTTCATGAGGCAGGCAGCAGCCGGCCGATGGAGGCCCCGCCATGAGCCCCTTTCTCAGCTCCGCACCCCGCACCGAGGAATGGCGCCATCTGCGCCTGACCGCGGCCGACGGTGTCGCGACCATCACCCTCGCCCGCCCCGAGAAGCTGAACGCACTCACCTTCGGCGCCTACGCGGATCTCCGCGATCTGCTCGCGGAACTCTCGAGGGAACGCTCCGTGCGCGCCCTCGTCCTCGGCGGAGAGGGCCGCGGGTTCTGCTCGGGAGGCGATGTCGACGAGATCATCGGCGCCACCCTCGCCATGGACACCGCCCAGCTCCTCGACTTCAACCGGATGACCGGCCAGGTCGTCCGGGCGATCCGCGAATGCCCCTTCCCGGTGATCGCCGCCGTCCACGGAGTGGCCGCCGGTGCGGGCGCCGTACTCGCTCTCGCCGCCGACTTCCGGGTCGCCGACCCCACGGCCCGCTTCGCGTTCCTCTTCACCAGGGTCGGCCTCTCCGGCGGCGACATGGGGGCCGCCTACCTGCTGCCCCGCGTCGTGGGGCTCGGCCACGCCACCCGCCTCCTCATGCTCGGTGAGCCCGTGCGCGCCGCCGAGGCCGAGCGCATCGGGCTGATCAGCGAACTCACCGAGGACGGCCGGGTCGGGGCACGGGCCGCGGAACTCGCCCGCCGCCTCGCCGAAGGCCCCGCGCTCGCCCATGCGCAGACCAAGGCGCTGCTCACCGCCGAACTCGACATGCCGCTCGCCGCCGCCGTCGAACTGGACGCCGCGACCCAGGCGCTGCTCATGAACGGCGACGACTACGCGGAGTTCCACGCCGCCTTCACCGAGAAGCGTCCCCCCAAGTGGCAGGGGCGCTAGCCGTGGCCACCGCGGCACGGATCGCGGTCGTCGGCGGCGGCCCCGGCGGGCTCTACGCCGCGGCGCTCCTCAAACGGCTCCGCCCCGAACGCGAGATCACCGTCTGGGAACGGAACGCCCCCGACGACACCTTCGGCTTCGGCGTCGTCCTCTCCGACGAGACGCTCGGCGGCATCGAGCACGCCGACCCCGCGGTGTACCGGGCGCTCCAGGAGGACTTCGTCCGCTGGGACGACATCGACGTCGTCCACCGCGGCCGCACCCTCACCTCCGGAGGCCACGGCTTCGCCGCGCTGGGGCGCCGACGGCTGCTGGACATCCTCCAGCGGCGCTGCCGCAGCCTCGGCGTCGTCCTCTGCTTCGGCACGGACGCACCACCGGCCGCCGCACTCGCCGCGGAACACGACCTGGTCATCGCCGCCGACGGAGTGCACAGCCTCACCCGCGAGGCGCACGCCGACGTCTTCCGCCCCCGCATCACCACCCACCGCTGCCGCTACATCTGGCTCGCCGCCGACTTCGCCTTCGACGCCTTCCGCTTCGAGGTCGCCGAGACCGAGCACGGTGTGATGCAGCTGCACGGCTACCCGTACGCGCCCCGGGAGTCGACGGTCATCGTCGAGATGCGCGAGGAGGTCTGGCGGGCCGCCGGCTTCCCGGACCTCGACGAACAGGCCTCCGTGGACCGTTGCGCCAAGATCTTCGCCGACGCGCTCGGCAACCGTCCACTGCGCTCCAACAACTCCGCGTGGACCGCCTTCCGCACGGTCGTCAACGAGAAGTGGAGCCACGGCAACACCGTGCTCCTCGGCGACGCCGCCCACACCGCCCACTTCTCGATCGGCTCCGGGACCAAGCTCGCCGTCGAGGACGCCCTCGCCCTCGCCGCCTGCCTGGAGGAACAGCCCGCCCTGCCCGAAGCCCTCGCCGCGTACGAGGCGGAGCGCCGGCCCGTCGTCGAGTCCACCCAGCGCGCCGCGGCCGCCAGCCTCCGCTGGTTCGAGGACCTCGCCCGCTACCTCGACCAGCCGCCCCGGCAGTTCGCCTTCAACCTCCTCACCCGCAGCCGCCGGGTCACCCACGACAACCTGCGGCTGCGCGACCCCGTCTTCACCGAAGCCGTCGAGCGGGCCCACGGCTGCCCGCCCGGCACGCCCCCCATGTTCACCCCGTTCCGGCTGCGCGGGCTGACCCTGCGCAACCGTGTGGTCGTCTCGCCCATGGACATGTACTCGGCCGTCGACGGAGTCCCCGGCGACTTCCACCTCGTCCACCTGGGTGCCCGCGCGCTCGGCGGCGCCGGCCTCGTCATGACCGAGATGGTCTGCGTCAGCCCGGAAGGACGCATCACCCCCGGCTGCGCCGGGCTCTACACCCCCCGGCAGGCCGCCGCGTGGCGGCGCATCACCGACTTCGTCCACCGGCAGGCCCCCGGCACCGCGATCGGAGTCCAGCTCGGCCACTCCGGGCGCAAGGGCTCGACGAGGCTCATGTGGGAGGGCATCGACCAGCCCCTGCCGGACGGCAACTGGCCGCTCGTCGCCGCCTCCCCGCTCCCGTACCGCGCGGACGTCAACCAGGTCCCCCGCGCCCTGCAGCGCGCCGGACTCACCGACATCCGCGAACAGTTCGCAGCGGCGGCGCGCCGCGCCGCGCAGTGCGACTTCGACCTCCTCGAACTCCACTGCGCCCACGGCTATCTGCTCTCCGGTTTCCTCTCCCCGCTCACCAACCGGCGCACCGACGCGTACGGCGGAACGCTCGCCAACCGGCTGCGCTTCCCGCTCGAGGTGTTCGACGCGGTACGGGCCGTATGGCCGGCGGACCGCCCGATGACCGTCCGCATCTCCGCGACGGACTGGGCGGACGGCGGCACCACCGCGCACGACGCCGTCGGGATCGCCCGCGCCTTCGTCGCGCACGGAGCCGACGCCATCGACGTCTCCACCGGCCAGGTCGTCCCCGAGGAGGAGCCCGAGTACGGGCGCTCGTACCAGACGCCGTACGCCGACCGGATCCGCAACGAGCTCGGTGTGCCGGTGATCGCCGTCGGCGCGATCTCGTCGTGGGACGACGTGAACTCCCTGCTGCTCGCGGGCCGGGCGGACCTGTGCGCGCTGGCCCGGCCGCATCTGTACGACCCCCACTGGACGCTCCACGCCGCGGCGGAACAGGGATACACGGGACCCGGCGCCCCCTGGCCCGCCCCCTACCGCGCGGGCAGCCGACGCCCGCAGACGGGGCGTACGGACGCGCCCAAGCCACGGCTCGCGCTGGCGCCGGAGCCCGCGCGGTCCGGCAGCACCAACAGCCGGAGCCGGACGGCAGCCGAGGTCGGAACCGGAACCGGCGTCGGAGCGGGTGCCGGCACCGGAACAGGTGCCGACGTGTCGGCAGGGGCAGGGGCAGGGCTCGGTACGGAGGGATGCACCGGCTGAACGTACGCACGTCAGTCGGCCGGGAGCGGCGCCGTCGGCCGCGAGGCAGCCGGGCGCGCGGCGGCCGGGCTCAGATGTCCGAGCGTACGAACTCCGCGCCCGCGTCCCGGAGGCGTGCGTGGAGCTCGCCGAACACCTCCGCCGCGCGTCCGCCGGGCCAGCCCTCGGGCAGGAGTTCCGAGGGCAGACCGGGGTCGAGGTAGGGCAGGCGGCGCCAGGAGTCGAGGGCCAGGAGGTAGTCGCGGTAGGCGTCCTCCGGGGTGACGGCCCGCCCCGACTGCCAGCTGCGCAGCACGGGCTCGTGCACGCCGAGGAACTCCTCGTGCTCCTTCGCGATCGCCGCGAGGTCCCACCAGCGGGCCACCGCCTCGGGTGTCGCGGCGAAGCCGAGGTGCGCGCCGCGGAACAGGTCGACGTAGGGGTCGAGCTGGAGCCGCTGGAGGGTGTGCCGGGTCTCCTCGTACAGCTGGGCGGGTGCGATCCACACGCCGGGGGCCGCCGTGCCGAACCCCAGCCGGGCCAGCCGGGAGCGCAGCAGGTGCCGCTTGTGCCGCTCGGCCTCCGGGACGGAGAACACGGCGAGGACCCAGCCGTCCTCCAGATGGGGGGTGATGCGCTGGTAGATGCGTCGGTCGCCGTCGTCCAGGAGCTGCCGGGCGTCGGGGGAGAGGCTGTAGCCGGCGGCCCCGTCGGCAGTGCGGCTGGGCACCAGCAGACCGCGCCGCTTCAGCCGGGACACCGAGGAGCGGACCGAAGGGGCGTCGACGTCGACTGCGCCCAGCAGACGGATCAGCTCGGCCACGGCGAGCGGACTGTCGTCGGGACCACGGCCGTAGGCGCCGTACAGGGTGACGATCAGGGAACGGGGGGTGTGCTGCTCGGCCACGTGATCACTCTAGGCCCCTGAGCCGGAACCGCTGGAGCTTGCCGGTGGCGGTCCGGGGCAGCGCGTCGAGGTAGACGACGTCGCGCGGGCACTTGTAGGGCGCGAGCACCGACTTGACGAAGGTGCGCAGCTCCCGGGTCGTCGCCTGGTCCCGTGCCACCCCGTCGCGCATCACCACGTAGGCGACGGCGATCTGCCCGCGCCCTTCGTCGGGACGGCCCACGACCGCGGTCTCGACCACGTCGGGGTGCCGCAGCAGGGCGTCCTCGACCTCGGGGCCCGCGATGTTGTACCCGGCGGAGATGATCATGTCGTCGGCGCGGGCGACGTAGCGGAAGTAGCCGTCCGATTCGCGGACGTAGGTGTCCCCGGTGACGTTCCAGCCGTCCCGTACGTAGTCGCGCTGCCGTTCGTCCGCGAGGTAGCGGCAGCCGACCGGCCCGCGGACGGCGAGCAGCCCGGGCTCGCCGTCGGGTACGGGTGTGCCGTCGGCGTTCACCACGCGGGCCTGCCAGCCGGGGACGGGGATCCCGGTGGTGCCGGGCCGGATGGCCCAGTCGGCAGCGGAGATGAAGATGTGCAGCAGTTCGGTGGCGCCGATACCGTTGATGATCTTCAGTCCGGTGCGTTCGTACCATGCCTGCCAGGTGGCGGCGGGCAGGTTCTCGCCCGCGGAGACACAGCGGCGCAGCGCCGAGAGGTCATGGCCGTCGAGTTCGTCGAGCATCGCGCGGTAGGCGGTGGGGGCGGTGAACAGCACCGACACCCGGTGGCGGGCCAGTGCGGGGAGCAGCTGTCCCGGGCCGGCCTGTTCGAGGAGCAGGGCCGAGGCGCCGACCCGCATCGGGAAGACCAGCAGCCCGCCGAGTCCGAAGGTGAACCCGAGCGGCGGGCTGCCGGCGAAGACATCGTCGGGCCCCGGCCGCAGGACGTGGCGGGAGAACGTGTCGGCCACGGCCAGCACATCGCGGTGGAAGTGCATACAGCCCTTCGGCCGGCCGGTGGTGCCGGAGGTGAACGCGATCAGCGCGACGTCGTCGGCGGAGGTCTCCACGGCCGGGAACCGGTCCGGGCCGTCCGCGGCGAGTTCCAGCAGGTCGTCGGGCCCGTCGCCGCCGAACACACGGATGCGCAGGCCCGGCACCTCCGCCTTCAGCAGGTCGTCGACGGACCGGACGTCGCACAGCGCGTGGCTGACCCTGGCCATCCCGCACACGACGGCAAGCTCCCGCGGACGCGCCTGCGCCAGGACGGTCACCGCGACCGCCCCCGCCTTCATCACGGCGAGCCAGCAGGCGGCGAGCCAGGGCGTGGTCGGGCCGCGCAGCAGCACCCGGTTGCCGGGTACGACGCCGAGGCTCGACACCAGGACGTGGGCGATCGAGTCGACCCGGCTCCTCAGCAGGCCGTACGTCCACACCTCGCCGCTCGCGGTGCGGAACACGGGGCGGTCCGCCCCGAAGCGTTCGATCGTGCGGTCCAGGAGTTCCGCGCCGCAGTTCAGCCGGTCGGGGTAGCGCAGTTCGGGCAGCTCGTGCACGAGACATGGCCACTGGTCGGCGGGCGGCAGATGGTCGCGCGGGAAGGTGTCGACGTGAGCCGAGGCTTTGAGCTCCATGGCGGGTTCGCCCCCTTGCGGCGGTACGGATACCGCGCCGCGGTGGCGGCGGGGTGTGTTCCGGTGGTGCCGTGCGGTCGTGCCTGGAGCGTATCGTGATGGTGACGACAGTCAACTGTCCGCGATAAGCGTGCGACAGGAGAAGGGGTCGACATGCCCGCATTCTCGCTCGAACCGCAACAGACCGCCTGGTGCGGTGAACTCCGCGCCCTGGCCGCCGAACGGCTGCGGCCCCTTGCCGAGAAGGGCGAGCCCGGCCGCATCAACCGCCCCCTGGTTGCCGCGCTCGGGGAACTCGGCCTGCTGGGACGGCTGTTCACCGCAGGGGCGCTCGACCTGTGCCTGATGCGCGAATCACTCGCGTACGCCTGCACCGAGGCCGAGACTGCGCTCGCCCTCCAGGGACTCGGCGCCCACTCGATCGCCCGTGCGGGTGAGCGGCAGCAGCGGGAGCACTGGCTCCCCGAGGTCGTCGCGGGGCGCGCCGTCGCCGCCTTCGCGCTGAGCGAGCCGGGCGCCGGCTCCGACGCCGCCGCCCTCGCCCTCCGGGCTGATCCGGACGGCTCCGGCGGGTGGCGGCTGACCGGCGAGAAGTGCTGGATCTCGAACGCGCCGGACGCCGATCTGTACACCGTGTTCGCCCGGACGGAGCAGGGCGCGGGAGCCCGCGGGATCACCGCGTTCCTCGTCCCCGCCGACCGGCCGGGGCTGACCGGTTCGCGGCTCGACATGCTGTCCCCGCACCCGATCGGCACCCTCGGTTTCGACGCCGTACCGGTCGCCGCGGACGACGTCCTCGGCGAGCCCGGCCGCGGCTTCCGCGTTGCGATGGACACCCTCAACCTCTTCCGGCCCAGTGTCGGTGCCTTCGCGGTCGGCATGGCCCAGGCAGCGCTCGACGCCACCGTCGAACACACCGCCCGTCGCACCGCCTTCGGGGGTCCGCTCAGCGAACTCCAGTCGGTGGCCCACCAGGTGGCGGAGATGGCCACCCGTACGGAGGCCGCCCGGCTGCTGGTCTACGCGGCCGCCTCCGCGTACGACGCCGGAGCGGCCGGTGTCGCCGGGCACGCGGCCATGGCGAAGCTGTTCGCGACCGAGACCGCGCAGTACGTCGTCGACGCGGCCGTCCAGCTGCACGGCGCCCGCGCACTCCGGCGCGGTCACCTGCTGGAGCACCTCTACCGCGAGGTGCGCGCGCCCCGGATCTACGAGGGCGCCACCGAGGTCCAGCGCACGATCATCGCGAAGGAGCTGTACGCATGACCGCGGAGCGCGTCAACCCGCCCGACCTGTCCCCGCCCACCGGTTTCTCGCACGCCGTCGTCGCCAAGGGCAGCCGCGTCGTGTTCCTCGCCGGGCAGACGGCGCTGGCCGCCACGGGCACCGTCGTCGGCGGCACACTGCCCGAGCAGTTCGAGCGGGCACTCGGCAACCTCCTCGCCGCCCTCGCAGCGGCCGGCGGCACTCCTGCCGACCTCGCACGGGTCACCGTCTACGCCACGGACGTCGCGGCGTACCGCGAGCACGCCCGGGAGATCGGCCGCATCTGGCACCGGCTGGCAGGCCGCGACTACCCGGCCATGGCCGTGATCGGCACCACGCGGCTCTGGGACGAGCAGGCGATGGTGGAACTGGACGGGTTCGCGGTGCTGGACTGACGGTGATGATTGCCGTGGCTACGCTCGGGGGCTGACCCATGGTGTTTCGGCTGTCCTTGGCGGGATCCGTCGGCTGTCCGGGCGGAGCCACGCCGTGCGTGACCGGTCGGGCATCCGTGACTTCACGGGAGCCCGGCCAAAGGTCCCATCACCGTCCTGTCCGTCTGCCCGACCGGCACATGCCCTTGCCCGCACGTCGCACGGAGGCCGGCCGTCGCGGACACCGGGGCGCCCGCGACCGCGGCCGCCCCGTGCCCGGACAACCGGACAGGCGGTCCGCCGTGACCGACGACGGTGCGGCCGTCGGCCCTCAGCCGTGCAGCAGGGCTCCCATCCATTCCTCGAGGCCCGCCACCGTCCGCGGCAGGGCGCCCGACATCAGGCGTGCGCCGTCGGCGGTGATGACGAGGTCGTCCTCGATGCGCACGCCGATGCCGCGCAGGGCGGCGGGCAGCGTCTCGTCGTCGGGCTGGAGGTAGAGCCCCGGTTCGACGGTGAGGACCTGGCCCTCCTCCAGGACGCCGTCCAGATAGGTCTCGGCGCGGGCCTTGGCGCAGTCGTGCACGTCCAGGCCGAGCATGTGCCCGCTGCTGCACAGCGTGTAGCGGCGGTGGAGATCGCCGTCGGCGTTCTTCAGGACTCCCCACTCGGCGAGGCCCTCGGCGATCACCCGCATGCCCGCGCGGTGGAAGTCGCGGAAGCTCGCCCCCGGGCGCAGGGCGGCGATGCCCGCTTCCTGGGCGGCGAGGACCAGTTCGTACACCTCGCGCTGGACCGGGGAGAAGCGGCCGGACAGCGGGACGGTGCGCGTGATGTCGGCCGTGTAGAGCGTGTCGGTCTCCACGCCGGCGTCGAACAGCAGCAGTTCCGCGGGGTCGAGCCGGCCGTCGTTGCGGGTCCAGTGCAGGACGCATGCGTGCGCGCCGGACGCGGCGATGGTCTCGTAGCCCGTGCCGTTGCCCTGTTCGCGGGCCCGCATGGCGAAGACGCCTTCGAGGGTGCGCTCGCCGCGCGGGTGGGCGAGGGCGCGCGGCAGGGCGCGTACGACGTCCTCGAAGCCCGCGACGGTGTCGTCGACGGCGGTCTGGAGCTGCCCGATCTCCCACGCGTCCTTGATCAGGCGCAACTCCGAGAGGGCGGAGGCGAGTTCGACGTCCTGTGAGGCGTCTCGGCCGGGCGGGAGCGGGGCGTCCTCGTCGAGGGCGATGCAGCGGATGCCGGTGAGTTGCTCGGCCTCCGCGAGTTCGGGCCGCCGTCCGACCCAGAACTCGCCGTGCCGCCGGTCGCGGTAGAAGGCCTCGCCGGTTCGCGGTGAACGGGGGCGGACGTGCAGCACCGCCTCGTGGCCGTGCGGTCCGTCGGGTTCGAGCACCAGGACGTGGCCGAACTGGTCCTCCCCGGTCAGGCCGGTGAGCCAGGCGTAGGCGCTGTGCGGCCGGAAGCGGTGGTCGCAGTCGTTGGAGCGGACCTTCGGCTCGCCGGCCGGGACGATCAGCCGTTCCCCGGGGAAGCGTGCGGACAGCCGTGCGCGGCGGGCGGGGGTCATGGCGTGGGCCGGCACCCGGCGGTCGTGGGGGAGCGGAGACGGCGCCCAGGACTCCTTCATGAAGGCGGCCAGTCCGGCGGAGACGGGCAGGTCATGGCTGCCGGTCGCGAGGCGCGGGGTGTTCTCGGTCATCTGGACTCCACGGCTGGGGGAGGGCGGGGCTCGGTGACGCCCGGGGAAATGGGAGACGCACAGGGGTTGTCAGTGAAATTTCACATTACTATGTTACGGGTCACATCGCGGGGCCGACAGTACGCCCCAACCACCCCGCGCAGCAGTGCAGTTCCTGCTCAGCACCGCCGACCACCCCCCTTTGACCCCCACTTTGGAGTCCCCGGTGTCCCAGTACAGTTCTGTGCGCGCACCCGCTCTCGCCGCCGTCCTCGCCGCGACCCTCCTCGTCACGGCCGCGCATACCGTCCGGGCGGCCGACGCCCCGGACGCCGTCCCCGCCACCTTCGCCGCGAAGCCGGCGCCCCGCCCCGCCGACGCGGGCCGGCCCGGCGCCGCCCACGGGACGAACCCGTTCGACGAGGTGGACCGGCTCGCCCGCGCCCCCCGGGCCGCCGCCAAGCCCGCGCCCGCCCCCGGCGGGCTGGCCGAGGGCCGGATACCCGGCCGTCAGAAGGACGCGCCCGGCACCGCAGCCCGGACCGTCCGGACGGGCACGGCACGCACGGCGGCCGGGGTCCCGTGCACCCTCGACGGCATCACCGGGCTCGGCCCGGAGCAGTTCGCCGACTTCCTCGCCGATCCGGCCGTCACCGCCGACGGCTGTCTGCGCGACCTCGTCTGGACCTGGGACGCCCGGCTGGTCCCGGTCATGTCCGACGCCCACGTCCAGGCCGTCGGCCGCCGCATCTCCTCCCTGGCCCGGAACCACGACGGCCGGAACGGCACGCATCTGCTGGAGATGTTCACCTATCTGCACGCCGTCGCGTACCACGACTTCTCGCGCACCGAGATCGACATCACCGACGTCCCGACCACCGAGGTGCTGCGCCGCGCGATCAACGCGTTCGGCACCGCCTCCCGCACCTTCGACGTCACCCGCACCAACGCCGAGACCCTGCGCGAAGCCCTGTACATCGGCAGCGCCCCCGGACTGCGGCACAGCCAGCTCGCCCTCATCAAGAAGGTGCTGGCCACGATGGACCGGTACCACACCACCACCTACAAGGACCCCTCCTGGGGCGGCGCGGCCCTCGCCGCGCTCTCGGTGAACTACCTCGGCGTCTACCCGGGCAACCGGGACACCGCGTTCCACAACGTGGTCACGCAGAACGCGTCCTACCGCGACGCGTTCAAGGCCTTCGCCGGATACACGCACCTCAAGGGCACCCCGAACGAATGGGTCGTGCGCGACGCCCTCGGCGAGTACGGGCGGTTCGGCCAGATCGACGCCCTGAAGTCCCGGATCGTCCCCGAGCTCGGGGCACTCCTCGGGCCCGCGGAACGGAACTTCGGCACCGGCAGCCAGCCGTGGGCCAAACTCGTCTCCTGGCTCAACTTCTTCGAGGCGTGCAAGCCCTACCAGGTCTGCAAGGGCGACATCGAGCGGCGCATCTTCCCGTACACGTACACGTACGACAACGGTGCCATCAGGGTCCGCACCGCTCTCGACCGGGCGACCGTGGACCAGCTCTACTACGCGAGCAAGCAGGTCAAGGCGCAGTTCCACCGCGTGCTGGGCACCGAGGAGCCGCTGGCCGGGGACACCAACAGCACCCTGAACATCGTGCTGTACGCCTCACGCGCCGACTACGACACCTACCACCCCATCCTCACCGGCATGGACACCGCGAACGGCGGCATCTACATCGAGCGCGGCGCCACCTTCTACACCTTCCAGCGCAGGGTCCCGCAGGACTCCACGCTGACGCTGGAGGAGCTCTTCCGCCACGAGTACGTCCACTACCTCAACGGCCGCTTCGCCGTGCCGGGTTACTTCGGCGAGGGGCCGTGGTACTCCGGTGACCGCACCACCGCCATGGACGAGGGGACCGCGGAGTTCTTCGACGGGTCGACCCGGGCCGACGGCATCGCCGTGCGCAAGTCCCTGGTCCGCTCGGTCATCAACGACACGGCCGGCGGCCGCCCGCGGATGACCGTCGACCAGATCCTGCACGCCACCTACGACGGCGACGGCTTCCGCTTCTACAGCTACGCGGGCACGTTCTTCGAGTTCCTGTGGACCGAACGGCCCTCCGTGCTGCGGGAGATGTACCGGCACCTGCGGGCCGACGACCCGGCGTCCTTCGACGCCTGGCGGACCCGGCTCGGCCGCGACGCGGGGGTCCAGCGTGCCTACGACGCGTTCCTCGACGCGCAGATCCCGCAGGTGGACCGGCTGTTCGTGCCCAACACCACGTACACCCCCAACGAACGGCTCAGGGACGCCTCGCTCGAAGCCGTCCGCTCCTCCTTCACCTCCGCCACCCACAGCGACCCCGTCTGCAAGGAGAACGGCGACCCGGGCAAGCGCCGGTTCGTCTGCACCGGGCGGATCACCGCGAACCTCACCGACGCCGGGAACGCCGACCTGGTCTTCAAGGACATGTCCGAGACGGTCGACTACTTCCTCCTCGACCGGGCCGGCGCCGCATCCAACAACCTCGCGGACATGAACTGCTCGTTCGGCGAGGTCGAGATCTGGAGTGACCGCCGGGCCGGCACCTCCCCGTACACCTGTGAGGGGCCGCTGCGCAGCTGAGGACGGTGACTTGCGCGGGACCCCTTGGCCGCGGCGATGTCATGTGACATATTACTGCTGTGGCCAAGAGACAGTCCCATGACGTCGTCGTCATCGGCGCCGGTGTCGTCGGAGCAGCCTGCGCCTACTACGCGGGCCGCTCCGGCCTCTCCGTCGCCGTCGTCGACCGCGGTCCCGTCGCGGGCGGCACCACCGGTGCCGGGGAGGGCAATCTGCTCGTCTCCGACAAGGAGCCGGGCCCCGAGCTCGATCTCGCGCTGACGTCCGCCCGGCTCTGGCGCGAACTCGCCGAGGAGCTCCCGCCGGAGACCGAGTACGAGCCGAAAGGCGGCCTCGTCGTCGCACCCGACGAGGCCGCCCTGGCCGCACTGCGTGCCTTCGCCGAAGGGCAGCGCGGCGCCGGGGTCGATGCCCGGGACGTCCCCGCCGAACGGCTCCACGATCTCGAACCCCACCTCGCCGACGGCCTCGCCGGCGGTGTGCACTACCCGCAGGACGCCCAGGTCCAGCCCGCCCGGGCGGCCGCCGGACTGCTGGCCCTCGCCCGCCGCCACGGCGTCCGGCTCCACCTCGGCGAAGAGGTCACCGACGTACTGCGCGGCCCGCGGGGCGAGATCCGCGGCGTACGGACCCCCGGACGGGACCTGCTCGCCCCGGCCGTGGTCAACGCCGCCGGGACGTGGGGTGCGGAGATCGCCGAACGGGCGGGTACCACCCTGCCGGTGATGCCCCGCCGGGGATTCGTCCTGGTCACCGAACCCCTGCCGAGGGTGGTCCGGCACAAGGTGTACGCCGCGGACTACATCGCGGACGTCGCCAGCGGCTCCGCGGGGCTCCAGTCGTCCGCCGTCGTGGAGGGCACCCCCGCCGGTCCGGTCCTGATCGGCGCCACCCGCGAACGGGTCGGCTTCGACCGCACGCTGTCCCTGGAGGCGCTGCGCCGCCTCGCCGTGCAGGCCACCGCGCTCTTCCCGGTCCTCGCGGACGTACGCGCGATCCGCACGTACCACGGCTTCCGGCCCTATCTCCCCGACCACCTCCCGGCGATCGGCCCGGACCCGAGGGTCCCCGGTCTGCACCACGCCTGCGGGCACGAGGGGGCGGGCATCGGGCTCGCCCCGGCGACGGGCCTCCTCGTCGCCGCCGCGCTCCGGGGCGAGACCCCGGCACTCGACACAGCCCCCTTCCGCCCGGACCGCTTCAGCGCCGACCGAGGAGCCGACGCATGACCCGTGCCCCGCGCCGCCCCGGACCCGCCGACCTCGTGGAGGCGCAGCCCGGCCCCGCGTTCGACGTGACCTTCGACGACCGGACCCTCACCGCGCTCCCCGGACAGACCGTCGCGGCGGTCCTCTGGTCCGCCGGCATCCTCGCCTGGCGCACCACCCGCACCACGGGCAGCCCGCGGGGCGCCTTCTGCGGCATCGGCGCGTGCTACGACTGCCTCGCCACGATCAACGGCCGCGCCAACCAAAGGGCCTGCATCGTCCCCGCCCGACCGGGCGACACCATCACCACCCAGGAGGGAACGGGCCGTGCCGAACTCGGTGTATGACCTCGCGGTCGTCGGTGCGGGGCCCGCGGGGCTCGCCGCCGCCGTCGGGTCGGCGGACCTGGGGCTACGGGTCGCCCTGGTCGATGCGGGTGAGCGGCCCGGCGGGCAGTTCTACCGGCATCCCGCGCCCGGACTGGGGGCGCGGCGGCCGGAGGCGCTGCACCACCAATGGCGCGCGTTCGCCGAACGGTACGCACGGCTGGGGCGCCATCAGGAGACGGGACGCGTCGACCACCTGGCCGCACACCATGTGTGGACCGTGGCCCGCGACGGCGACGCCGCATGGCGGCTGCACGCCGTGGTCGGGCCCGAGGAGCACCCCGCCACCGTCAGGGCCCGCGCCGTCCTGCTGGCGACCGGTGCCTTCGAACGCCAACTGCCGTTCCCCGGATGGACCCTTCCCGGGGTCGTCGGGGCGGGCGGGGCGCAGGCCATGCTGAAGTCCGGCCTGGTGCTGCCCGGCCGGCGCATCGTCGTGGCGGGCAGCGGGCCGCTGCTCCTCGCGGTGGCCGGGTCCCTCGCCGCGGCCGGGGCGCGGGTACCGGCCGTCGTCGAGGCCGCGCACTACCGTTCGTACGCTCATGACCTGCCCGCACTGCTGCGCAACCCGGGCAAGCTCACCGAGGGGGTCGTGCACGGCGGGGCGCTGCTGCGGCACGGCATCCGGCTGCTCCCGCGGCACGCCGTGACGGCCGCCCACGGCACCGGACGGGTCGAGGCGGTCACCGTCACCCGGCTCGGCCCCGACTGGAGGCCGGTGCCCGGCACCTCCCGGCGCATCCCCTGCGACGCGCTCGCCGTCGGTCACGGGCTGGTCCCGCAGCTGGAACTCGCCACCGGCCTCGGCTGCGCGGTCCACCGCACCCCGGACGGCACCCTCGCGCTGGACGCCGGCGCGGACGGGCGCACCTCCGTGCCCGGAATCTGGTCCGCGGGCGAGACCGGGGGCGTCGGCGGCGCCGAACTCGCCCTGACGGAGGGGGAGCTGGCCGCGGCGTCGGTCGCGCAGGCGCTCCGTGGCGCCCTGCCACCCCCGGGCCACCGCCGGCTGGTGCGCCGCCGGACGGCGCTGCGCGCCTTCGCGGACGCCATGGCCGCCGCACACCGGCCCGGCACCGGCTGGACGGACTGGCTGGACGACACGACCGACGTCTGCCGCTGCGAGGAGGTGACGGCGGGCCGGATCCGGGAGGCGGTCGACGAACTGGGCGCCCGTGACGCCCGGAGCGTGAAGCTGCTGACCCGTGCCGGGATGGGCTGGTGCCAGGGCCGTATGTGCGGCGCCGCGGTGGCCTGCCTGGCGGGGGAGGAGCCGGCGGCGGACCGCCGCCCGCTGTCCTGTCCGGTTCCGCTGCGCCACCTCGCGGATCTGCCCCGGGCGGCCGACTGATCCGGTCCCGCCCACCGCTCCGATCCGCTCGGATCCTGCCCCCGCTCTTCCGCTGCCGCCCCGACGTTCCTGCCTTCCGTTCCCGGCTTCCGTTCCTGCCTTCTGTGCGGTCCACCGCTTGCCGGTCCGGTCCGCCGCCCGTCCGTCCGATCCACCGCCCGCCGGTCCGGTCCCGCTCGCCGGCTCGATCCACCGTCCGCCGGTCCGGTCCCACCTGCCGGCCCGATCCACCACCTGCCGGTCCGGTCCCGCTCGCCGGTCCGATCCACCGCCCGCCCGCCCGTCCAGTCCACCGCTCGCCGGTCCGGTCCGCCGCCGCCCGCCCGCCCGTCCAGTCCACCGCCCGCCCGTCCAGTCCACCGCTCGCCGGTCCGGTCCGCCGCCGCCCGCCCGCCCGCCCGTCCAGTCCACCGCCCGCCCGTCCGGTCCACCGCTTGCCCGTCCGGTCCCGCCTGCCGGTCCGGTCCACCGCCCGTCCGTCCGATCCACCGCCCGCCGGTCCAGTCCCGCCCGCCGGTCCGATCCACCGCCCGCCGGTCCGGTCCCGCTCGCCGGACCGGCCTCACCCGCCGATCCGCTTCCGCCCCTTGCCCCGATCCCGCCGCCCGTCCTCCGTCCCGTCGCCTTCTTGTGGCATCCACGGGCATCTGTAAAATGTCACACCTCACATAGGGAGTTCCGTCATGACTTCAGCCCCCTCCGCGGTCCGCACCCGCCCCTGGCACGGCATCATGGTCGCCACCGCCCTCCCCCTGCGCGACGATCTGTCCGTGGACCTCGACGCCTATGCCGAGCACGTCGCCTGGCTCATCGCGAACGGCTGCGACGGCGTCGTCCCGAACGGCTCGCTCGGCGAGTACCAGACGCTCACCGACGAGGAGCGCGCCCAGGTCGTGCGCACCGCCGTCGAGGCCGCCGGTGACGGCGACCGGGTGATGCCCGGGGTCGCCGCGTACGGCAGCGCCGAGGCCCGGCGCTGGGCCGACCAGGCCGCGGAGGCGGGCGCCGGTTCCGTCCTCCTGCTGCCGCCCAACGCCTTCCGCGCGGACGAGGCCGCCGTCCGCGCCCACTACGCCGAGGTCGCCCGCGCCGGGCTGCCGGTCGTCGCGTACAACAACCCGTACGACACCAAGGTCGACCTCACCCCCGCCCTCCTCGCGCAGCTCCACCGCGACGGCAGCATCGTCGCCGTCAAGGAGTTCAGCGGCGACGTCCGCCGCGCCTACGAGATCGCCGAACTCGCCCCCGAGCTCGATCTGCTGATCGGCGCCGACGACGTCCTGCTGGAACTCGCTCTGGCCGGTGCCGTCGGCTGGATCGCCGGCTACCCGAACGCGCTGCCCGAGTCCTGCGCCACCCTCTACCGCGCCGCCGTCGCCGGCGACCTCGGCACGGCGCTGCCGCTCTACAAGTCGCTGCACCCGCTGCTCCGCTGGGACTCCAAGACCGAGTTCGTGCAGGCCATCAAACTGTCGATGGACATCGCGGGCCGACCCGGCGGCCCCACCCGGCCGCCGCGCTTCGCGCTCACCGGGGAACAGGAGGCCGCCGTGCGCGCCGCCACCGAGAAGGTCCTCGCCGACGGCCACAAGTAGGCCGCCGCAGGGAAGCCGAAGCCACGTACGCACGAGAAGGGGACTCCATGCGCACCCGTCACGTCTTCCACGCGGTGGACTCGCACACCGAGGGCATGCCCACCCGGGTCATCACCGGCGGCGTCGGTGTCATCCCGGGCGCCACCATGGCCGAGCGCCGGCTGCACTTCATCGAACACCTCGACCGCATCCGCACCCTGCTGATGTACGAGCCGCGCGGCCACTCGGCGATGAGCGGCGCCATCCTGCAGCCGCCCACCCGACCGGACGCCGACTACGGCGTGCTGTACATCGAGGTGTCCGGGCTGCTGCCGATGTGCGGCCACGGCACCATCGGCGTGGCCACCGTCCTGGTCGAGACCGGCATGGTGCCCGTCACCGAGCCGGTCACCACGGTCCGCCTCGACACCCCGGCCGGCCTGGTGAGCGTCGACGTGAGCGTCCGGGACGGCGTGGCGGAACACGTCACGCTCACCAACGTGCCCGCCTTCTGCGTCGGCCTCGACCGCAAGGTGGACGTCCCGGGATTCGGCACGGTCACCTACGATCTCGCGTACGGCGGCAACTTCTACGCGTTCGTCCGGCTCGACGCGCTCGGGCTGCCCTTCGACCGCGCCCGCAAGGACGAACTGCTCGCCGCCGGACTCGCCGTCATGGACGCCGTCAACGCCACCGACCGCCCCGTCCACCCCGAGGACCCGGAGATCGGCGGGGTCAAGCACGTCTACCTGGCCGCCCCCGGTTCGGACGCCCGCCGCTCCCGGCACGCCATGGCCATCCACCCGGGCTGGTTCGACCGCTCCCCGTGCGGCACCGGCACCTCCGCCCGTATGGCCCAGCTGCACGCCCGCGGCGAGCTGCCGCTCGGGCAGGACTTCGTCAACGAGTCCTTCATCGGCACCGAGTTCACCGGGCGGCTGGTCGCCGAGACCACGGTCGGCGGTCTGCCCGCCGTGGTGCCCACGGTCACCGGCCGGGCGTGGATCACCGGTACGGCCCAGTACTTCCTGGATCCCGACGATCCGTTCCCCGGAGGATTCCTGCTGTGACCGAGGTCCACGCCATCGACTACCACACCGCCGGGGAACCCTTCCGGATCGTCACCGGCGGGCTCCCGCCGGTGCCCGGGGACACGGTCGCCGAGCGCTGCGCCACGGCCATCGGGGCCGGCGGGTCCGGGACGGCGCCCCGTCCCGGACCGCTCGACGACGTCCGGCGGCTGCTCGTCCAGGAACCCCGCGGCCACGCGGGCATGTACGGGGGGTTCCTCGTCCCGCCGGACGACGACGGCGCCCATCTCGGCGTGCTCTTCTGGCACAAGGACGGCTACTCCACCGCGTGCGGCCACGGCACGATGGCGCTGGGCGCGTGGGCGGTGGACAGCGGCCTCGTCGCCGCCCCCGACGACGGGGCCGCCCAGGTGCGCGTCGACGTCCCGTCCGGACGCGTCTCGGCGACCGTCCACCGGGAGAACGGCCGCACGAGCGCCGTCACGTTCCGCAACGTCCCGGCCCGGGTGACGGCCCGTGGGGTCCCCGTCGTCACCACGTTCGGCGTGGCCGACGCCGCCATCGTCCATGCCGGCGCGTGCTACGTCAGCGTGCCCGCGGACCGACTGGGCCTGGCGGTGGACCGGGCGGCCCTGCCCCGGCTCGTGAGCGCCGCCGCGGAGATCCGTACCGCCCTCGCCGGGCACCCCGCCACCCGGCACCCCGACGGCCCGCTGCTGTCCGGCATCTACGGCGTGATCCTGTACGAGGAGCTGCCCGGCACCTCCGAAGGGCCCGCGCAGCGCAGCGTCACCGTGTTCGCCGACGGACAGATCGACCGCTCCCCGTGCGGTTCGGGCACCTCCGCCCGGCTGGCCCTCCTCGCGGAGGACGGCACCGTGGGACCGGAGACGACCCTGCGCCACGAGTCGGTCGTCGGCACCGTCTTCAGGGGCCGGGTCGTCGGCCGGGACGGGACGGGCACCGTCACCGAGGTCACCGGCAGCGCCCACCGCACCGGCGAGCACACCTTCCTCCTCGACCCGCACGACGGTCTCGCCCAGGGATTCCTGCTGTGACCGCCCCGTTCCCGGACCTCCGGGCCGCACCGCCGGGCATCGACGCGGCCGCCGTCGCCCGGCTCCTCGACCCCGTCGGAGCGGCGGACGCCGTCGAAGCCGCCCTGCGGGACGGGCCGGATCCCGAGGACTGCCCGGCACGCACGCAGACGGCCGTACCGGCGGGGCAGCTGCTGCTGATGCCCGCGGCCACCGACCGCTACGCGGGTGTCAAGATCGCCGGGGTGGCCCCCGCCAACCCGGAGCATGGCCTGCCCCGTATCACCGGCGGATACCTCCTCCTCGACGGGCCGACACTGATGCCGCTCGCCCTGCTGGACGCGGCCGCGCTCACCACCCTGCGGACCGCCGCCGTGTCGGCCGTGGCCGTACGCCACCTGGCCGGCTCCGGGGCCCGGCACCTCGTGCTGTTCGGGGCCGGCCCGCAGGCCCATGGCCACCTCGAAGCACTGGTCCGGGAACGGCCGTTGGAACACGTCACGGTGGTGGCCCGCAGCCCGGAACGCGCCGCGCCGCTGCTGGCGCACGCGGGGAGACTGGGACTCTCCGCGAACCCCGGGGTGCCGGACGACGTGGCAGGAGCCGACCTCGTGGTCTGCTGCACCACCGCGCGCCGGCCCCTGTTCGACGGGCGGCTCGTCGCCGACCACGCAACGGTCGTCGCGGTCGGCTCGCACGAACCGGACGCGCGGGAGACCGACACCGAACTCGTGTGCCGCTCGGCGGTCTTCGTGGAGGCCCGGTCCGCCGCGCTGCGCGAGGCGGGGGATCTGCTGATTCCCGCGTCGGAGGGAGCGATCGGGGCGCACCATGCGACCGGCACCCTCGCCGAGCTCGTCACCGGGCGGGTCCGGGCACCGGAGGACCGCCCGCGGTTCTTCAAGAGCGTGGGCATGGCCTGGGAGGATCTGGCGGTCGCGGCGGCGCTGTACGAGCGGTGGCCGGGCGCCGGCGGCGCAACGTGACATTGTACGCTGGTGGTCCGCGAACACCGGAGGACCATCATGGGCGATCTGAAGCAGCGCAACCTGATCACGGCCCAGGAGCGGCTGCGTGACCAGGTCGCCCACGCACTGCGGGCGGCGCTGATAGCGGGAGAGCTGCTCCCCGGACAGGTCTACTCCGCGCCCGGACTCGCCGCCGACTTCGGCATCTCCGCGACACCGGTGCGCGAGGCGATGCTGGACCTGGCGCGCGAGGGACTCGTCGAGCCCGTCCGCAACAAGGGCTTCCGGATCACCGAGGTGAGCGAACGCGACCTCGACCAGTACACGGAACTCCGCACGCTCATCGAGGTCCCCACCATCGGCAGGGTGACCCGGGCGGCGACCCGGGAGCAGCTGGAGGAACTGCGCCCCATCGCCGAGGAGATCGTCGCCAACGCCCGTGAGCACAATCTGATCGGCTATCTGGAGGCGGACCGCCGCTTCCACCTCTCGCTCCTGGCCCTGGCCGGCAACGAGCGTCTGGTGGAGGCCGTCGGCGACCTGCGCAAGCGGTCCCGTCTGTACGGCCTCACCGGCCTCGACGAGCGCGGCATGCTCCTCCCGTCGGCGGAGGAACACCTCGAACTGCTCGACCTGATGATCGTCGGCGACGCCGAAGCCGCCGAGGCCTGCATGACCCGCCACCTCGGACACGTCAGGTCCCTGTGGGCCCAGGCCCGCGACCAGCCCGTGGAGAAGCGCCCGAAGCGCAGCCTGGGCGGCAAGCGCCGCTGACCTTCGGGGAAGGCGACGATCACGACGCGGTGCGGTCGGGACATGCCCTGATCGTTCCGCCCGATCAGACATGACTGCAATGACCAGGATCCGTCACATCAGGTCATCGAGAGGGGTGGCCGGGCCGGGCGCCGGTCGGCTGCCGCAGCCGCACCCGGTGGCGGCCTTCGCCTCGGCGGGGGTCCGGGCCGGGTCGACGGCCTGCTCGTCGGGGGTGCAGCAGGCGGTGGTGCCGCAGCAGGCGTCGGGTGCGGTGTCGGCCTTCTGAAGGGTGTCGGCGTCGGCCTTGACGACGTAGACCTCCCAGGGCTCCTTGCCGGGCCCGTGGACCCACACCTTGTCCTGCAGGGCGTAGCAGCAGGAGGTGTCGTTCTCCTCGAAGGTCGCCAGACCGGCCTCCTTCAGCCGTCCGGTGGCGGCGGTGACGTCCTCGGTGGAGGGGACCTCGACGCCGAGGTGGTCCAGGCGGGTGTCCTCGCCCGCCTCGCCTTCGATCAGGACGAGCTTGAGCGGAGGCTCGGTGATGGCGAAGTTGGCGTAGCCCTGGCGGAGCTTGGCGGGCTCGGTGTTGAACAGCTTGGAGTAGAAGGCGATCGAGGCTCCGAGGTCGGCGACGCGCAGAGCGAGCTGAACGCGGGACATGGCGGTCTCCCATCCGGAAACGGCTTGTTTCGACATCTGTCGATACAGTCGAGCTTGCCACCGGATTAGATGACTGTCAACATAGAGGGATGTCGAAACAAGCTGATCTGCCGGTGCTCGGCCAGGACGAGGCCGTGTGCTGTGCGCCGATGGTCCGCGAGCCCCTGGGCGAGGAAGCCGCGGCCGAGCTGTCGCGGATGTTCAAGGCGCTCTCGGACCCGATCCGGCTGCGGCTGCTGTCGCTGATCGCCTCGCACGAGGGGGGCGAGGCATGCGTGTGCGACCTCATCGGCCCGTTCGACGTCTCCCAGCCCACCATCTCCCATCACCTGAAGGTGCTGCGGGAAGCCGGGCTGGTGGGCTCGGAGCGGCGCGGGACCTGGGTGTACTACTGGGTGCGGCCCGAGGCCCTGGCGAAGCTGTCCGCCCTGCTCCGGACCCCTGCCGTGGCCGCGAAGGTGTCGGCGTGAGCGCGTCGGCGCCGCTGGTCCGACGGGCGGCCGTCGAAGGGATCGGCACGGCCGCGCTCGTCGCGGTCGTGGTCGGCTCCGGTATCCAGGCCACCGAACTGACCCACGACGTCGGGGTGCAGCTGCTGGCCAACTCACTGGCCACCGTCTTCGGCCTCGGTGTGCTGATCGCCCTGCTCGGCCCGGTCTCAGGCGCGCACTTCAACCCGGTGGTCACCCTCGCCGCCTGGTTCACCGGCCGCCGCACGGGCGATGCCCCCGCCCTGCGCGACGTCGCGGCGTATGTGCCCGCCCAGATCGTCGGGGCGATTGCGGGAGCGGTGCTGGCCGACGCCATGTTCGGCAAGCCGCTGGTGCACTTCTCCACCCACGACCGGTCCGCCGGCCACCTGTGGCTGGGCGAGGTCGTGGCCACCGCCGGGCTGGTCTGGCTCATCCTCGGCCTGGCCCGCGCGCACCTGGCGCCGGTCGCGGTCGCCTCCTACATCGGGGCGGCGTACTGGTTCACCTCGTCCACCTCCTTCGCCAACCCGGCCGTCACGATCGGACGGGCGTTCACCGACACCTTCGCCGGTATCGCCCCCGTGTCCGTGGCACCGTTCCTCGCCGCCCAACTCCTCGGCGCCGCCGCCGGCCTGGGCCTGGCCGCCGTCTGCTTCGGCCGCCCGGCCGCCGTGAACGAGGACGACGTCGCCGTTCCCCGCGACGGGCGGAAGCCCGCCGGTCCACCCCGTCCCACCGAAGAAAGCGCCCTGACCCGATGAGCACCTCCGCTGTTCCCTCCGTGCTGTTCGTCTGCGTGCACAACGCCGGCCGCTCCCAGATGGGCGCCGCCTTTCTCACCCACCTCGGCGGTGACCACGTGCAGGTCCGCTCGGCCGGGTCCGCCCCGGCCGACGCCGTGAACCCGGCCGTGGTGGAAGCCATGCAGGAGGTCGGTATCGACATCTCCGCCGAGACGCCGAAGGTCCTCACCGTGGAGGCGGTGCAGTCCTCCGACGTGGTGATCACCATGGGCTGCGGCGACGCCTGCCCCTACTTCCCCGGCAAGCGGTACCTGGACTGGAAGCTGGACGACCCTGCCGGGCAGGGTGTCGCGGCAGTCCGCCCGATCCGCGATGAGATCGAGCGACGGATCCGCGGTCTGCTCGCCGAACTCGGCATCGAGGCAGCGGCGTGAGGGCCACCGCGACCGGCGTACGGATCGCCCCGATGCAGCCCGAGCACGCCGCGCAGGTCCTGGCGATCTACCGACTGGGCATCGACGAGGGCGATGCCACCTTCGAGACCACCGCCCCGACCTGGGAGGCGTTCGACGCCGCCAGACTGCCCGGCCACCGCCTGGTCGCCCTCGACGGCAGCCGGGTTCTGGGCTGGGCCGCCGTGGTTCCGGTCTCCGACCGGTGCGCGTACGCCGGCGTCGTGGAGCACTCCGTCTATGTCCACCCCGACGCCCGCGGCCGCGGGGTGGGCCTGGCCCTGCTGACCGCCCTGGTCGCCTCCACCGACGCCGCCGGCATCTGGACGGTGCAGTCCGGCATCTTCCCGGAGAACACCGTCAGCCTCGCCCTGCACGGCCGAGCCGGGTTCCGCGTCATCGGCACCCGCGAGCGCATCGGCCGCCACCACGGCACATGGCGCGACGTCGTCCTCGTCGAACGCCGAAGCCCCACCGTGAACTGAGCGTCACGGGCGCCGCGGACGGTGATTCTCATGGACGGTCGGTTCTGAGAGGTCGCGAGCCCCTACCGGACCGTGTCCGGTGAAGCGGCCCTCGGTCGCCACCGTCCACCGCGTCCTCGCCGAGGACGCCGGCAGCACCGAGTGAACCCGGACGCCGGTCAGCACCTCGAGATCGACTCACTGCCCCCTCGGCGCGTAACCGGGTCACTCCCCTCGTCCGGGCTGATCCGGCCGGAACGGGTGGGGTGCGGGGCGTTCCCCGTGGCGTAGGCGACGCGGGTGCCGTCGAGGTCCGGGCGGGGGCGAACACCCGCCCGGACACCGGGCCGCTTCCCAGGGCCGGATCAGGGCGACGGACTCACCGGATCACGGCGACGGACTCACCTGGACCGTTGTGCGTCGGCCGCCGTTCGCCTCCTTCACCACGGCGATCCGGGTCCCGGTGTCGGGGACCTTCACGCCGAGCTGCGGCAGGTCGGCGTTCCAGTACGTACCCGTGCGGTCGTCGAAGACCGGCACGCCCGGCCGCTCGGGTACGACCACGGGAGCGCCGTTGCGGTGCAGCAGGATCTCGTCGCTCGACCCGAGGGAGAACGTGGCGTCGAAGGTCTGCGCCCGCGCGTTGAGCAGCGTCCCGTCCGCGTGGCGGAGCGCGTCGGGCCGTGCGTCGACCGGCAGCAGCATGCCGGCGCCCGGGTGCGCCTTGGTGGTGTTGTCGCTGTACGCGGTGTCCCACAGCCAGATCAGGACGCCCTCCTGGTACGGGTAGAACTCGACCGTGTCCTTCTTCTCCGGCCGCGCCGGGTCCGCGCTCCAGCCGAAGTTGTAGGGGCCGGTCTTCAGGTAGGCGCCGTAACCGGTGTAGCGGCGGTTCTCGACGAGGTACGCCCGCGGGTGCTCCGCGACGCCCGTGCGGCCCTGCGTGCGCGACCACTTCACCGCGGACCAGCCGTTCGCGCCCTGCTCGGCGCCGTCACGCAGCAGCTCCCGGCCGTCGGCCGTGATCCGGACGTCGTCGAGGGTGACGCCCTTGCCGTGCGTGTTGCTGTCCGACGTCACGCGCATCCGCAGCTGGAACGCCCGGCCGGCGTAGGCGTCCAGGGGCACCTGCAGTTCGGTCCAGCCGCCCGACGCGCCCGAGACGCCGCGTGTCGGCACCGGGCGGCCGCCGATCGTCCCCGGCAGCGCGGTCCACCGGGCGCCGCCGTCCGTCGACGCCTCGACCGTCAGGAAGTCGTAGTCCTGCTCCAGGTCGTGCCATACCCGCGCGTCCAGACGTGCCCCCGCCGCGGCGGTGGCGTCGGTGAGGTCCACCGTCCGGGTCAGGGTGTTGTCCATGTAGTCCCCGGTGCCGCTCCACCACTGGCTGCCGCCCTCGTACGGATCGGTCAGATCGGTGGACGTCGTCGACGGGGGCAGATGTACCAGCAGTGCCTGCGCGTCCTCGGTGTTGTAGCCCGAGACGCCCAGCACGGCCCGGGTCCTGCGACCCGCGTCGGCCTCGGTGTAGTCGAGCCAGCCCAGCTGGAGCTTGCTCCAGGCGTCCAGGTCGCCGGGGAAGTCCCCCGTGGTGTTGCGGCCCTTGGCGAGGTACGAGCCTGACGACATCAGGGACCAGAAGTTGACGCTGTTGTCACCGTCCGAGCTGTACATGTCCGGAAGCCCCAGGTCGTGACCGTACTCGTGGGCGAACAGGCCGACCCCGCTGTTCTCGCCGCCGGTCAGGTAGTCACCGGCCCAGACGCCCGAGTCGCCGACCTGCGTGCCGCCGGCCTTGTTCCCCTCCGGGCCGGCGCTGCCCGCCTGGTTCCAGTACGCGAACCAGCGGTGCGCCCACACGGCGTCCTTGCCCTGCCTGCCGCCGCCCCACGTCTGGTCCTTGCCCGCGTGGACGATCACCAAGTGGTCGAGATAGCCGTCCGGTTCGTCGAAGTTCCCGTCCCGGTCCGCGTCGTAGCGGTCCCACACGTCGTACTCGTCGAGCTGCGCCCTGATCTCGGCCGGGGTGCGGCCCTTGGCGCGCTCCGAGTGGTACCACGCGTTGGTGGCGTCCCGGATCATGTCCCAGTTGGTGCGGCACTGGCCCGCCTCGGAGCAGTTGTCCGTGCCGTAACGGGCCTCGTTCCAGGGCAGCGTGACCCAGTCGGTGACATGGCCTTCCATGTCGTAGCGGCCCGAGGACTGGAGCCGGTAGTAGTTGCGCAGGCTCACCGTGCCCGGCTCGTCACCGAAGAACTGCTGCTGGTAGTAGGCGCGTCCGAAGTCCTTGCGCCACACCGTGTGGTTGTCGTTCCGCGACGGCTTCTCGATGGTGTTGTGCCGGGGGCCGGGCTCGCCGCCGAAGCGCGGCTTGCCCTCGAACAGAGTGGTGTTGTCCACCTGGTCGCCGAACTCAGCGAGGATGACGAAGACCTTGTCCTTGCGTTCCTGCGCCAGTTCGACGTACTGCTTGCCGATCCGCACCGTGTGCGGCAGCCCGCCGCCGGGGTCCTCCTTGACGGCGCCCGAGGCGACCTTCTCCAGCGCCTGCCGGCGCAGCGCCTGGCGCCGCAGCTCCTGGGGGCTCGGTGGCGGGCTCTCGGCTGTGTGCTCGCTGCCCGTGACGGCCGCCTCAGGAGGGGCGCCGCCGGGTATGGGGCCGGCGACAGCTGTGGGAGCGGCGAGGAGGGCGAGGGCGAGCGCCGCTCCTGCCGCGACGAGTCTGCGCAACGTACAGGTCCTTTCGGATGGTTGGGCCTGTGAGCGCAGGTAATATTTCACATGTCACAGGGCGGGAACAGGGGCCGTGTCCCTCTTGTTGCGGGACGGTCCGGCGGCACATTGGTCGCGGTCCTCCGCGCATTCATCGCGTCCACCTGAGGCAACCTCGCCGGGGCAACCCACATCTCACAGGTACAGACGGTGCGCACCGCCAAATGGCATGCCACGCAACGGAGTTCACCGCACCCCCCGAAGCACGACGTGAGAGGCACCAGGATGACGATGAACCGCGCGATGCGGTACGGCGGCCGGGCACTGGCCACCACGCTGGCGGCATGCGGAATCGCCGCGGCGACGACGCTCCCCGCCGCGGCCGACGACCGGCCGACGCGGCAGCTGCTGACGGCGGACTGCGCCTCGGGGCTGGGCAAGTGCACCTTCAACTCCCCGAAGCTCGGTGAGGCGTACCTGGGTGAGTTCCACCAGGTCTCCGACTCGCTGTTCAACTGCAGTTCCTCACCCGCCACCCAGACCATGACGTGGGAGGACTCGGTCGGATCCACGGACTCCGCCGGCGTCTCGGTCACCGCGGGCGGCAACATCGCGGGCATCATCGACGTCAGCGTGACGGCGGAGTACAGCCACAGCTGGTCGAGCAACCACTCCGAGAGCAGCTCGCTCGGCATGACGGTCAAGCCCGGCGAGGTCGGCTGGATCTCCCGCGCCCAGGTCATGCAGAAGGTCTCCGGCACCTGGCAGACCCACTACGACAACCCCAAGTGGGGCCACTACTACTGGTTCTTCCAGGACACCGTCACCGGCCCGGCCAAGAACGGCACCGACGGCCGCAGCAACGCGGTGGTCGTCAAGACCCGCAAGATGACCAAGGCGGAGAAGAAGTCCTGCATGGCGGACTCCCGCCGCAACAAGGCGTTCGTCCAGCAGCACTGACGCGTTCGCAAGGTCTCCCGGCCGGCCGGTCGCACCCCGCCGGCCGGCCGGGGGACGGCTCCGCGACGGCCGTACGCGGCGGCTCGGCAGTACGCGGCGATAGGTGGAGGCCGGCGGCCTGCATGCGGCGCGCGCGGTCGCGCCGGCCGTTGTGCTCGTGACGTCGATGGATACGCCGTGGCGTCGGTCGCGGCGACGTCGGCCGGGTGGTGATGCCGATACGGACGCCGTGGGCCCCGGTCACGGCCCTGGCCGTGAGGTGGGCGCGCCCGCCCGGTCGACACGCCCGCCGTAGCGGCCACGTACCCATCCCCGGGGCCGCGGCCCCGTCCCGCCCGCGACGCAGCTGAACCGGCAATCGGTCCACGGCACCGGCCCTGAGTCGCGCCGCCCCCCTTTCGTGCGGCCCACGCACCCGCCCTGAGCTGCTCGGCTAGCCGCGACCGCCCATTCGTATTACACCTGGATCAGGAAGGCCGAGACGGGCCCCGCGGAGCTCCCCTGTGCAGACTCGCCGACGGAGGTGGTTTCTGTGGCGCACGGCGATGCGGACAGGCCCGTGGGCGACGTCGAGACGGCGATGCTCGAAGCCCTGTTCACCCAGTCGCCCGTGGGCCTCCATCTGCTGGACCCCGACCTGCGGATCGTACGGGTCAACACCGCCACGCCCGCCATGAAGGGCATGGACCTGGACGAGCTCGTGGGCCGTCGTTTCCCCGACGGCTACCACCTCATCGACCCCGAAGGGGGCGAAGCGGTCCTGCGCGAGGTGCTGGACACCGGAGTCCCCGTCGTGGAACACCTGGTGAGAGCCCGGCCCGCCTCCGATCCGGGGACCGAGCACAGCTACGTCGTCTCCGCGTTCCGCCTGGAGGACGAGCGCGGCAAGGTGCTCGGCGTCGCCGTGTCGGCGGTCGACGTCACCGACCGGGAGAAGGCGCACGCCCGCCTCCGGCTCCTCGACGCGGTCCGCCGGGACGTCGGCCGTACCCTCGACGCGGTGGTGAGCTGCGACGAGCTGGTGGACACCCTGGTGCCCGCGTTCGCCGACACGGCGGTCGTGGAGGTCCTGGTGTCCGTGGTACGGGGCGACGACCCCCCGGTCCATCCGCTTCCCCGGGGCACCCCCCTGCTCCGTGCCGCGTTCCGCGGCGTCGGCGGCGAGGACGGGCTCCAGGCCAACCGGGTGGGGGAGGTGCGCAGCCTTCCCCCGCCCACGCCGTACACACAGGTCCTGGCCGATCTGCGCCCCCGGGTGGTCGCCCTGCACCCGGGGCCGCCCTGGCTGGCGGCCGACCCCGCGCGCGCCGAGGTGATCCGCTCCTCCGGTTCCCACTCGCTCCTCGCCGTCCCGCTGGCGGTGCGCGGTACCGTGCTGGGACTGGTCAGCCTCTACCGCTCCCGGCGACCGGACCCCTTCGACGAGGACGACGTCGAGCTCGCGCTGCAGGTCGCCGACCACACCGCGCTGTGCGTCGACAACGCCCGGCGCTACACCCGGGAGCACACGATCGCCGCGACGGTCCAGCGCCAGCTGCTCCCGCGTCGCCCCGCCTCGCACAGCTCCCTGGAGACCGCCTACCTCACCCTCGGTGAACGGGCGGGCGGCGCCTGGTACGACACCGTCGCCCTCTCCGGTGCCCGAACGGCCCTCGTCGTCGGCGAAGTCGCCGGGCACGGCGTCCACGTCGCCGCGACCATGGGCCAGCTGCGCACCGTCATCCGCTCCCTGGCCGCCTTCGACCTGGAGCCCGACGAACTGCTCGCCCGCCTGCACGACACGACGGCGCATCTGGCCGCGGAACGCGCCTCCCTGCCGCCCGGGGACGCCGTCCGCAGGGACATGCTCGCCGCCGGCTGCCTGTACGTCGTCCACGACCCGCTCACCCGCAGATGCACGGCTGCGAGCGCCGGCCCCCTGGAACTCTTCGTGGTGCACCCGGACGGCTCCACCGAGATCCCCGACATCCCCGCCGGGCCGTGGCTGGGCGGCACCGGCGGGACGCCCTTCGCCGCCTCCTCGTTCGAGGTGCCCGACGGCAGCGTCCTGGCGCTGCCCAGCAGCCTCTCCCTGATCCCGCGACTGACCGATCCCGCCGGCCCGCTGCGGCGGCTGCCGACGCATGCCGACCAGCCGCTGCAGGAGCTGTGCGACGACATCGTGTACTCGCTCCCGGACGAGGGCGACGGCGCCGTGCTCCTCATCGCGCGTACGCATCCCTTCCCGGCCGACCGGGTCGCCGTCTGGTGGCTGGACGACGACCCCGCATCGGTCGCGACCGCCCGGCGCAAGGTCCGCGACAAGCTCGAGTCGTGGAAGACGGAGGAGGAGATCGCCTTCAACACCGAGCTCATCGTGAGCGAGCTGGTGACGAACGCCATCCGGTACGGGAGCCCCCCGGTCGGGGTGCGCCTCATCAACGACCGTGCGCTCACCTGCGAGGTCCACGACTCGGGCCTCGCCGCGCCGCGCCTGCGGCACGCCCGGACGGTGGACGAGGGCGGCCGGGGACTCTTCATCGCCGCCGAGCTCGCCCAGATGTGGGGTGTCCGGTACACGCCGGACGGCAAGACCATCTGGACGGAGCAGGCGCTCCCGGCGGCCGCGGGCTGACGGCCCGGGCTGACGGCCCGGCACCGGTGAGCGCGCTTGATCAGGCCGGTTTCCGCCTGCTTCCTGCTTTCGCCGTCGCCCGGGCCGATCACGTCCGGCGGTCACTGGCCGGCGGTCGCGTGCACCCGGCGGGTCGTGTCGCACCCGGCGTCCTGCCCGGGCCCTGCGGTCACGTACCTTCCGCCGATTCCGCGCCCTCGGGGACCGGGACGCCGGGATCCGGGCCGCGAGGGAGCAGCACCGCGGCTACGAGCCCGGCGAGTCCGATGACCGCCAGGGCGATCACCGCGGCGGCGCATGCCCCGGACGTGAGCCCGGCGACGAGGATGGTTCCTGCTCCATAGGAGCCCGCATGCGAAGGGGCCGCCGAGCGCGTCGGCGGCCCCTTCCAGCGGCCTCGGGCTCTCGGCCCCTACTGCCCCCTCCTTACGGTTCCTTCCGCTTGACGACCTCGAACGGGGTGGCGCCGGTGTACTGGAACTCGCCTCCGGGCAGGCAGTTCGCCGCGGGGTCGGTCCCCAGGCCGTCGCAGTGCTGGGCGCTCAGCCGCAGGAACACCGTGCTGGTGTGCGTCCCGGCCTTCAGGGGAGGCAGCGCGTTCGTGGCGAAGGTGGCGAACGGAATCCCGTCCAGCTCGGTGACGAGACGCAGGGCCTCCGGGCCGAACGACACGCTCTGCTCGTGCGGAGTGCCGATGTCCTGGACGACCCGGCCCCCGAGGAACTTGAGGATGAAGTCGTCGATCGGCTTGGGCAGGGAGGGGGTGTAGCCCGCCGGGTACACACTGCCTTCCGCGGTGGGCGCCGTGCCCCAGCTCGGGAAGGCCCGGACCCACGGCTTGCCGGCGAACGCCACGCGGCACTCGGGGGGACCGACGATGGGTTCCTTGATGGAGAGGAGCGCGTTGAGATCGGTCCCGTCCGGGGAGATGCATGCGTTCGGAGCGGGAGGACCATCGGGCACCGGAGACCGCCCGACGCCCTCCCCCCTGGCCTCGGCCCGAGCCTGCGCCTGGGCGCCGCCGCTCGCGGCCGCCAGAACTGTCGCCAGCACGGCAGAGACGACTGCCGCGCGGATCCGAGTCGGTTTCATCGACCACCCTTCGGTGTCGTCTTCGAAGGCCGCGGTCGCCGCCGTACGGCACCGGGCCTCTCATACGCGTCGAGGATGCCTCGCACCGACAGCCC
The DNA here is from genome assembly GCF_055573115.1 of Streptomyces sp. NPDC030222. Taxonomy (NCBI): domain Bacteria; kingdom Bacillati; phylum Actinomycetota; class Actinomycetes; order Kitasatosporales; family Streptomycetaceae; genus Streptomyces; species Streptomyces sp. NPDC030222. The sequence continues at coordinate 288,405 of NZ_JBVICA010000005.1, forward strand.
GTCCCTGCCGGACACGCCGATCGTCCGACAGGACTCTGATGGCATGTCAGAATTCCGCCCCGGGGCACCAGGGGGCGTCGTGGCCTGCGGCAACGGGCTCCCTCGCGCCGGTCCGCCGGGGCCGTGCGGCTGCCGCCTCGACGCGGGGGCGGCTGCCGGGCATCGGGCCGTCGAGGGCTGCCGATCGGCCCGCCCCTCGGTCGTTCCGGTTCGAAACGGACTAGGGAGCATCCCCGACAACTCCCCTGATGCGTAAGGCAGTTACCCTGAAGGCGGGGTCAGGGCCAGGGACCTCCGTGGTGACGATTCCCCGGCCCTGCATGATCGCCAGGATGGGACGCGTACCGCACCACTCGTCCTTCCGACCCATCGGAGCAGAGTCGATGAACGCACGCATGCGCACCGCCCTCGCCGCCGCCCTCGTCCTGGGGATCGCCGCCGGACCGCTGACCGCCCCCGCCTTCGCCGACGAGCCCGTGGCAGCCGTCGCCACCACCACCGGGCCGGACCGGAAGGCGCTGCGCGCCGCGCTCGCCGGACTGCCCGACGCGGACGCGACGGCGGCCCTCGTCCGGGTCGGGGGCAAGGGGAGCTGGCGGGGCACCGCCGGGGTGGTAGCAGCCTCGGCCGCGAGCACGGAACTCCGCTTCGTGGCTCCGGCGGAACTCCGCACACACTGCCCATGCACCACACCCAACGCCTGAGAATCCAGCACTTCCTGGAGCAGCGCCCCACCGCGTACCTCGGTTGAGGAAATCGGGCCCTCGTACGCGGAAGCGGGCACCGAACGCGACGAAGCCCTGCCGGCCGGTACGCGGTAGGGAGCGGAGCCCAGGCCCTGTTCCGGTACCGCCGCCCTGGACGCGGCATCGGCCGGAACCGCGGAAGAAAAGCACCCCGCCCCGCCAGGAGCGCGAGCGGTGCTTGAGGTGGCTGCGAGGCGCGCCGGTGACACTGCTGTCCCAGGGTTTGCAGGGAACGGAGCTCATTCCCGAGCGAAAGACCCCGGGGGTTTCCAAGGCCGTTGCGTTCTGGGGGTGTGTCCTCGTGAAAGGCATCGTTCTGGCCGGTGGCGCCGGAGCCAGGCTCTATCCGATAACCCGCGCGGTGTCCAAGCAATTACTGCCCGTCGGCGGGAAGCCGATGGTCTACTATCCGCTGTCGATCCTCATGCTCGCGGGCATCCGGGACGTCCTCGTCATCGCGACGCCCCATGACCTGCCGCGATTTCGTATCCTGCTCGGCGACGGTTCCCGGCTGGGGATGAACATCGGTTACGCGGAGCAGTTCCAGCCGGCCGGGATCGCCGAGGCCCTGCTCATCGGTGCCGATCACATCGGCACGGACCCGGTCGCCCTGGTCCTGGGCGACAACATCTTCCACGGCCCCCGCTTCTCGGACGTGCTGGCCCGGGAGTCGCAGGAGGTACGGGGCTGTGTGCTGTTCGGCTATCCGGTGCACGATCCGCAGCGCTACGGGGTCGGCGAGGTCGACGCCGACGGCAGGCTCGTCTCCATAGAGGAGAAGCCCGTGCGGCCGCGCTCCAACCGCGCCATCACAGGCCTCTATTTCTACGACAACCGAGTGGTCAACGTCGCCAAGAACATCACGCCGTCGGCTCGGGGAGAACTGGAGATCACCGATGTGAACCGGTTCTACGTCCAACAGGGCGAGGCGAGGCTCGTCGACCTGGGCCGCGGTTTCGCCTGGCTCGACACGGGCACACCGGAGTCGCTGCTCCAGGCCAGCCAGTACGTGGGCACGCTGGAGGAACGCCAGGGCTGCCGTATCGGGTGCATCGAGGAGGTCGCGCTCCGCATGGGGTTCATCGACGCCGAGGCGTGCCACCGGCTGGGCGAGGAGATGGCGGGTTCGAGCTACGGGCAGTACGTGATGTCGATCGCCGAGGAGCTGAAGGCCTGAGGGGCGGGGCGAGGGGGCGGCCGGGCGATGGTGCGGTGACGGCACGAAGGTGGCGGCACAGCCGGGTGACGTCAGCCGGTGACGATCCTCGCGACCTTCCTGACGTCCTCGACCAGTCGTGCCTGGAGCAGCGACTCGGCCTCGCCGACCGGGCCGTCCCCACCGGTGAGCACGGCCGCGGTGAAGGCGGCCAGCGCATTGCGCACCTGATGGTCGGCGGGCATGGCCAGTTCGGTCATCCGGTCCTGCTGCTGGAGCCGGACCACCGGCTTCAGCTGTTCCGGCGGGGTGTACGCACGCTCCACCGAGATCCGCCCCTCGCCGCCCCACAGCGCGTAGCGCGACCGGTACGAGTGACGGAAGCCGAACTCGAGCTGCGCCGCCACGCCGTCGGGCGCGCACAGCAGGGCCGTACCCGCCACGTCGACCCCGGTCGCCTCGTCCACCCGGAGGGTGGCCGCCAGCACTTCCGGCTCGCCGGACAGATACATCTGGGCCGTCCGGAGCGGGTAGACACCGACGTCCAGCAGCGCGCCGCCGCCGAGCGAGGGGGCGTACCGGAATCCCGTGGTGTCCAGCGGCGGCACGCCGAACGAACCGGACAGCACCTCCAGTTCGCCGATGGCGCCGGCGTCGACGAGCGACCGGACCCCGGCGTGCTGGGAGTGGTGCAGGAACATGAAGTTCTCGGCGAGGATCCGGTGGTGCCGCCGCGCCAGCTCCATCAGCTCGGCGGCTTCCGCGTGGGTCGTGCACAGCGGCTTCTCGCACAGTACGTGCTTGCCCGCCCGAAGGGCCTCGGCCACCAGCTCGAAGTGGAGCGCGGGCGGGAGGGGGACGTACACCGCGTCGATGTCGTCCCGCTCCAGCAGCGTCCGGTAGCCCTTGACCCCGAAGCAGCCGAACCGGGCCGCTACCCGCTCGGCCTTCGTGGCGTCGCGGCTGGCCACGGCGACGAGCTCGGCCGAGTCGGCGGCAGTGATGGCCGGGAGCATGCGGCGCAGCGCGATGTCCGCGCAGCCGAGCACGCCCATACGCACCCTGCCGCCGGTGGCGCCGTGCCCTCGGTCGGGGACAGGACTCACAGCGTCGCCAGGACGTCGCGGAGTGCGCCGATCACCTTGTCCTGCACCGCCGGGTCCAACGAGGGGTACATGGGCAGCGAGAAGATCTCGTCGGCCACCGCTTCGGTGACCGGCAGGGACCCCTTGGCGTACCCGAGGTGGGCGAAGCCCGTCATGGTGTGCACCGGCCACGGATAGCTGATGTTCAGCGAGATGTCGTAGCCCTTCAGCGCCTCGATGATGGCGTCGCGCCGTGGATGGCGGACCACGTAGACGTAGTAGACGTGGTCGTTGCCCGGCGCGATCGACGGCAGCACCAGACCGGTGTCGGCGAGCCCCTCGGCGTAGCGCTGCGCCACCGCACGCCGGCCCTCGACGTACGCGTCGAGCCTGCGCAGCTTGCGGCGCAGGATCTCCGCGTGCAGCTCGTCCAGGCGGCTGTTGTGCCCGGGCGTCCGGACGACGTAGTAGCGCTCCTCCATCCCGTAGTACCGCAGCCGCCGAAGGGCGGCGTCCACCTCCGGGTCGGAGGTGATGACGGCGCCGGCGTCGCCGTAGGCCCCGAGCACCTTGGTGGGGTAGAAGGAGAACCCGGCGGCGGCTCCCCATGTGCCGGCGAGCCGTCCGTCGCGGCGGGCGCCGTGGGCCTGGGCGCAGTCCTCGAAGACTTGCAGCCCGTGCTCGTCCGCCACGGCCTGCAGCGCCGTCATGTCGACGCACTGGCCGTACAGATGCACGGGGAGCAGACATGCGGTGCGCGGAGTGACGGCGGCGGCCACCTGCTCGACGTCCATGAGGTACGTGTCGGGGTGGACGTCGACGAAGACGGGCGTCGCTCCCACGGAGTCGATGGCCACCACCGTAGGCGCCGCGGTGTTCGAGACGGTGATCACCTCGTCGCCCGGACCCACGCCGATCGCCTGGAGCCCCAGCTTGATCGCGTTGGTGCCGTTGTCGACCCCGACCGCATGGCCCACCCCGTGGTAGGCGGCGAACTCCTCCTCGAAGCCCCGTCCACTGGCGCCGAGCACCAGCTGTCCGGACCGCAGCACGGTCTCGATCGCGTCGTGGACGTCGTCCCGCTCGTTCTCGTACTCGCGCAGGTAGTCCCATACGTAAGTGGTCATGGGCGAGTCACTCTCTCCGCTCGTCTCGGGCGTCGGCCCGGGGTGGGTGTCACTGCCGTACGCCGACGAACAGACCGCGGCCGGTCGGGTCGCCGGGGAGGAACTCGACGGTGCACCCCGCGTCGGTGAACGCCGCGAGGTACTCGTCCCTGGTGAAGAGGGTGAGCACGTCGATCTCGGTGAACTCCCTGATGCCGTCCCGGTCGCCGACCAGGAACCGCACCTCCATCCTGGTTGCGCGGCCCTGGAGGGTCGAGTGCGAGATCCGGGCCACGGTACGGCCGTTCTCCCGGCCGAGATCGCCCGCGACATAGCCCTCGACGTGGTTCTCGGGGAACCACCACGGCTCGATGACGAGCACGCCTCCGGGGCGCACGTGCCGGGCCATCGACCGTACGGCGTCGCGCATGTCGGACACCGTGCCCAGATAGCCGATGGCGCAGAACATGCAGACGACCGCGTCGAAGGCGCGGCCGAGGTCGAAGGCGCGCATGTCGCCGGGGTGGACGGTCACCTCCGGCAGCCGTCGGTGCGCCAGCTCCCGCATGGGCTCCGCGATCTCCAGGCCCTCGGTGTGCCCGAACAGCGTCCCGAAGGTCTCCAGGTGTGCCCCGGTGCCGCATGCCACGTCGAGCAGGGAGTCCGCCTCCGGACACCGCGTCCGCACCAGTTCCGTGACGTAGGCGGCTTCCGCCGGCCAGTCCTTGCCCCGGCTGCGGTAGAAGATCTCGTAGACCTCCGCCAGCTCCCGTCCGTACATCCGCTCTCCTGTCACTGTGGGGCGAAGCGCGCCCGGTCACTCGTCGGCCATGGCGACCGCCCTGGTCCAGCCCGCGCCCGCGCCCGCGATCTTCACCGGGAAGCACACGACGGTGAACCCGAACGGTGCGGGCAGTGCGTCGAGGTTCGCCAGCCGCTCGATCTGGCAGTACTCCCGGTCGCGGCCGGCGAAGTGGGCCGGCCACAGAACCGAGCGGTCACCCGTGCGCCGGTAGTTGTCGATGATGTGGGTGAACGGGGCGTCCAGGCTGAACGCGTCCGTCCCGATCACCCGCACCCCCAGGTCCAGCAGCAGATGGACGGCCGGCCCGTCCAGCCCGGCGAACTCGGTGAAGTACTCCGGGGTGCCCGCCCGTGCCGAGGCGCCGGTGTGCAGCAGCACGATGTCCAGCGGCGCGGGGGTGCGGCCGATCCGCTGGAACTCCTTCTCCAGGCGCTCCGCGCCGACCACACCGGTCGGCGCGTCCGTGAGGTCGAGCACCATCCCCGGGTTGCAGAACCACTCCAACGGCATCCGGTCGATGTGCTTCGGTACACCGTCGCCGTACCCCGCCCGGGAGCCGTAGTGCGACGGTGCGTCGACGTGCGTGCCGGTGTGCGAGGTCAGGGTGATCCGGTCGAGCGACAGGAACTCCCCGTCGGGCAGCTCGTCCGGGTCGAACTCGAGCCCGAAGTGCGTCCGCATCTCCGCGCTCATGTGCTCCGCTCCCTGACGGGGCGTCAATACCTCGTGCACCACGGGATCCGGCTCGTGGACTGTGGCGTCCACCGCCGATGACAGGTCGATCAACCGCACACGGACCTCCACGTCCCCGTTCCTGCCGCTGGTACCGACGAGCCAGATCGTGCTCGGCGCGAACGGAGAAGCGCTCAAGGCTCACTCGGCTCGCGCGCGCCGGGTTCGAGCCGATGTCGATGGGTGTCGGGGATCGTTCGCAGGTGCCCGCCCGTTCGGACCCCGAACGGGACTAGCGTGAGGAGGACGCGGTGGCAGTGCCGATGGGAACCTCGTCGTCGGTCGAGTCCCTCTATGCCGAAGTACAACAGTTCTACGCCCACCACATGCACCTCCTGGACGAGGGGGACGGCGAAGGCTGGGCGTCGACCTTCACCGAGGACGGCTCGTTCGCGCCGCCCTCCCTGCCGGAACCCGTGGTCGGCCGGGACGCCCTGGCCGCGGGGGTCAACAAGGCCGCCGCGGCGCTCGCCGAGGCCGGCGAGGTGCACCGGCATCTGCTGAGCATGGTGTCGGTCCGGCCGCGTGAGGACGGCGGGCTGGACGTCCGCTCGTACGCGCAGATCATCGCCACCCCGCGGGGCGGCGACCCCCGGCTCCATCTGATGTGCGTGTGCGAGGACGTGCTGGTCCGGGTGGACGGCGAACTGAAGGTGCGTGAACGCCGGGTCACGCGTGACGACCGGCGCCCGTGACCGCGGTGCCGGGAAGGGCCAGGGCGGTCGACGGCAGCGACGAAGGGGGAGCGGCGTGGTGACCCCGCGTGATGCGCCCCGGCCCGGCACGGTCGCGGTGCTGGGCGCGACCGGTGGCATCGGACGACAGGTGAGCGCGGTGTTCTCGGGCGCGGGACACGAGGTGCTCGGCGTGGCAAGACGTCCCGCGCCGCATGCCGCCGGCGACCGGTATGCCTTCGTCGCACTGGACGTGGCATCGGCGGACCCGATGAGGACCGCCGAACTGCTCGCCTCGCGGAACGTGGAGGTCGTGGTCAACGCCACGGGCGGCTGGGCGGTGACCGAGGAGGCCATGCACCACGCCCATGTGCGGCTGGTGGACCGGCTGCTCGCCGCGGTGGCCGCGCTGCCCGCACGCCCCCGCGTCGTCCACATCGGCAGCATCCACGAGTACGGCTCCGTACCGCCCGGCACCGGCATCGACGAGTCGGTGGTACCGGATCCGGGCACCGCGTACGCCCGTACGAAACTGGCCGGCTCGCGGGCCGTGCTGGAAGCGGCCCGCGCCGGGGACGTCGACGGGGTCGTGCTGCGCGCGGTCAATGTGTGCGGGCCCCACCCGTCGGAGGCGAGCTTCCTGGGCTCGGTGCTGCGCCGGCTGCGCGGACTGCTGCCGGGGGAGCGGCTGGAACTGGTGATCGCGGACGCCGCCCGCGACTACATCGACGTACGCGATGTCGCCTCGGCGGCGCTGCGGGCCGCCGAGGCGGCGGCCCCCGGCTCGGTGTTCAACATCGGGCGCGGCGAGGCGCCGACGATGCGCGAGCTGGTGACGACGCTCGTCGACGTGGCCGGATTTCCGCCGGGGACGATCGAGGAGACCGGCGGATCGGTGGAGAGCAAGGGCGGCGGCTGGACCAGGGCCGACATCCGGCACGCGCAGCAGGTGCTCGGCTGGCGCCCGGCCATCGGTCTGCGTGACTCCCTGCGCGACATGTGGGAGGCGGCGGGCTGAGCCCCCGGCCTCCTCCGCCGTCCGACGGCGGACTTCTTCCCCATGAACAGAGAGGTACGTGTGATGAGTGAACTCACCCTGCCGGTCCTGGTCGGCATCTTCCGCGAGTGCGCCGGTGAGGCCGAGGGAGTCGATCTCGACGACGGGGAGGTGGGCGACGTCGAGCTGTCCCACCTCGGGTACGACTCGCTCGCCCTGCTGGAGGCGATCAGTCAGGTCGAGCGGAGGTACGCGATCGGCATGCCGGAGGCGGAGACCCGGATCCGGACGCTGAACCAGTTCCTCGTCGAGGCCAACGAGCAGCTGGCCCGGCAGCCCTGAACCCGCCGCGCCCCGTCCGCCGGGTCAGCCGGCGGACCGGACGCCGACGAAGAGGCCACGGCCGGCGGGCTCGACGGGGATGTAGTCGACGCCGAAACCGGCGGCCGTGAACGCCGCCTCGTACTGATCCCGGGAGAACAGACCGATCAGGTGGGTCTCATGGAAGTGCCGTACCCCTGACGCACCGTCGGCGACCAGGTAGTGCACATTCATCCGGGATGCCGTCCCCTCCCGCGCGGAGTGGGAGACCCGGGACACGGTCAGCCCCTCGACGGCCACGGTGCTGCCCGCGACATGGCCGTGCCGGTACGTCTCGGGGAACCACCACGGGTCGACGGCCAGCACCCCGCCGGGCGACAGGTGCCGTGCGAACCGGCGCACCGCGCCGACCAGCTCGGACTCCGTCAGCAGATAGCCGATCGAGCCGAACATGCAGGTGATGACGTCGTAGGTGCGTCCGAGGTCGAAGTTCCGCATGTCACCGATGTGCACGGGGACGTGCGGCAGCGCCTGCCGCGCGAACCGCGCCATGGGTTCGGACTGCTCCAGGCCGGCCACCTCGTCGAACAGCTCGTCGAAGCACCGCAGATGGGCCCCGGTGCCGCAGGCCACGTCGAGCAGGGCGGCGGCGTCCGGCCTGCGCTCACGCACCTGCCGCGCCACCTCCGCCGCTTCCCGGAGGTAGTCCTTGCCACGGCCGCGATGGATCAGCTCGTAGATCTCGGCGAGTTCGGCTCCGTACACAGCGACCTCATTCGTTGCGCGCCCGAAGGGACGGGAATCCGGAAACACCCGATCGTCGGCCGGGCTGCTAGAGGAACGCCGGAGACCGGCTGGACGTGGGGGACGGCGGAGCCCGCCGTGACGGCCGCCCGCGTCGTCGAGCGGGGTTCGAACCCGTGCTGCCAGGGTCGCAGGACCACGTACCCCGCGGCATAGGTTGGGAGTCCCACCGTGAGCACAGGCGTGAGCACAGGCCGGACGGCCGACGAGAACCATCCACGCACGGCGCCCCACGGCCACCACGGCGCGGTCCGGGGCCACGGCCGCGGTGAGGACATCGGGGCGCCGTGCGGTGAGGACATCGGGTCGCCCTCCGGTGAGGTCGCAGCACTGCTGGAGGAGCTGCGCCGGTACCTGGACGCGGCGCCCCAGCTCAGCCTGCCGCCCCGGGCGTTCACCTCCCCCGAGCTGTACGAGCTGGAACGCACCCGTGTCTTCGGCCGGTCCTGGGTGCTCATCGCCCACCGCGACGAACTCGCCGAGCCGAACAGCTACGTCTCAGCCGTCGTCGCGGGCGAGCAGGTGGTGGTCACCCGTGACGCGGACGGGGTGCTGCACGGCATGTCACCGATCTGCCGGCACCGGATGATGCCGCTGGTCGAGGCCGGAGCGGCCGGCCGCGCCGACTCCTTCACCTGTCCGTACCACCTCTGGAAGTACGGACTCGACGGCCGGCTCATCGGCGCGACCCATATGCGCCGGAACCCGGAGTTCGACCCCACGGGCTGCCGGCTGCCCGCCTTCGCGGTGGAGGAGTGGCACGGCCTCGTGTACGTGAACCTCGACCCGGCCGCGGCCCCGCTCGCCCCCGAACTGAGCCGGATCTCCGACGACCTGGCCAACTACCGGCTCGACGACATGGTGCAGCTCGGTTCCTGGAGCGAGGAGTGGGCCTGCAACTGGAAGGTCGCCGCCGAGAACGCCCACGAGAACTACCACGTGATGGGCTTCCACCAGGAGACCCTCCAGCAGTCGACGCCCGGCGGGTCCCCCACGGACGTACGGGTCGACTCCCCGTGGGCGCTGCGCCTGCTCATCCCGTTCACCACGCCGCAGGAGACCCATACCCTGCCACTGACCGACGACGAGAAGGCCCATCTGTACGGCTTCTTCGTCTTCCCCTCGGCGAGCCTGGCCGCGGCCGGCGAGATGGTCGTCTGGCTCAGCCTCATCCCGCAGACGATCGACCGGACGCTCGTCCGCGGCGGCATCCTCGTGCCGCGCACCGCGCTCGACGGCGCGGACCTCGACGAGATGCGCAAGCAGGCCGAGTCGTACGCGGGCATGATCAACACCGAGGACCGGAACGGGCTGGAGGCCGTCCAGCGCGCGGTGGGATCGCGCTTCGCCGCACGCGGCCATCTGAGCCCCAAGGAACCCGGCGTCGTGGCCTTCTACCAGAACCTGGCCAGGGCCCTGCTCCGCGGCGACGGCGACTGGCCGGGAGAGCTCTGAGGCCGCCGCGGCCCCGGCGCACCGCCGCCGCACGTCATGACGATCGCTATCTCCGCTACTCAAGGAAGAGGGCTTCCACCATGCTCAGTTGTCGGATCTGCGGCGGTCGGCTGCACGAGTTCATGGACTTCGGGCAGCAGCCGCTCTCCAGCGGGCTCCTCGAACCCGAGTACCGCGGTGACGAGTTCTTCTTCCGGCTGGCCGTCGGCGTCTGCGGTGACTGCACCATGGTCCAGCTCACCGAGGAAGTGCCGCGCCACCTGATGTTCAACAGCCACTATCCGTACCTGTCGTCCGGCTCCTCCGTCATGCGCAGGCACTTCGAGGAGACCGCGCGGCACTTCCTGGAGACCGAACTCACCGGGAAGGACGCGTTCCTGGTCGAGGTGGGCTGCAACGACGGCGTGATGCTCCGCACCGTTTCCGAGGCCGGGGTCCGGCACCTGGGCGTCGAACCGTCGCAGAGTGTGGCCGACCTCGCACGGCGCCAGGGCATCCGGGTCGCCACCGAGTTCTTCCAGGAGTCGACGGCGGCCGACATCCGCAAGGCCGAGGGGCACGCGCAGGTCATCTACGCGGCGAACACGATCTGCCACATCCCCTACCTGGACTCGATCTTCCAGGGAGTGGACGCCCTGCTCGCACCGGACGGGGTGTTCGTCTTCGAGGACCCGTACCTCGCCGACATCGTCGACCTCGCCTCCTTCGACCAGATCTACGACGAGCACTACTACTTCTTCTCCGTCTCCTCCGTGAGCTCCATGGTCGAGCGGTTCGGCTTCGAACTGGTCGACGTGGAACGGCTGCCCGTGCACGGCGGGGAGGTCCGCTACACGATCGCCCGCGCGGGACGGCGCACCCCCTCGCCCGCGGTCGCCGAACTGCTGCAGCAGGAGCGGCGGCGCGGGCTGTCGGACCTCGAGACGCTCAAGGGCTTCGTCGGCCGTGTGGAGCGGGCGAGGGACGAGCTGGTCTCGCTGCTCCGCAGGCTGCGGGACGAGGGCCGTACGGTCGTCGGGTACGGGGCGACGGCCAAGAGCGCCACCGTCGCCAACTACTGCGGCATCGGACCCGACCTCGTCTCGTTCATCTCCGACACCACCCCGAACAAGCAGGGGCGGCTGACCCCCGGCTCGCACATCCCGGTGCGGTCGCGTGAGGAGTTCGAGAACCCCTTCCCCGACTACGCCGTGCTGTTCGCCTGGAACCACGCCGAGGAGATCATCGCGAAGGAACAGCAGTTCCGGGCATCGGGCGGCAAGTGGATCCTCTATGTCCCGGACGTCCGGGTGGTGTGAACGCCTCAAGCTCCCGCCCGACCACGCCGGCCGAAGAAGGGTGCCCGATGCGGGTCCTGTTCACCACACACACCGCGAAGTCCCATCTGTATGCGCAGGTCACGCTGGCATGGGCGCTCCGGGCGGCAGGCCACGAGGTCCATATGGCCGGCCAGCCCGATCTCGCCCGCGACATCACGGGCACCGGCCTGACCGCCGTCACGGCCGGCGCCGCGCTCGACCTGGCGGCGCAGATGGAGTCGTACGAACAGCATGACGGGACGGACGGGACGGGCAGGACGGGCGGGCCCGGCGAGGGCGGTGCGCATGAAGGGCCCGCTGACCACGCGGCACAGGACCCGGCAGCCGGGGGCGCGGACGACTACCGCGCGATGGCCGAGCGGTTCGCGTACTGGACGGACATGACCGAGATCCGTCCGGAGAAGCTGTCGTACGCGTACATGCACGGCGTCTTCACGGCCATGACCACCCATGTCTTCCAGCAGTACTCCGCGCCGGCGATGGTCGACGACCTGGTGCGCCACGCCCGCTGGTGGCGGCCGGACCTGGTCGTCTGGGACCCGCTCACCTTCGCGGGCCCCATCGCCGCACGGGCCGGCGGCGCGGCACACGTCCGGCTGCTGTTCGGCCTGGACCTCATCGGCCGGATGCGCGAGTCGTACCTCGACGCGGTTCGCCGGCTGCCCCCGAGGCAGCGGGAGGACCCGATGGAGGAGTGGCTGGGCTGGACCATGCGGCGGTACGGAGGGCGGTTCGGCGAGGACCTCGTCGTCGGGCAGCGCACCATCGACCCGCTGCCGCCCTCCCTGCGCTTCCCGGTCGGGCTCGACCGCGTACCGATGCGCGTGGTGACCCACAACGGCGGCTCCGTCCTTCCCGAGTGGCTGCGCGAACCGCCGAAGCGCAGGAGGGTCTGCCTGACGCTCGGCGTCTCCCACCGCGAGCTGCTCGGCGCCGACCGGGTGCCGCTCGGGGAGGTGCTCGCGGCCGTCGCCGGAGAGGACGTCGAGGTGGTCGCCACCCTGAACGAGGCCCAGCTCGCGTCGGTCACCGAGGTACCGGACAACGTCCGCGTCGTGGACTTCGTCCCGCTGGAGGCCCTGCTGCCCAGCTGCTCCGCGGTGATCCACCACGGTGGTGCGGGCACCTTCAACACCGCCCTGGGCTGTGGGGTGCCCCAGCTGATCCTGCCCGACGGGGTGTGGGACACCGACCACAAGGCACGACTGCTGGAGGAGCGCGGAGCCGGGCTCCGGGTCGCCGCACCGGAGCGCGCGGACGCCGGGATGCTGCGCGGCATGCTCACCCGCCTGCTGACGGAACGCTCCTTCGCCGAAGCCGCCGGCCGGCTGCGCCAGGAGTCGAGGGACATGCCCGCGCCCAGCGCCGTCGTGCCGGTCCTGGAGGAACTCGTCGAGGCGAACAGGCGCGGCACCGGAGGCCATCACGGTCCGGCTCCGGCGGCCGCGCAGACCGAATGACACCGAACGACCCACAACGGAACGGGGGAGTGGCAGTGAAGAACTTCTCGCGCCGCGGCTTTCTGGCGGGCGGCGTCGCAGCCGGCGGTGCCGCGGTACTGGCCGGGCCCGGCACGGGGACGGCGGCAGCGGCAGCGGACACCGGGGCCGGTGGCTGCTTCCCGCCGCCCCCGGCCAAGGACATCCGCCCCGGCGATCCGCGGTACGCGGAGCTGGTCGCCAGAGGCTACAACGGGCGCTTCTCCGGCCGGCCGGAGTCCGTACGCCTCGTCCATCGCGCCCGCCACGTGGTCGACGCGGTGGACGACGCCCTGCGGACCGGCCGCCGCATCGCCGTCCGCAGCGGTGGACACTGCTTCGAGAACTTCGTCGACGACCCCGACGTCCAGGTCGTCGTGGACGTCTCCGAGATGAAGTCCGTGTACTACGACTCCCGGCACCGTGCCTTCGCCATCGAGTCCGGCGCGACGCTCGGCGAGGTCTACCGCACCCTCTACCTCGGCTGGGGCGTGACCGTACCGGCGGGAGCGTGCCCCTCCGTCGGTGCGGGCGGCCACATCGCGGGCGGCGGGTACGGCGGGCTGTCCCGGCACCACGGTTTCGTCGCCGACCACCTCTACGGCGTCGAGGTGGTCGTCGCCGACCGTGGCGGCCGCGCCCGTCTGGTGCTCGCCACCCGGGACCCCGCGGACCCCCACCACGACCTGTGGTGGGCCCACACCGGCGGGGGCGGCGGAAACTTCGGGATCGTCACCCGCTATCTGATGCGCTCGCCCGGCGCGCGCGGCAACGACCCCACGACCCTGCTGCCGCGCCCGCCGGCGACGATACGTTCCGTCACCGTCCGCTGGTCGTGGGCGTCCATGACCGAGTCCGCGTTCGTGCGGATCCTCCGCAACCACGGCACATGGCACGAGAAGGAGTCGGGCGCCGGCTCCCGTTACGCCCCGCTCAGCAGCTGGCTCATCCTCAACCACCGGGCGTCCGGACAGTTCACCCTCGTGGCCAACGTGGACGGCTCCCTGCCGCACGGCAAGGCACTGCTCGACGAGTACGTCGAGGCGGTCACCACGGGCACCGGTGTGCGCCACGAGACCGAGGAATCGACCGCGCTGTGGATGAAGTCCACGCTGACCGCCGACCCCTACGCCGGCGGCCGGTACCCGTTCAAGTCCAAGGCCGCACTCCTGCGCAAGCCATGGACGGAGGGCCAGATCCGGACCCTCCACCGCTGTCTGACGCAGGGCGGGGACGAGCACCAGGCATCGGCCGTGTACCTCTCCACCCTCGGCGGCAGGATCAACGCCGTCCCGGCGTCCGCCACGGCGGTCCCGCACCGTGACTCCCTCTTCAGCGCCACGTACGAGACCTCGTGGTGGCCCGGCATCTCCGGCGACGCGCAACTGGCCTGGGTGCGCGAGCTGTACCGGGACGTGTACGCGGACACCGGCGGCGTTCCCGTACCGAACGCCGCCAACGGCGGCTCCTACATCAACTACCCGGACGCCGACCTGACCGACCCCCGGTGGAACACCTCCGGGGTGCCGTGGCACACCCTCTACTACCGGGACAACTACCCCAGGCTCCAGCAGGTCAAGGCGCGATGGGACCCCGCGGACGTCTTCCGCCACGCGATGTCCGTCCGTCCGGCCGGCCGCTGACGCGCTGCCGGCGTACGCGGCCCCGCCCGGTCACGTCCTGCCGGCGTCCGGGCCCCCGCCCGGTCACGTCCCTCGTACCAGGGACTCCAGCCGTCCGACGAGCGCGGCGGGAGACGGCATCGTCGCCGTCTCGTCGCGCACCTCGGCCGCGGCCGCCCGCAGCCCCTCGTCCTCCAGCAGAGCACGGAACTCGGTCGCACCGACCGTTTCGGCCGACGCCCCGATGGCGATGCCCCGCTCGACGACCGCTCGCTCGTTGTCCTTCTGGTCCGGGCTGAGCGGCATCACGCACTGGGGCACGCCCGCCACCATCGCGACCGCCGACGTGCCAGACCCGCCGTGGTGCACCAGACCGCGACAGGTGCTCAGCAGCGGCCCGAGGGAGAGCCAGTCCACCGTCCGTACATTGGGCGGCAGTTCACCCAGCAGCGACGGGTCGCCGCCGCCGAGGGTGACGACGAACTCCGCGTCGGCATCCGCGGCCGCGGCGACGAGCGGCGCCAGCACGGCCAGGCCGCCCCACAGACCGGCGATCGACCCGAGCGTGACGGCGATCCTCGGCCGCCGCGGAGGCTCCAGCAGCCAGCCCGGCAGCTCGCCGTTGCCGTTGAAGGGCACATAGCGGACCGGGACGTCGTCGTCCGCGCGCACCTGCTCCGGCAGGAGCTTCAGCAGGCTCGGCGGCATGGAGTTGAGCCGGAAGCCGGGCGCGGCCGCCGGCGTGACGCCGTGCCGCAGATAGTGCTCCGCCATGTGGTCGCGCAGCAGTCCGGCGATGCCCGGTGCGCTGTCGGCCGGCCCGGTGATCACCGACACCGCGGGCACGCCGAGCGCCCCCGCCGCGAGCGGGCCGGCGCCCTGGAGCGGCGAGTGGACGATCAGATCCGGGGACCAGGCACGGGCGACGTCGACCACCCTGTCGACGGTGACCCCCGAGACCCTGGCGAAGAGGGAGGCGACGAACTCGTCCCCGCCGTCGACGCTGAAGTCGATCTCCTCGGGCCGGAACACCGTCGCGTAGTCGAGCCCGGGGGTCACATCGACGACGTTGACGCCCGCGGCGGCCACCGCCCCGGCATCACCCCCCTGCGCGTACAGCACGTCGTGACCCGCTGCGGTCAGCGCGTGCGCCAGGGGGACGGAGGGGAAGATGTGCCCCAGCCCTGGGGAGTTGACGAACAGTACACGCATGGGAGCTCCTCGCCTCGCGAGAGGGACGGGGGTGACGGTGTCACTGTCCATGCGTGTCCTTGAAGGCGCACGGAGCCTTGTTGAACGGGCGTCCCGCCGTGCCTCGGCCCGCCGTCCGAGACCTTTCGAGTGTCCTTCGACACCCGGCTGCGAGGGTCGGTGTCCCCAGCGAGCCGAAGGACTGCCTTGTCAGATGGAGATCATCGGGAACGGGTTCCTCGCCCGACACCTCGCGCCGCTCTCGGCCGGGCACCCCGGAACGACGGTGCTGGCCGCGGGAGTGCCCACGCACCCGTTGCCCGACACGGAACACCGGCGTGAGACCGGGCTCGTCGGCGACACGATCCGGCACTGCCTGCGGCACGGCCGGATGCTCGTGTTCTTCTCCACCGCCAGCATGTACGGCGGACCCGGGGGCCCCGGCGACGAGGACGGCCCGCAGACCGCATCCACCCGCTACGGCCAGCACAAGCTGGACCTGGAACGGCTGATCAAGGACTCCGGGGTGCGTCACCTCATCCTGCGCCTCGGCTATGTGCTCGGCCCGGACGAACCCCGCTTCCGCCTCCTGACCGCGCTCGTCACCCAGGTGCTGGCCGGCCGGGTCCGCGTCCAGAACGGAGCGCGCCGGGACATGCTCCACGTGGCGGACTTCACCACCGTCGTGGACGCCCTGCTGCGCACCGGGGTGTGCGACGAGACCGTGAACGTAGCCTCCGGGGACTGCGTGGAGGTCGCCAGCGTCGTGCGGTACCTCGAACACCGGCTGGGGGTCACGGCCCAGTGGCAGGTGACCGACGACAGCATCGAGCACTGCCCCTCCACGAGGAAACTGCGGCGGCTGGTACCCGAGGCCGACCGGCTGGGGCTGGGGCCCGGCTACCACAGGACCGCCATCGACCGGTATCTGGCGGCGACACGCCCCACGGACGTCATCCGGACGGAAAGGACGGAAAGGCCATGACGGATCAGGCCGGCAGCTCGGCCCCGGGGAAAGCGGGGGACCTCACCGAACCGCTCACTCCCGAGGGCCAGGCACTGCTGGACGTACTCGGCAGGCATCTGCCGGGCATGGCGTCCGGCGCGACCGACTGCGACCGCAGCGGCACCTTCCCGCTGGACACCTTCCGGCACCTGGGCGCCGACGGCGTACTCGGAGCGACCGTGCCGCGTGAGTTCGGCGGACTGGGCGTGAGCAGCGTCCACGACGTCTGCCTCGCCGTGAAGCGGATCGCCGAGGCCGACGCGTCCGTCGCGCTGTCGCTGCACATGCAGTTCAGCCGCGGGATCACCATGTCGTACGAGCGTGAGCACGGTACCGACACCGGTCGCGCCCTGGCCGAGCGGCTGCTGCGGCTCATGGGCACGGGAGGGGCACTGATCAGCGGCGCCCTCAAGGACGCCGGCGCCACCACCGAGCTGGTGCCCGCCGATGACGGCGGGTGGCGGCTGACGGGCCGGAAGATCCTGGTCAGCATGGCTCCGTTCGCCACGCACTTCGTCGTCGCGGCACAGGCCCGCCCCTCCTCCGGGCCCCCGCTGCTCGCCTCCGCGTTCCTCCCCGCCGACGCTCCCGGTCTCAAGGCGCCGGACACCTGGAACGGTATGGGAATGCGGGCGTCCGCCAGCACGGAGGTCGTCTTCGAGGACTGTCCCGTGCCCCCGGCCGACGTCTTCCTGCGCGGCCCGGTCGGCGTCCGCAACGACGCCGCGATGGCCGGCCAGACCGTCAGCTCGATCGGACTGCTCGGCGTCTACGCGGGGATCGCACAGGCGGCACGCGACCTCGCCGTCACGGGCATCGCCCGGCGTCCCGGGCAGCCGGCGGCAGCGGTCCGCACCCTGGTCGCCGAGCTCGACGTGAAGCTGTACACGCTGCGCACGGCGCTCGCGGCGGCCCTGACCAACGCCGACCACCACGCACACCGTACGGCGGACGACCCCGGCGAGCGCGGCCGCCGGATGATGGCTCCTTTCCAGTACGCGAAGCTCGTCGTCAACCGCACCGCGGCGAGCATCGTCGAGGACTGCATGACCCTCGCGGGCGGTGCGTCGTTCACCGCGGACCACCCCCTGTCCCGCCACTACCGCGACGTCCGGGCCGGCTGGTTCATGCAGCCGTTCACCTACGCCGACGCCGTCGACCACCTGAGCGCGTACGCGCTCGGCACCGACCGGGAAGGCAGCGCGGCGTGAGCGATACGAGCAGCGGAACCGACGGCGGCGCCGACGGGGAGGAGCGGCCCGTCGACGCCCTGGTGCGGATGTCGAACCTGGTGACCCCGATGGCGCTGCGGGTCGCGGCCACCCTGCGACTGGTCGACCACCTGCGCGCGGGCGCCACCAGTCCGGAGGCCCTCGCCGAGGCCACCGGTGCGGACGCGGACGCGCTGTCGAGGCTGATGCGGCACCTGGCCGCCGCCGGCGTCCTGCAGGAGGGCGGACCCGGCCGCTACGCGCCGACCCGCATCGGCGAGCTGCTCGCCGACGACGACCCGTCACGGCAGCGTTCATGGCTCGACCTGGACCAGGCCGTCGGGCGCGCGGACCTGACGTTCCTGGGTCTGCTCGAGGCGGTCCGCACCGGACGGCCGCAGTACGAGGCCCGCTACGGCAGGCCGTTCTGGGCGGACATGTCCGAGGAGCGCCGACTGGGCGCCTCGTTCGACGCCTTGATGACGACGAGGGAGGACGCGGCCTTCACCGCGCCGGTCGCCGCGTACGACTGGAGCCGGGCGCGGCATGTGCTCGACGTCGGCGGTGCGCCCGGTGGACTGCTCGGCGCGATTCTGCGGGCCGCGCCCGAGGCACGCGGCACGCTGCTGGACCTGCCGGGAGCGGCCGAGCGGGCACGCGAGCGCATCGCGGCGGCCGGGCTGGACGGCCGCATCGACGTCGTCGGCGGCGACTTCTTCGACGAACTGCCCGTGTCCGCCGATGTCGTCGTGCTGTCGTTCGTCCTGCTCAACTGGCCGGACGGGGACGCGCTGCGGATCCTGGGGCGCTGCCGTGACGCCCTGCGGCCCGGGGGCAGGATCGTCCTGCTCGAGAGGGCCGAGGCGGCCCCCGGCGGGACGAGGACGTCGGACCTGTACTTCAGCGTGCTCGACATGCGCATGCTGGTGTTCCTCGGCGGCCGGGTCCGCACCGACCGTGAGTGGGCCGCTCTGGCCGATGCGGCCGGCCTCCGCGTCGTCTCCCGGACCGGGCCCCTGGTGTCGCCCAGTGTGCCGCTGGACTCCTGCCTCTGGGAGCTCGCCCCGCGGTGAGCCCGTCCCGCCACGACCGCCGATCCACGGAAACCCCGGATTCCAGAGCCGAGAGGGATGTCGCAGTGGCACAACGCATCGTCATGTCGAAGGACGTCGAGCTGTGGACCGAGGACTTCGGCGACCCGGCCGACCCCGCCCTGCTCCTGGTGGCGGGCGGGAACCTCACCGCGATGAGCTGGCCCGTCGAGTTCGTCGACCTGCTCGTCGCCGGCGGGCTGCACGTGATCCGCTACGACCACTGGGGGGTGGGCCGCTCCACCGTCTGGGACCTGTCCGAGCGGCCGTACGGCTATCTCCGGCTGGCCGCGGACGCCGTCGCGGTGCTCGACGGCTGGGACGTCGAACGGGCCCATTTCGTCGGCATGTCGATGGGGACCGTCCTGTGCCAGCTGGTCGCGCTGGACCACGCGGACCGGATGCTGAGCATGTCGATGATGCTCGGCGGAGCGCTCGACGTGGACTTCCCCGGCAACATCCGCCGCGCCATGGCCGGGGAGCCCTCCGCCGACGGCCTTCCGCTGCCCCGGGAACGGTTCCTGAAGGCGCTCGCCGTCATGAACGAGGAACCGGACGGCCCGGAGGCGGAACTGGACCGGCGGGTGCGCCGGTGGAAACTGTTCTCCGGTGACGAGGTCGCCTTCGACGAGGCAGAGTTCCGGCGGTGGGAGCAGCAGGCCATCGACCACTCGGGCTCGCTCACCGAGCCGCAGGTGCACTACGCCGTCCAGCCGCCGCCGCGTGAGCGCGCCCCCGAACTGCGCGACGTCCGCGTCCCCACCCAGGTGATCCAGGCCATGGAGGACCCGATCGCGCCCCCGCCGCACGGCCGCCATCTCGCCGGTCTGATCCCGGGCGCCGCACTGGTGGAGATCGAGGGCATGGGACACGCGTTGCCGGGCTCCGTGCACCGGCGCCTCGCCGAGGCCGTGCTCGGGCACGTGCGTCGGCATGGGTGACGCCGTGCACCGGCATGGGGGATGCCGGCACGCGCGTCGGCCCGGGTGACGCCGGTACGTGCGTCGGTCCGGGCCATGTCGGTACGCGCACCGGCACGGGTCATGGGCGCGGGTGCTCCCGCCCGGTGGCGCCGGGTCAGTCGGCCATGTCGAACCGGGGCTCCCCGGTCCGCGCGCGCTTGACCTCGTAGAAGCCCGGAACAGCGGCCATCAGCAGGAAGCCGTCCCACAACTGTCCGGCCGTCTCCCCGGTAGGAGCGGGGGAGACGACCGGGCCGAAGAAGCCGAGCCGGTCGCCGCCGGGCCCGGCGACCGACACCACAGGGGTGCCGATGTCGCTGCCGGCCAGGGAGACGGCCTGCGCGTGCGAGGACCGGATCGCCTCGTCGTACGCGGTGGATTCGGCGACCTCCGCGATCTCCTCCGGCAGTCCGGCGTCCGCCAGGGCCGCAGTGAGGTTCCCCCAGTCGCCCTGGAGGTGGAAGCGGGTGCCCATCGCCGTGAAGAGGTCACCGAGCGCCCGCTGGCCGAACCGCTCCTCCACCGCGGCACATACCCGCACGGGCGCCCACATGTACTCCTCCCACTCGCCCTCGGGGTTGTCGTCCCGGTGCTCGTTGAGCACCGACAGACTCATCACCCGCCAGCGGATGGTCACCGGCCGCACCTTGGCGACCTCCACCATCCACCGCGAGGTGATCCACGTGTACGGGCACACGGGGTCGAACCAGAAGTCGACGGTCCGCTGCTCGGTCATCTGATCGGCTCCTCGGGCTCTTCTCGTCCAGGGGCGTGTCCGGCGGACACCCCTAGCGGCGCCAGCCGTCCGGCTCGGGCCACGGCTCACCGAGCTGGCGGTACGTGCTCTGGTACTCGGGCCAGTCCCGGTGGTCCCTGATCCTGCCGTCGACGATGCGCAGCAAGTGGATCTGTTCCCCGGAGAAACGGCGTCCGGTCGGTGCGAAACCCACCATCGGGCCGACGTGCCGGCCGTAGAGCACCAGGTACGCACGGACCCAGTCGCCCCGCTCCTCGATCTTGACCTCCTCCAGGTGCGCGTCCTCGGAGAAGGTCGTCCGCAGCCAGGCTACCGCCATCGCGAACGCCTCGGGCCCCTGACCGATCCCGTGCTCGATCGTGGCCGGATTCAGGTACTCGGGGTGGATGAACTCATGGACGTCGTCGGTCCTGCCCGTGTTGTACGCCTTGATCATCCGCCGTACGGCTTCGACGTTAGGACTCATCGCGTGCCTCCGGTTCTCGGTGTTCCCGTCGCCGACGAGCATCGCAACACCGTGATGGGCAGCGGATCGACGTTCGCTCGATGCGCTCCTCCGTGGCTCCTCGATCCCCGCCCGGACAGCGGCGGCACGCGTCCAGACGCTGTTGAGCGCGCTGCGAGAGCCGGCGCCCACGTTGGACGACGCCACATCGTCACAGCCCGACGTCGCACGCGAAAGGAGGCGTTGAGATGCAGTCGAACGACCTTGATCCCATCGGGAGCGGGGTGGTCACCTTCATCAACCGGTTCACCGTGCACAGTTCGCCGGAGGAGTTCGAGAAGGCCTTCGCCGAGACCGGACGATTCCTGGCGGACCGGGACGGATTCCTGCGGTACACCCTGCACCGGCACGCCGAGGACCCGACCCGCTGGGTCAACATCGCGCACTGGCGCGACGCGGAGGCGTTCCGCACGGCGGTCGGCGACCCCGCCTTCCCCCGGCACGCCGCAGCGGTACGGGAACTGAGCACCGGTGAGCCCGGCCTGTACGTCCCCCGCCAGTACGTCTCGGCGGAGCGGGCGGCGGCGGAGGACCGCTGATGGCCACTCCCACCGGCCGCCGTGTCGTCATCACCGGCATCGGCGTCGTCGCTCCCGGCGCCGTGGGGCGCAAGCCCTTCTGGGAGGTGCTGACCGCCGGGCGCACCGCCACCAGGAGGATCACCTTCTTCGACCCCACCCCCTACCGCTCGCAGGTCGCCGCCGAGGCCGACTTCGACCCGCTGCGCGAGGGACTGACCCCGCAGCAGGCCCGGCGGATGGACCGGGCCGCGCAGTTCGCCGTGGTGAGCGCCCGGGAGGGCATCGC
Source organism: Streptomyces sp. NPDC030222 (assembly GCF_055573115.1). NCBI lineage: Bacteria > Bacillati > Actinomycetota > Actinomycetes > Kitasatosporales > Streptomycetaceae > Streptomyces > Streptomyces sp. NPDC030222. Next base: position 310,235 of record NZ_JBVICA010000005.1, read on the forward strand.
CGACAGCGGGCTGGAACCCGCGGAACTGGACCCGGCGCGGACCGGCGTCACCATCGGCAGCGCCGTGGGCTGCACCATGAGCCTCGAGGACGAGTACTCCGTCGTCAGCGACGGCGGGCGCCACTGGCACGTGGACGACTCCTATGCCGGGCGGCACCTCTTCGACTACTTCGTCCCGAGCTCGATCGCCGCCGAAGTCGCCCATGACGTCGGTGCCGAGGGCCCCGTATCGCTGATCTCCACGGGCTGCACCTCCGGGCTGGACTCGGTCGGGCACGCGGTGGAGCTGATACGGGAGGGCGCGGCCGATGTGATGGTGGCCGGCGCCACCGACGCCCCGATCTCGCCGATCACCCTTGCCTGCTTCGACGCGATCAAGGCGACCACACCGCGCAACGACGATCCGGGGCGGGCGTCGCGGCCCTTCGACCGCACCAGGAACGGGTTCGTCCTCGGAGAGGGCGCCGCGGTCCTCGTCCTCGAGGAGCTGGGGCACGCCCGCCGCCGTGACGCGCACGTGTACGCGGAGATCAGCGGATTCGCCTCCCGCTCCAACGCCTTCCACATGACCGGACTGCGCCCGGACGGCCGGGAGATGGCGGAGGCCATCCGGGTGGCGATGCAGCGGTCCGCGGTTGCCCCGCAGGACATCGACTACGTCAACGCGCACGGGTCGGGCACCGTCCAGAACGACCGGCACGAGACCGCGGCCTTCAAGCGGAGCCTCGGCGAGCACGCCTACCGGGTGCCCGTCAGCGGCATCAAGTCGATGATCGGGCACTCCCTGGGGGCGATCGGCTCCCTGGAGATCGCGGCCTGCGCGCTCGCCGTCGAGCACAACACCGTGCCGCCCACCGCCAATCTGCACGAGCCCGACCCCGAGTGCGACCTCGACTACGTGCCGCTGACCGCCCGGGAGCAGCGCGTGGACACCGTGCTCACCGTGGGCAGCGGCTTCGGGGGCTTCCAGAGCGCGATGGTGCTGCGGAGCCCGGAGAGGGCGATGTCATGACGGCCGGCGCGGTGATCACCGGCATGGGGGTGATCGCGCCGACCGGCATGGGTGCGGCCGCCCACTGGAGCAGCACGCTGGCGGGCCGGACCGCGATCGGCCCGATCAGCCGCTTCGACGCGGAGCGCTACCCCAGCGGGCTCGCCGGGGAGATCGAGGCGTTCGATCCGCAGGAGCACGGCATCCCGAGCCGGCTGCTGCCGCAGACCGACCACATGACCCGGCTGTCGCTGGTGGCCGCCGACTGGGCCGTCAAGGACGCCGGGGTGGAGCCCGGCGGCCTTCCGGAGTACGGCGTCGGTGTCGTCACCGCCGGCTCGGCCGGCGGATTCGCGTTCGGCCACCGGGAACTGCACAACCTCTGGAGCAAGGGCCCGGAGCACGTCAGTGCCTACCAGTCCTTCGCCTGGTTCTACGCGGTCAACACCGGGCAGATCTCGATCCGGCACGGACTGCGCGGCCCGGGCGGCGTGGTGGTGACCGAGCAGGCCGGCGGGCTGGACGCCCTGGCGAAGGCCCGGCGACATCTGCGCGAGGACGTCGGGATGGTGATCGCCGGGGGCGTCGACGGCTCGCCGTCGCCCTGGGGATGGGTCGCCCAGCTCGCGGGCGGCCGGATCAGCACCGTGGACGACCCCGAAAGGGCGTATCTGCCCTTCGACGCGGACGCCTCCGGCTACGTACCCGGTGAGGGCGGCGCGTTGTTCGTCCTGGAGTCCCCGGAGTCGGCCCGCGCCCGCGGCGTACGGTCCTGGCCCGGGGAGTTCGCCGGGTACGCGTCCACCTTCGACCCGCCGCCCTGGACGGGCCGGCCCTCCAACCTGCGGCGCGCCGCCGAACTCGCCCTCGCCGACGCGGGGCTGGGGCCCGGGGACATCGACGTCGTGTTCGCGGACGCCGCGGGCATCCCCGAACTCGACCGCGCCGAGGCGGAGGCCGTCCGCGAGGTCTTCGGCGCGCACGGCGTACCGGTGACCGCGCCCAAGTCGATGACCGGACGGCTCGCCGCCGGCGGAGCGGCGCTGGACCTCGCCACGGCCGTGCTGTCCATCCGGGACGGGGTGATCCCACCGACGGCGAACGTACGGAGGCCGGTTGCGGAGTACGCCGTCGACCTCGTGAGCGACCCCCGCGACGTACCGGTGTCCGCCGCGCTCGTGCTGGCCAGGGGACGCGGCGGCTTCAACGCGGCCGCGGTCGTGACCCGACAACGATGAGGAGAGACATGTCCGTTCAAGACGACCGGCACGCCGTGGTCACCGGCGCCACCAGTGGTATCGGGCTCGCCGTCACCACGCTGCTGTGCGAGCTCGGGCAGCGCGTGTCCATCTGCGCCCGTGACCCCGAGAACGTCGCGCTCACCGTCGAACGGCTGCGCGGCAAGGGGTACGACGCCGCGGGGCAGGCGTGCGACGTACGCTCCACGGAGCAGGTCGGCGCCTTCGTCCGGGCCGCCGTCGACCGGTACGGCCCGGTCGACGTACTGGTGAACAATGCCGGCCGCAGCGGGGGAGGCCCCACCGCGCAGATCACCGACGAGCTGTGGCTCGACGTCGTCGACACCAACCTCAACAGCGTCCTCAGGGTCACCCGCGAGGCGCTCACCACGGGCGGCATGCTCGAGCGGGGCACCGGCCGGATCATCAACATCGCGTCGACCGGCGGCAAGCAGGGCGTGGTGCTGGGCGCCCCGTACTCCGCGTCCAAGCACGGGGTCGTCGGCTTCACCAAGGCGCTGGGCCTGGAACTCGCCAAGAGCGGCGTCACCGTGAACGCCGTCTGCCCCGGCTATGTGGAGACGCCTATGGCACAGCGGGTACGGAAGGGCTACGCGGAGGTCTGGGACACCACGGAAGAGGCCGTGCTGGAGCGGTTCGAGGCGAAGATCCCGCTCGGCAGGTACACCACCCCGGAGGAGGTCGCCGGGCTGGTCGGCTACCTCGTCACCGAACAGGCCGCCCCCGTCACCGCGCAGGCGATCAACGTCTGCGGCGGACTGGGCAACTACTGAGGCCGGCGCGAGGACCAGGAGGCCCGCAGCATGTCGAACAACCACCGAGCCGAGCACCGGATCACCGTGGAGGCACCCACGCGCACCGTCTTCGGCCTGATCGCGGACGTCGAGGCGTGGCCGCGGGTGTTCCCCCCGACCGTGCACGTGGACGTCCTGGAGCGGACCGCGGGCGAGGAGCGCATCCGGATCTGGGCGACCGCCAACGACGCCGTCAAGACGTGGACCTCGCGCCGCGTCCTGGACCCGGAGGGCCTGCGGGTGGGCTTCCGCCAGGAGGTGTCCCAGCGGCCCGTCGCCTCCATGGGCGGCGAATGGATCGTCGAGCCGCTGTCGGAGTCCCGGACCCTGGTCCGCCTCACCCACGACTTCCGGGCCGTCGACGACGACCCGGAGGGGGTGGAGTGGATCACCCGGGCCGTCGACCGCAACAGCGACGCGGAACTGGCCGCGCTCAAGCGGGCCGCGGAACAGGCGCCCGGGCCCGGTGCCGGTGATCTGTCGTTGCAGTTCGACGACGTGGTGGAGGTGGACGGCGACCCCGCCGACGTCTACGACTTCCTCTACGACGCGCGGCAGTGGGACGCCCGGCTGCCGCACGTCAGCCGGGTCGAGCTCGAGGAGGACACCCCGAACCTCCAGCTGCTGGAGATGGACACGCTCACCCCGAACGGCGCCGTGCACACCACGAAGTCGGTGCGGGTCTGCTTCCCGGCCGGCGCCATCGTCTACAAGCAGCTGCGGACACCCGCGCTGATGACGGTCCACAACGGTCGCTGGCGGATCGAGAAGAGCCCGTCCGGGTGCACCGTCACCTCGACGCACACCGTCGTGCTCAACCCCGACGCGGTCGTTCCGGTCCTCGGCGAGGGCGCCACGGTCGAGGACGCCCGCACCTTCGTCCGTGACGCGCTCGGCCGCAACAGCACCGCGACGATGCTGCTCGCCAAGGAGTACGCCGAGCGAGCGGCGCGGGAGCGCTGATGCGCGTCCTGTTCACGACCTTCGGCGCCCGCAACCACGTCCACGCCCAGGTGGCACTGGCCTGGGCCCTGCGGGTGGCCGGTCACGAGGTCCGGATGGCCAGCCACCCCGACCTCGGGGAGGTGATCGCCCGTACCGGTCTGACCGCGGTCCCGGTCGGCCGGGAGCTCAACGAGGACCAGGTGATGGAGGAGCTGCGGGAGCGCGAGGACGCCTCCCGCGACACCTACGCCGACGATGTGCCGGACGCCCAGCTCCTGCTGGCCATGGACGAGCTGCGCCCGGAGAAGTTGACGTACGACCATATGCACGGCGTGTTCACGGCGATGACCTCGGCGGTCTTCCAGAACTACTCGTCGGCCGAGATGATCGACGACCTGGTGGACTTCGCCCGCGGCTGGCGCCCGGACCTGGTGGTCTGGGACCCGCTGACCTTCGCCGGGGCCGTCGCCGCCCGGGTCACCGGCGCGGCGCACGCCCGGCTGATGTTCGGCCTGGACCTGGTCGGACGCATGCGCGAGAGCTATCTGGCCGAGGTGCGCAGACGGCCCGCCGCGCTGCGCGAGGACCCCGTGCAGGAGTGGCTCGGCTGGGTGATGGAGCGTTACGGCGGCGAGTTCACCGAGGACCTGGTGACCGGCCAGTGGACGATCGACCCGGTACCTGCCTCCCTGCGGCTCCCGGTCGACCTGCCGTACGTCCCCGTCCGCTGCGTCGCCTACAACGGCAGGGGCAGCGTCCCGCCCTGGCTGCGCGAGCCGCCCGGGCGACCCCGGGTGTGCCTGACGCTCGGAGTGTCGCACCGCGAGGTGATGGGCGGCGACCAGGCCTCGATCGGCGAGCTGATCGAAGCGGTCGCCGGACTGGACGTCGAGGTGGTCGCCACCCTCGACGCCCGCCAGCTGGGCGAGGTGGACGGCCTTCCCGCCAATGTCCGCGCAGTCGACTTCGTCCCGATGGACGTGCTGCTGCCGAGCTGCGCCGCCGTCATCAGCCACGGCGGATCCGGCACGGTCCACACGGCGTTCCTCTACGGCGTCCCGCAGGTCCTGGTGACCGGCACGATGTGGGACAACGGCGTACGCGCCGCTCTCGTGGAACGCTCCGGCGCAGGCCTGCGCCTGGACGCGGAGACCCTGACCGCCGAGGCCCTGCGCGACGCGCTCACCCGGGTGCTGACGGAGCCGTCGTTCGCCGCCGGAGCCGACCGGCTGCGCCGGGAGACGCTGGCCACCCCTTCCCCCCGGGACATCGTCCCGGTCCTGGAGTCGCTCACCGCCGAGCACCGGCGTCCCGGCGCCACGGGACACGGCGCCACGGGACGAGACGACCCTGTGAGGAACGATGTCTGACACGACTTCTCCGCCCGCGGCCCGCCGGTCGGTGGTGGTGACCGGTGGCGGCTCCGGTATCGGCAGGGCCACCGCGCGTGCCTTCGCCGACGAGGGCGCGGCCGTCCTCGTCGTCGGCCGCACGGCCGAGGACCTCGCCGGCACCGCGCAGGGGTACGACACCATCAGGACGCTCGCCGTCGATCTCACCGAGGCCGAGGCGCCCCGGAGGGTCGTGGACACCGCGCGGCGCGAGCTCGGCGGGATCGACGTCCTGGTGAACAACGCGGCGGTGCTCGGCCACCGAGCCCTCGCCGATGTCGACCCGCAGCAGGTGGCCGCCCAGCTCGGCACGAACCTCGCGGCGCCCGTGCTGCTCACCCGGTGCGCGCTCGACACTCTCGCGGCCGATGGCGGCGGCACCGTGGTGAACGTGAGCTCGTCCGGCGCGCGCGGGCTGCGGGCCTGGCCGGGCAACGGCGTGTACGGCGCCGCGAAGGCGGCGCTGGACTTCCTCACCCGCACCTGGGCGGTCGAGCTCGCCCCGCGCGGCATCCGGGTCGTCGGCGTCGCCCCCGGGCTCGTCGACTCCGGGTTCGCGGAGCGGGCGGGCATGTCGCCCGAGCAGTACGACGGCATGCTCCACCACGTCGGCGCCCTGACACCGCAGGGCCGGGTCGGCACCCCCGAGGAGATCGCCTGGTGGATCACGCAGCTGACGCGGCCGGACGCCCGCCACCTGACCGGCGCCGTGCTGCCGGTCGACGGCGGCCTCTCCCTGACATGACACGAGCCGGCCCGGGCCGGCATCGGGACGGACCACAACAGGAACCCGGAGAAGCGGAGTTGACGGCATGGTGAGCATGACCGAGAGCGACCTGGGCCGGGTGCTGCTCACGCACCGGGGCGTCCAGTGGATCATCGGCACCAAGGACGACCCCTACGCCCTGCTGGTACGGGACGCGGACGACGACCCGCACTTGCTCGGCGAACGGATCCGGGAGCGGGGCCCGCTCTACTGGAGCAGCGCCGAGGCATGGGTGACGGCCCGTCACGAGGTCGCCGCGGCCGCGCTCGGCGATGCGCGGCTGAGCGTCCGGCACCCCGAGGCGGACGCGTCCACGGCGGACGACGAAGGCGAGCAGCGGGAGCCCATGCCGTGGGAAGTCCCCGCGCTGCGCGAGATCCTTCCCTTCGGCGAGATGTTCCTGACCGCCGGCCGGGCCGACTGCGAGCGCGTGCGCGAGCTGCTCGAACCGCTGCTCGGCGCGAAGGCCCTGGAGCGGTGGCGGCCCGCGGTCGAGCGCGCCCAGCGCCGTGCCCTCGCCGCCGCGGGCACCGAGTTCGACCTGCGTGCCGACGTGGCGGACCCGTTCGCGGCCGACGTGGTACGGGAACTCCTCGGCGTTCCGGAGGACGACCGCGACCGCTTCGCCGCGTTGTGCCGGGGTGCGGCGGGTGCCCTGGACGCCATGGTGTGCTCGCCGCACCTGCGTACGGCAGAGGCGCTGGTCACCTCCGTCGAGGGCATGCGGTCCCTGATCACCGATCTGATCGCGCAGCGGCGTGGGAGTCCCGGCGACGATCTCGTCAGCGCCTTGCTGACGGCGACCCACGACGACGAGGTGCGGTCGTTGTGCATGCTGCTGGCCCTCGTCGGGTCCGAACTGTCCGCGACCCTGTTCTGCGACGCGCTGGCGGCCCTGCTCGACCACCCAGCGGCCTGGCGGTCCCTGTGCGAGAACCCCGGTTCCGTGTCGTCCGTGATCGAGGAGACACTGCGGTACGCCCCGCCCGTCCGGCTGGTGCCCCTGTATGCGCTCGAGGACCTCGAACTGGCCGGGACGGCCGTCACGGCCGGGAGTCAGGTCGTGGTGGCGGTCGAGGCTGCCGGCCGGGACTCCGCGGTCCATACGGAGCCGTCCGTCTTCGACCCGGCGGTGGAGCGGACGGGGGATCACCTGGCGTTCCCCGAGGGTCTCCCCACGTCGCTGCTCGCACCGCTGGTGCGGCTCCAGGCCGAGTCCGGGCTGCGTGTCCTGGCGGCCGAGGCGCCGGGCGCGCGGCGCACCGGGCCCGTACTGCGGCGGCTTCGGTCCGCGGTGACCGGAGCCGTCCTGGAGCTGCCCCTGGCCCTTTGACCCTCCGACCTCGCCTTCCTCACGGCGTGTCACGGGCCCTCGACCATGTGACTTGTGCAACTCGTAGTAGAGATACTATCGTTGATCTAACAGGTCTGATCGAAAGGTAGAGGGCCTATGGCAGGGGCAAGCGATCTGCAGGAGCTGAGTGAGGCCGCGGGGGTGCCTGAGGGCTCGTTAGGCGAACGGGTGATCGACATTCGCGGACTCCGTATGCGATACGGATCCAAGGACGTGTTGAACGGGGTGGACTTCAGCGTCCGCCGGGGCGAGGTCCTCGCGCTGCTGGGGCCGAACGGCGCCGGGAAGACCACGACCATCGAGATCATGGAGGGATTCCGCACCCGTTCGGCCGGCGAGGTCCGTGTGCTCGGAGTCGATCCGGCCAAGGGTGACGAACAGTGGCGGGCCAGGCTGGGCATCGTGCTCCAGTCGTGGCGGGACCACGGAAAGTGGAAGGTCCGGGAACTGCTGGCCCAGCTGGGCGACTTCTACCGGCCCTACTCCACCGCCGAGCGCCCCCGTCCGCGGGACGTGGACGAGCTGATCGCCATGGTCAGCCTGGAGGAGCAGGCGGACCAGAAGGTCGGGTCCCTGTCCGGCGGGCAGCGCCGGCGGCTCGACGTCGCCATCGGCATCGTCGGCCGGCCGGAGGTGCTGTTCCTGGACGAGCCGACGGTCGGGTTCGACCCCAAGGCCCGCCGGGACTTCCACGACGTGGTGCACCGGCTCTCCGACCTCGAGGACACCACGATCCTGCTCACCACGCACGACCTCGACGAGGCCGAGAAGCTGTCGGACCGCATTCTGATCCTGGCCGGCGGTCAGATCGTCGCCGACGGCAGCGCCGACCAGCTCGCCCGGCAGGCGTCGGGCAAGGCCGAGGTCCGCTGGAGCGTCGGCGGCGAGCACTTCGTCCACGCCACGCCCGACGCCAGCACGTTCGTACACGAGCTGTTCAAGCAGCACGGCGACCGGGTCCGCGACCTCGAGGTGCGTCGGGCCAGCCTTGAGGACACGTACATGACCATGGTCCGGCAGTTCGAGGCCGGCCGGTCCGAAGAGGCGATCGCAGCGTTCCGGGAGGCAGGCCAGTGAACCCCACCGTCTACGCCGTACGGCTCGGTCTGCGCCGCGGCTGGACCGAGTTCCGGCAGAGCCTGACCACGCCCGGCGACATCATCTACTACCTCCTGCTCGGGGGCATCTTCCTCGGTGTGCTGTTCTTCATGCGGAACTCGACCGTGGAGGGCACCGATCTCTCGCTGGCGACGCTGTCCATGCCCAGCATGATCGGCGGACTGCTGGCCTTCCAGGCGCTGGGCGGTGCGGCGTTCGCGCTGGCGGCCGAGCGGGAGGACGGCACACTGCTGCGGGCCAGGACCGTGCCGCAGGGTCTCGTCGGCTACATCGCCGGCCGGGTGCTGGGCATCGCGCTGAGCACTCTGCTCACGCTGACGATCATCCTGGTGCCCAGCGTGTTCCTCTTCGACGACCTGGTGACCGGGGACCCCGCCAAATGGCTGAACCTGCTGTGGGTGCTGGCCCTCGGGCTGCTCGCCACCCTGCCGATCGGCCTGATCGTCGGGGCGATGGTGAAGAACCCGCGCGGCGCCAACACGTGGGGCATCTTCCCGACGATGGGACTGATGGCGATCTCGGGTATTTTCTATCCGATCACCTCGCTGGCCGGCTGGCTCCAGGGCATCGCGCAGATCTTCCCCGTGTACTGGGTCGGACTGGGCACCCGCGCTGCGCTGCTGCCCGACGCGGCGGTCGCCGTCGAGCTGGGCGATTCCTGGCGCAGGCCCATGACCGCGGTCGTGCTGCTGGCCTGGGCCGTCGTCGCGCTGCTGATCGCGCCGAGGGTCCTGGCCCGTACGGCGCGCGGCGAGACGGGGTCGAAGGTCGAGGCACGACAGCAGGAGGCATTGAAGCGCGTTGGGTGACAGGGCATCCGGCAGCAGGGGCGGCTTGACGCGCCGTGGCACGCCGGCGACGGAACCGGGGGCCGAGGCATCGGACCCCCGGCCCGGCAACGGCAAACCCGCCGCGGGCCGGCGGGCGGCCGGCGAGCAGGGGCGTTCCCGGGGCGGCGCCGGGAACGAGACGGTGTACAACCGCATAGCCGTGCTGCGGGTGGAGCGTGCCATCACCCGCAGGCAGCTCGCCGACGCCCTCGGGGTGCACTACCAGACGGTGGGCTACCTGGAACGCGGTGAGTACAGCCCCAGCCTCTACCTGGCCCTGCGGATCGCGGAGTACTTCGAGGTCCCCGTCGAGGTGGTCTTCTCGACCGCCCCGTTCCCCCGGATCGGGAGCACCTCGCCCGACTCCGCATGAAGACCCCGCAGCCGTAGGGGGCGTCGAGCAAGCCCCCCACGGCCGCGGTAGGCCGGACACCGGGCGATCTAGAGCGCCCGGTGTCCGGCAGTCAGCCTCTCCAGGACCGGGACGATGTCGGCAGGAGCCGGTGTGCCGAGGACCTCACGGCGCAGCAGGTCCGCGCTCGTGCGGAACGACGGCTCCTCCAGCAGCCGGACCAGTGCGGCGCGCAGCCCGTCCGCAGTCAGCTCCTCCGGATCGATGCACAGCCCGGCGCCCGCGTCCCGTACCCGGTGCGCCTTGGGGACGTTGCACCACATCTTCGCGGGCACCATCACCTGGGGGACACCGTGCGCCAGTGCCGTCTGGAGCGTCCCCGAACCGCCGTGGTGGACGATCGCCGCGCAGGTGGGCAGCAGGGCGTCCAGCGGGGCGAAGTCGACGACCCGCACATTGTCCGGCACGGGCCGGCCGGGATCGAGCTGGTCCGCGGTGAAGGTGGCGACCACCTCCACGTCCAGCTCCGCCACCGCGGCCAGCAGGTCGGCGGCGGACGTCCGGTCCGCACCGACCACCTCGCGGAACGATCGGCCGAGGGTGAGACAGACGCGGGGCCGCCGGGGCGGCTCCCGCAGCCATCCGGGGACCGTGGCCTCGCCGTTGTACGGCACGTAACGCACCGGCACGGTCGGCAGACCGACGGGCAGCCGGAGTGACTGCGGAACGGGATCGATGGTCCACTGGCCCACCACCAGGTCCTCGGTGAACTCCTGGCCGTGGCGCCGCAGGATCCGGCTCATCCACTCCTCCAGCGGATCCTCCCGCAGCGCCGGCGGCAGTGCGGCCAGCCCTCTCAGGTAGTGCCGGCGCATCAGCCCCACCAGGTCCAGCCCGAACATCAGCCGGGCGTGGGCCGCGCCGCTGATCCGCGCCGCGAGCGCTCCCGGGTAGTACATGGTGTCCCACACGACCAGATCGGGCCGCCAGTCACAGGCGAAGCCGATCAGTTCCTCGGTCGTGTCGTCGGGCAGGGTGTTCTGGTAGACGAACGACGTCCACGCGGTGAGTACCCCGTGCACATACGGATAGGTCAGCTTCTCCGGCCGGGTCTCGCTGATGTCCAGGACGTCCAGCCAGGCTTCGTCGCGGATCTCCTCAGGCTCGTCCGTGTACTCCGGGTTCATCGTGGCCGGAACGTCGAGGATCCCGCCGACCGGGACCGCGGTCAGGCCGGCGTTGTTGATGTCCTCGACCACATCCGGCCGGGTGGCGACACGGACCTCGTGTCCTGCGGCCCGCATCGCCCACGCCAGCGGTACCTGGGTGTGGACGTGGGTGCCTGCGGGGAACGGCGTGAACAGCACTCGCATGGGCCCTCACCCTGCAGGTGCCTCTTCGCACGGCGCTCGAGGAATCCCGCAGCGACGCACGAGAACCGGTCGGCCGGCTTCGAGCGGACTTCGAAGCACACCGGCGAGTCTCGGCCCCGAGCACCGGTGGTCCGACCGGGCGCCGCACCGAAGGGGGAGAACGACAATGGCCGGAGCCGGCACGGAAGTCGATGTCCTGGTCGTGGGCGCGGGCCTGGGCGGGTTGTCCACGACGATGTTCCTCGCCCGGCTGGGCGTACGGGTGCTCATGGCCGAGAAGCATCCGACGACGTCGATCCACCCCAGGGCGATCGGCCAGAACCCGCGCACCATGGAACTGCTGCGGCTCGGCGGGATCGCCGGGCAGGTGCAGCAGGTCACCGGCCACCGAGGCGCGAAGGGGGACTTCACGACCCGGGTCGCCGAGACCGTACGCGGGGAGGTGCTCGACACCTTCGAGGAGGGCTTCGACCACCTGGTCGCCACCACGGCGCCCTGTTCACCGATGCCCTGGGCGCTGGCCTGGCAGGACCAGCTGGAGCCCTTGATGCGGGAACGGGCGCTCCGGGACGGAGCGCTGCTCAGGTTCGGCACCGCGCTGGTCTCCTACGAGCAGGACGAGCACGGGGTGACCGCGACGCTGCGCGACCGTGGGAGCGGCGAGGAGACCACCGTACGGGCACGCTATCTCGTGGCCGCCGACGGCGACCGCAGCTCCATCAGGGAAGGGCTCGGTATCGCCCGCCACGGCCACGGGTCGCTCTCCCACGTGGTCGGCACGATCTTCGAAGCCGATCTGTCGGACGTGCTCCCGCCGGACGCCTCCGGGCTGTACTACCTGCGCAATCCTCACTTCAGCGGCGTCTTCATCGGCAGCGTCCGGCCCGAGCGGCACACCTTCCTGGTCGAGTACGACCCCGGACGCGGCGAATCCGCCGACGACTTCACCACGGAGCGCTGCGTCGAGCTGATCCGTATCGGCCTGGACGCACCCGAGCTGGAACCAGAGGTGCTGGACGTCCAGCGCTGGGAGATGGCGGCCCGTATCGCCGAACGGTGGCGCGACGGGCGGGTGTTCCTGGTCGGGGACGCGGCCAAGGTCGTACCGCCCACCGGCGGGCTCGGCGGCAACACGGCCATCGGCGACGGATACGACCTGGCCTGGAAGCTGTCCGCCGTACTGACCGGCCAGGCCGGGCCCGGGCTGCTGGACAGCTACGAGCCCGAGCGCAGGCGGGTGGCCCAGCTGGTGACGGACGAGGCCATGCACCTCTACGCCTCCAGGCTCGCCCCGCACCTCCGGGACCGGATGCCCGGCCCCGTCGGCTACGCCGAGGTGATCCTCGGCTTCCGGTACCGCTCGGACGCCGTCGTCATCGACGACGACGACACCTGCCGGGTCGAGTCCCCGGCCCGGCCCACCGGACGGCCCGGATTCCGGATGCCGCACGTGTGGGTGGTCCGGGCGGGTGAGCGGATCTCCACCGTGGACCTCTTCGGCCCAGGCTGGCTCCTGATGACCGGCGAGGACGGCGCCGGCTGGACGGACTGGGCCCGGCACGTGAGCAAGGAACTCGGCGTTCCCGTCGAGGTCCACGGCCCGGCCACCGATCTGAGCGACCCCGACGGCGAACTCGCCGAACGGTTCGGCACCGGCACCGGAGGCGCCAGCCTGATCCGGCCCGACGGCGTCGTCGCCTGGCGCACCGCCGTCCGGCCCGACGACCCCGCCGCGACCCTGCGCGACGTACTGGCCCAGGTGCTGTCCCGCTGAACGCGCCCCCGCCGGGCCCCGTCCGGTCCCGGCCCGAACCGCAGACGTCCGTATCACGCGACGAAGACGAAGACGAAGGAGTGGATCCGCGATGACGGTCCGAACCGACCCGGGCACCGCCGGCGTCCTCACCGACGAGGCCCACCGGTACTACCAGGAGAACGGCTTCGTCCGTGTCCCGCAGGTCCTCTCCGCCGCCGAGGTGCAGCGGTTCCGGACGGCCTCCGAGCAACTGATGGCCCAGTACGGCCCGGAGATCTGGGGTGCGGGCGAGGACGCGGTGCAGGTGCACTTCATCGCCCAGGCATGGCTGAAGCACGAGGCGCTGCGCGATCTCGCGCTGCACCCGTCGATCACCGGTATCGCCAAGCGTCTCGCCGGCGCCCCGCTGCGCCTGTACAGCACCGACATCCTCCTCAAGACGGGCCGCAAGACCCTGAGCACCCTGCCCACCCTCGTGCACGACGACGAGACGGGCCTGCCGCTCGACGGCCTCGAACGGACGCTCACCGCATGGGTCGCGCTGGTCGACGTGCCGGTCGAGAGCGGCTGCCTCAGCTACGTGCCCGGTTCCCATCTGCGTGACGCCGCCTACCGGCAGACCCATATGACCAGCTTCGCGGAGCACCGGGCCATTGCCGACATCTGGCCGGACTATGCCTGGCAGCCCCGGACGACCGTCCCGCTGAAGGCCGGTGACGTCGCCTTCCACCACTGCCGCACCGTGCACATGGCCGGGCCGAACCTGACCGACAACCCCCGGATGGGCCACGGCATCGTCTACATGGACGCCGACACCACCTACCGGCCCGGGACCGAGGACGCCCACATCGCCCACATGACGCCCGGTGATCCGCTGGACAACGAGAAGTTCCCCCTCGTCTAGAGGGGACCGCCAAGGGGTGTGCGTCATTCAGGTGAGCGTCGTTCAAGGGACACGGAATCGCATGGAGATCGGCGAGCTGGGCCGGCGGCTGCAGCGGGCGAACGGGGAGGTGTGGCTGCACCGGGTCAAGGGCGACCCGTACGCCGACGTGCTCCGCGGCCACGCCGAGGACCCCCATCCGAACTATGAGCGGATCCGCGCGCTCGGCCCGCTGTGGCGCAGTGCCACGGGTGCCTGGGTGACGGCGGACCACGGCCTCGCCCGCACACTGCTGGACGAGGCGGTGCCGCACCGCCCGGCGACGGGCGAGGACACCCTCGTACCGGTGGACGGCGCGGGGCTGGGCGGCGACGACGCGCACTACGAGCGGCTGCACGAGCTCGTGGCGGCCGCCGTCACGCCTTCCGCCGTCACAGCCGTGTGCGAGCGGGTGGTCGACGGCCTGGCGGGGGACTTCGACCTCGTCACCGACCTCGCGGAGCGGGTCCCGGTGGCCCTGCTCGCCGAGACCTTCGCGGTGCCCCCGGCACACCACCGGGAACTCTCCGAAGCCTGCGCCGCCGCCGGGGTCGTCCTCGACGGCCTGCTGTGCCCGCAGCGGCTGGACGCCACCCGGCGCGCGGTGACCGCCGTCGGCCGGCTGCGGGCGCTCCTCACGGCACCGGACCGCGATCGCACCGCCGCCGCGCCGGCGGCGGTGCTGCTGGCCACCGCGGGGGTGCGCACCGCGGCGGACCTCGTCGCGAGCGCCGTGCTGGCGCTGGCGGACCATCCGCAGGAGTGGTCGCGCGTGGCCGAGGACCCCGAGCACGCACACCGGGTCGTGGCCGAGGCACTGCGGTACGACTCCCCGGTGCAGTGCCATGCGACGACCGTCGGCGCCGACACCGGGTTCGCCGGGCAGCGCGTGCCGGCGGGCGAGCGGGTGGTGGTGCTCGTCGGGGCCGCGAACCGGGATCCCGCGGTCTTCGCCGAGCCCGGCCGGTTCGTCACCGGCCGCCCGGCGGAAGCGCTCGTCCCCGCCGTGTACCACCGGGTGACGCTGCCGTTCGCCCGCGCCCAGGCCGAAGCCGCCGTGCGCGCACTGGTGGCCGCGGGCCTCCGGCCCCGCCGGTCGGGCCCGCAGCTGCGCAGCCGCCGCTCGCCGGTGACCAGGCGGCTGCTCAGCTGCCCGCTGGCCACCGGCTGACGGAGCCGACGGAGAGGACGACGAGAGGAATCCGGCGATGCGAGTCCTGTTCACCTCGATCGAGGGCAATCACTTCCACCAGATGGTGCCGCTGGCCTGGGCTCTGCGCACCGCGGGCCACGAGGTGCAGGCGGCCTGCAACGAACGGCTCGTCGACACCGTCACCCAGACGGGCCTGACCGCCGTGCCCATCGAATCGCCGACCCTGTGGGAGCAGCTCGACGGCTTCCAGAAGGAGGCGATCTCCCTCTTCAACGAGATCGGCACCAGCAAGCAGGACCCGTCGAAGGTGACCTGGGAGGACCATCTCTCCTACGAGAACATGGTCGTTCCCGCGCTCTACCAGCCGCTCAACAACGACGCGCAGATCGACCAGCTGATGGAGGTGGCCCGCAGCTGGCAGCCGGATCTGGTGATCTGGGAGAGCTTCTCCATCGCCGGGGCGATCGTGGCCGTCGCGAGCGGGGCGGCCCACGCGCGTCTGGTGTCCGGCCCCGAGCTGGCCCTCCAGATGGTCACCCGTGGACACTTCGTACGTCACCGCGACCTGCAGCCCGAGCCGCTGCGCGAGGACCCCACGGCGGAGTGGATCGACTGGACGCTCGAACGCCTCGGCAGCGACCGGCGGTTCGACGAGACGATGCTGACGGGCCAGTGGGTCGTCGACACCCGGCCCGGCAGTCTGCGCCAGGGACTCGGGCTGCCCACCGTGCCGATGCGTTACGTCCCGTACAACGGGCGCTGCGTGGTGCCGAGGTGGCTCTACGAACCGGCGGAGCGCCGACGGGTGTGCGTCACCCTCGGCACGTCCATCACCAGCGAGGAGTCCGAGCGGTTCCGGCTCGACGACACCCTCGCCGCCCTGTTCCGGAGCCTCGCCGGACTGGACGTCGAGATCATCGCCGCCCTCGACCCGGCACAGCGCGACGCCCTGCCCGAGCTGCCGGAGAACATCCGGACCACGGACTTCGTGCCGCTCAACGAACTGGCCCCGTCGTGCTCGGTGATCGTGCACCACGCCGGCTACCAGACGAAGGCGACGGCGGACCTGCACGGCGTGCCCCAGGTCGTCATCGTCGGCTACGAATGGGTGAGCGAGGACATGGGGGAGGAGTACGAGAAATCGGGTGCCACCCTGGCCGTCTCCGCACGTGACCTGACCGCCGAGGTGCTGCGGGAGAGGATCCTCCGGCTGCTCGACGACCCCTCGTACGCCGAGCGGGCCCGGGACCTCGCCAAGGAGATCCGTGCCATGCCGACCCCGAACGAGGCCGTGCCGGTCCTCGAGAGGATGACCAGGGAGCACCGGCACGGTGCGTGACCGGGCCCGCCGGCCCGGTCACGGTGGACCAGTGCTCCTCGTGCGCTCCTCGAGACGGGTCCGGCAGCGTCGTCGGCATGCCGAATCCGTGGGATCTCCCCGACGAACTGCCCACCGACCTTCCTGTCACGCACTGCGAACTGGCCGACGGCCGCGTGGTGTCGGCGGTGCAGGAAGCGGAAGCACACACCCTCTGGGAGGAGATCAGCAGCGCCACCCCCTACCGCAGGGCGGCCGAGGGCCTCCGCCCCGACGAGACCGTCATCGACGTCGGCGCCCACATCGGGCTGGCGTCCCTGCTCTTCGCGCAGTTGGCGCCCGACAGCCGCATCCTCGCCTTCGAACCCGCCCCCAAGGCGTACTCCTGCCTCGCCGAGAACCTCGCCCGCCACCTTCCGGGTGCGACGGCGTCCCGGCAGGCGCTCGGTGCCGAGCCCGGGAAGTCCGAGCTGATCTACCGTCCCTATGTGTCCTCGGCCTCGACGCTGTACGACGACGCCGAGGACGACGCCCGCAACCTCGAGGCGCACCTCGACAACATCGACGCGGACGAACGGACCAGAGAGGTCGTACGGCGGACCTTCAACGTGACCCAGCGGGTACACGTCGAGGTCACCACGCTGACCGACGTCCTGGCGGAGCACGACGTGGACCGGGTGGGCCTGCTCAAGATCGATGTCGAGCGCGGTGAACTCGACGTCCTCGACGGTATCGATCCCGCCTGCTGGCCCCGCATCCGCCGGGTCCTCCTCGAAGTCCACGACATCGACGGCAGGCTCGGCCAGGTCGTGTCGAGACTGGCCGGCCTCGGCTTCCAGGCCACGGTCTCCCAGTGGGGGGTCTACGTCGGGGGCAGCGTCCACCTGGTGCTCGCGGAGCGGGACTGACTCGCCGAGGAGGAAGGACGATGAGCGACGGCGCGTCGCGTACGTCCGGCTCCGGGTCTCCGGGGCACCGTGCGCTCGCCCCGGATCTCGCCCGGGGCCTCATGCTGCTGATCGTCGCCCTGGTTCACGCCCACATGTTCGTGAGCGGGAGCGCCGCGGTGATCCGGGGGTATCCGCCGGTCGCGGGCTCACCGGCGGACGCTCTGACAGCGGGGCTGCTCACCGTGTTCGCCGACAGCCGCAGCTTCCCCATGTTCGCCCTGCTGTTCGGGTACGGGACGGGCCGGATCCTCGCCCGTGAGAGGGAGCGGGGGCGGGACGGCCCCGGGGCCCGCAAGGTGCTGCGACGGCGCGCCCGATGGCTGCTGCTGTTCGGTGCCGTCCATGCGCTGCTGCTGTTCGCCGGGGACGTGCTGGGCGCCTACGGGCTGCTCGGGCTGGTGGCCGTCGGCCTGACCGCTGCCCGTGGCCGCACTCTCTGCGCGGTCGCGGGCGCCGGTGTCGTCGCGGGTTCGGTGCTGTACGGGAGCGTGCTGTCCGCGAACGCCTCCGGCGACCCCGCCGACCCGTCGGCGGCGCTGTTCCTGGCCGCCGATCCGGTGTCCGACGCCGCGTACCGCGTGGGCACCTGGGTGTTCACCACACCGCTGTTCGCCCTCGTGTCGCTCGGCCCGTTCCTGATCGGCGCGTACGCGGCCCGGCTGCGCATCCTGGAGGATCCGGGCCGTCACCGGTCCCTGCTGCGGCGGTTGGCGGTGACGGGCACCGCCCTCAGCGTCGCCGGCGGTCTCCCCCTGGCGATGATCACCTCCGGGACGTGGACCACCACCCCCTCGGACGTGACCCTGGGTCTCAGCGTGCTGCACGTCCTCACCGGGTACGCGGGCGGCGGCGCACTGGCCGCCGCGGTCGCGCTGCTCGCACTGCGCCTGGAGAACCGGCGGAGTGCGGCCGTGACCGCGGTCGCCGCGTGCGGCCGGCGGTCGATGAGCTGCTACGTGTGGCAGTCGGTCGTCTGGCTGGTGCTGTTCGCCCCGTACGCCTTCGGGCTCGGTGACCGTGTCGGTGTCCTCGGCTCGGCCGCCGTCGCCGTCGGCACCTGGTGCGCCGGTGTGCTGCTCGCCGAACTGCTGCGCCGAAGAGGCAGGAGCGGGCCCGCCGAGGCCCTGCTGCACAGGGCGACCCGTGGTGGCGGGAGACGGTCCGGCGACCGGCACGAGGAGCTGCGCAGTACGCCGGAGACCCCCGTACGGCCGTGATGCCGGCCCGCCGCCCGTCCTCCGGACCGAGCCCCGCCCGTCCCGAGGCTCCGTTCCGAGGACGGGCGGGCTCTCCGTATCGGCTCAGCCGCGCCGCGACGCGGGCAGCGCCGTCGCCGTTTCGGCCGTACGCCCGGTGAGCGGCTGCCACCAGGCACGGTTGTCGCGGTACCACCGGACCGTCTCGGTGAATCCGTGCTCGAACGGGATTCCCGGCTCGAAGCCGAGTTCCTTCCTGATCTTCTCTGCGTCCAGGGCGTACCGGCGGTCGTGGCCCTTGCGGTCGGCGACGTGGTCCACCCGGTCCCAGTCGGCGCCGAGCTCCCGCAGCACCAGCCGGGTCAGGTCCCGGTTGGTCAGCTCCGTCCCGCCGGCGATGTTGTACGTGGCCCCCGCCCGGCCGGACTCCAGCACGAGCTGGACCGCCCGGCAGTGGTCGTCGACGTGCAGCCACTCCCGGACGTGCAGTCCGTCGCCGTACAACGGGACGTTCCTGCCCTCCAGCAGGTTCGTGACGAAGCGCGGGATGAGCTTCTCGGGGAACTGGTGGGGTCCGTAGTTGTTGGCGCAGCGGGTGATGGAGGTCCACAGCCCATGGGTGCGGTGGAAGGCCCGGACGATCAGATCGCTCGCGGCCTTGGAGGCCGCGTACGGGGAGTTGGGCGCCAGCGGGGACTCCTCCGAGGACCGTCCCGCGTCCACCGACCCGTACACCTCGTCCGTCGAGATGTGTACGAACCGGCTCACCCCGGTGCGGGCGCAGCAGTCCAGCAGGGTGTGGGTCCCCGTGACGTTGGTGGTGACGAACGGGGCCGAGCCGGCGATGGAGCGGTCCACATGGGACTCCGCAGCGAAGTGGACGACGGCGTCGTGCCCCGGCAGCAGGTCCGTCAGCAGCTCGCGATCGCAGATGTCGCCGTGGACGAACGTCAGCCGGGAATGGTCGCGCGGCAGGTTGCTGAGCGTGCCCGCGTAGGTGAGTTTGTCCAGGACGGTCACCCGCGCGTCCTCGTATCCGCGATAGCGGCCGGCGAGCAGGCTCCGCACGTAGTGGGAGCCGATGAAACCGGCGCCACCGGTGACCAGCAACCTCATGACGGACGGCCCTTCGGATGCGGGCAGGGGAGGCCGGCTGCGCGGCATCCCGCTGCGGACGGTTTCGGGCCCGCGGCGTACGCGGGCGTCGTACGGGGGGTCAACGGGCCACGTGCGCCGTGACGTAGCGCACCGGCGTCTCGATCGACAGGGGACCGCCGTCCGTACGCATGGCGTCCAGCGCCTCGGTGAGCCGTACCTGCAGCCGTAGCCGGTCGTCGTCGGGCAGGTTCTCCCAGAGCAGCCGCATGCCCTGGGTATGGGACCACGTGACCCATGCCTCGCCCGACGGGGCCACGAGGTCGACCGGTTCGTCGGCGATCTCGACCTCGTGGAACCCTGCGGACTCCAGGGCCCGGCGCAGGTCCGCCTCCTTCGCCAGCCAGCTGTTGAAGCGCCGCCGGAGCTCGTCCGGCTGCCACTGCGGCGGCAGGTTCTCCAGCAGTGACCTCGGGATGAGTTCGGTGAAGACCGGCGGGAGGAAGGGGAAGGTGTCGTCGGTGAACACCGGGCTGGTGAAGGCGATGCGCCCGCCGTCGGCGAGCAGTTCGGCGTAGCGTGGCAGGGCGGCCCGGGCGTCCGGGAAGAAGATGAGGCTGTAGCTGCCGGTGACGACGTCGAAGGAGCGCGCCGGCAGATCGGGGGACTCACCGTCCATCACCCGGAGTTCGACATTGCCGGCGCCGGTCTGCGCCGCTTCCTTGCGCGCTTCCTCGATCATGGCGGGAGCGATGTCGATGCCGAGGGCGTGGCCCGAGTCGCCGACGAGGGACGCGGCGTGGAACAGGCACGCCCCCCGGCCGCAGCCCACGTCGAGCACTCGTTCCCCCGGTTTCGGCTCCGCTCGTTCGACGAGGCGTCGCCCCATGGGGGTGAAGAAGGTGACCCCCAGGCGGTCGTAGGACCCCGCGGCCCGGTCGAAGGCCGCCGTTACACGGGCCTTGTACGTTTTCTTGTCCACGTGCGCTCCCAGGAATTTCCCACGGACTGCGAAAGGATGACGAGACGGTCGGGTGCCCGACGCCACAGGCGAACGGAACAAGCTGTCCGGCCCACCATCGTCCGGCCGCCCCCTTCGAAAGCGCTCGAAGCCAGGTGGAGTGCGACTGGATGAAAACCCCGCCCGGCGCAGGAGTGTGCGCGCAGGGAACAACCGTGTTTACACGTCCTGAGGGGTAAAATAAGGTGATCCGATGACTTCCGCAGAGCAGGTCGGTATTCAGCCACATGAGGCCGACAGCCATGATGTGATCGAGGTCCGGGGTGCCAGGGAGAACAACCTGGCCGATATATCCCTCGACATTCCCAAGCGCCGCCTCACCGTCTTCACCGGAGTTTCCGGCTCGGGGAAGACGTCGCTGGTCTTCGGCACCGTCGCCGCCGAATCCCGGCGCCTCATCAACGAGACCTACACCGCATTCATCCAGTCCTTCATGCCGAGTTTCGGCCGTCCCGATGTCGACGCTCTGCGCAACCTGAGCGCGGCGATCGTCCTCGACCAGGAACGGATGGGCGTCAACTCCCGTTCCACCGTCGGTACCGCCACCGACGCGCACACCATGCTGCGGATCATTTTCAGCCGGTTAGGGACCCCGCACATCGGCACCTCGGGAGCGTTCAGCTTCAACGTGCCCGAGGGCATGTGCCCCGAGTGCCAGGGCGTCGGCCGGGTCTCCACGCTCGCCGTGGACGAACTGGTGGACGTCGAACGCTCCCTCAGCGAGGGTGCGATCACCGTGCCCAACTTCACCGTCGGCTCCTGGTACTGGAAGTCGATCGCGCACTCCGGCTACTTCGACCCCGACGTCAAGGTGAAGGACTTCAGCCCCACCGAGTGGGACGACCTGATGCACCGGACCGCCACCAAGATCAAGCTGCTCCACGGCGGCACCGGCACCACCTACGAAGGCCTCATGGTCAAGGTGCGCCGCCTCTACCTGGCCAAGGACCGGGAGGCGATGCAGCCGCACATCCGGGCCTTCGTCGACCGTGCGGTGACCTTCGCCCGCTGCGGAGCGTGCGGCGGCAGCAAGCTCAACCCCGCCGCGCTGTCCTGCCGGATCAACGGGCTCAACATCGCCGAGTGCTGCGCCCTGCAGATCAGCGAACTGGCCCGGTTCGTCCGCGGCATCGACGGACCCCCGGTGGCGCCGCTGCTGGCCAGTCTGGGCGAACTGCTCGACTCCCTGGTCGAGATCGGCCTCGGCTACCTGACCCTGGACCGCGAGTCGGGCACGCTGTCCGGCGGCGAGGCCCAGCGGGTCAAGATGGTGCGGCACCTGGGGTCGAGCCTCACCGACGTCACCTACGTCTTCGACGAACCCACCGTCGGACTGCACCCGCACGACATCCAGCGCATGAACTCCGTCCTGCTCCGGCTGCGCGACAAGGGGAACACCGTCCTCGTCGTGGAGCACAAGCCGGAGACGATCCGGATCGCCGACCACGTCGTCGACCTGGGCCCGGGCGCCGGGCCGTCCGGTGGCCGGATCTGCTTCACCGGCGACGTCGCCGGACTGCGCCGCTCGGAGACACTGACCGGACGATATCTGGACCACCGCGTACGGCTGAAGGAACAGGTGCGGCGGCCCACGGGACACCTGCCGATCACCGGCGCGACGCTGCACAACCTGAAGGCAGTCAGCGTCGACGTGCCCCTCGGCGTGCTGACCGTCGTCACCGGCGTCGCCGGCTCGGGCAAGAGCTCGCTGATCCACGGATCACTGTCCGGCCGGGACGGAGTCGTCATCGTCGACCAGTCCGCGATCCGCGGTTCCCGGCGCAGCAACACGGCCACGTACACCGGTCTCCTCGACCCGATCCGCACCGCCTTCGCCAAGGCCAACGGTGTCAAGCCCGCCCTGTTCAGCCCGAACTCCGAAGGCGCCTGCCCGAACTGCCGGGGCATCGGGCTGGTCTACACCGACCTCGCGATGATGGCGGGCGTGGCGACGCTCTGCGAGGAGTGCGAGGGCAAGCGGTTCATCCCGAAGGTGCTCACCTACACGCTGCGGGGCAAGGACATCAGCGAGGTGCTCGCCCTGACGGTGAACGAGGCCCGGGACTTCTTCACCACCGGCCAGGCGCGGGCCGTCCTGGACCGTCTCGCCGACGTCGGCCTCGGATACGTCGGCCTGGGCCAGCCTCTCACCACGCTGTCCGGCGGCGAGCGCCAGCGCCTGAAGCTGGCCATCCACATGGCGGAGAAGGCCGCCGTCTACGTCCTGGACGAGCCGACGAGCGGACTGCACCTCGCCGATGTGGACCAGCTGCTGAACCTTCTCGACCGGCTCGTGGGCGCCGGCAACACCGTCATCGCCATCGAGCACCACCAGGCCGTGATGGCCCATGCCGACTGGATCATCGACCTCGGACCCGGCGCAGGCCACGAAGGCGGCCGGGTCGTGTTCACGGGCACCCCGGTAGATCTCGTCGGCCACGGCGACACCCTCACCGCCCGGCACCTGCGCGAGTACGTCGCCACGCCCGACGCCCCGTAGGGGGTGTCCGGTGGATCATGGCCGGGCCCGGCCCGTCTGGCACCGCGGCTTGCGGCGTTGTCGTCGGTCGCCGATGCTCCGCCCTGCAATCCACGGCACCGGACGACCCGGGCTGTCCGCCCCTGATCCACCGGACGCCCCCTTGGGGTGTCCGGCGTCCAGCCGTCGTTGAGGCACGTGCGAGATGCCGGGGCCATCATCGGCAGCAGCTCGCGGGCCCAGTGGCGGACCCCCCCATCCTGGCACGCCGGACACGGGACCCAGGCGCACATGGAACGCAGACCGAGCAACAAGGCTTTGAATCGGAGTCGGTTATGGTTTCCACCATGCAGTCGCGGGAACTCTCCGTCGAGGGCGCAATCGAATTCACGCCACGGGTGTTCGACGACGAGCGCGGCATCTTTCTGTCGCCTTATCAGGAGTCGGCGTTCTCGGCCGCCACCGGGAATTCGCTGTTCCGCGTGGCACAGACGAACCACAGCAGGTCGCGCCGGGGAGTGGTGCGCGGACTGCACTACACCACGACGCCGCCGGGATGCGGGAAGTACGTGTACTGCGCGCGGGGAAAGACGCTCGACATCGCGGTGGACATCCGGGTCGGGTCACCGACCTTCGGCCGCTGGGATGCCGTGCTGCTGGACACCGTGACATTCCGCGCCGTGTACTTCCCGGTCGGCGTCGCCCATGGATTCGTAGCGCTGGAGGACGACACCGTCGTCTCCTATCTGCTCTCCGGGGAGTACGTTCCGGAGAACGAGCTGGCGCTGTCGATTCTCGACCCGGAACTGGCCCTGCCCATTCCCGGTGACATCGAGCCGATCCTGTCCGAGCGCGATCTCGCGGCACCCACCCTGGAGAAGGCGGCCTCGGACGGGCTGCTGCCCGACTACGCCGAGTGTCTGGCGATCGACCGCGCCCTGCGGTCCGCCTGATCCACGGCGGTACGACGAGTGGTGGGGGGGGGGGGGGGGGGGGGGGGGGGGGGGGGGGGGGGAGGGGGGGGGGGGGGGTGGGGGGGGGGACCCCCCCCACCTCCCACACACGCTACCCGCCGAACAGAG
>NZ_JBVICA010000005.1:334390-410784 GCF_055573115.1 Streptomyces sp. NPDC030222
CGCTGTTTTTTGGGTGTTGGGGTGGTTGGCGTGGGTGGGGGTGTTTCCTCTCCCCCCCCCCCCCCCCCCCCCCCCCCCCACCACTCGTCCGTTTCATCCGTATCACCGGCGCTCACCGGTCCGGCATCGCCCCGGGACTGCGGGAGAGCAGGCTGTGCAGGCAGGCCACCAGGCTGCGGGCCTGGACGTTGAGGTAGTGGCTGTGCCGCAGGAGGGTGCCGAGCTGGTGCAGCGTCAGCCAGCGGTGGTCCCCGTCCTCCAGGACGCCGGCCCGGTCACCGGCCTCGACGACGAGGTAGCGGTTCAGGGCGTGGTGGAACCGGCCGCCCTCTTCGGAGAGCAGACAGGCGAACCTGATCCGCTCCGGCGGGGCCGACAGCACGTCGTCCAGGAAGCGCGGCCGGGCCGCGCCGGGCAGCACCTCATAGCTCTCGGGGACGCACTGGACGGTGGGGGAGAGCTCGACCCCGTCCACATAGCCGGGCTCCGTACCGGCCCGCATCAGGACGTGGAGCACACCGTCGATCTCCTTCACCAGTACGGCGATCACGCCGGTCCCGTGCGGCTCGACCATGGGCTGGGACCATCCGCCGACCTCACGACTGCCGGCCGAGACGTCCACACCGATCACGGAGAAGAAGCGGCCGCTGGCGTGGGAGATCCGCTCCGGGGAGCTGTGCCAGTCACGCAGTTCGCCCAGCGGCACCCGGCGGGTGGTGAGCTCCTGCCGGGCACGGTGCTCGGTGATCCAGCTCAGCACCTCGCCCATGGTGTGCACACCCGCCGGCTCCCCGGCGCACGAGCGGACCAGGGCCTCCCGGAAGGCGTCGCCGGTGTCCGGCAGACCGTCGAGACCGCCGCCGGTCAGCGGCAGGCAGGACAGTGCCGTCCGCGTGTCCATGTTGACGATGTCCTCGACCGCCAGCAGCCGGTATATCTCGCCGAGCGTCATCCAGCGGAAGTCGTCCTCGACGACGACGTCCTCGGTGACCTCGACGACGATGTTCCGGTTCCGCTTGCGGAAGAACCAGGCGCCCTGTTCCGACTGGAGGACATCGGCGATCAGGTGGTGCGGGTCCCTCTCCTGGAAATACCGCAGATAGGGCACCGCGCGCCCTTTGTGGAGCCGCTGGTAATTGCTGCGGGTGGCCTGCACGGTGGGGGACAGCTGCAGGTGGTTCCTGTTTCCCGGCTCGGCCTTGGCCTGCATGAGGAAATGCAGCACTCCGTCGAACTCCTTCGCCAGCAGGCCGAGAACGCCGACCTCCGGCTGATGGATGATCGGCTGCTGCCAGTGCGGCACCGGACCGGAGGGAAGACGGACGTCCAGACCGCCGATCGCGAAGAAACCACCGCTGCGGTGCCGCAGCGCGCCCGTGCCGGGTTCCCTCTCCCAGTCCCGGAGGCCGTCGAGTCCGACCCGGCGGACACGGAGAGCGGAACGTTCGCGCGCGGCGGCGAACCACGAGGCGAACGAAGACGGCTGACGGACCCTGCTCTCCTCGGCGAGGGCCGAGCCCGCGAGCCGCTCCTGGAGCGTCCGCAGCGCGGGCGGTGACGGGGGCGGCGGGACGACTCGGTTCACCAGAGGGTTCCTTTGCGCCGGAGGACAGGACCGTGCCGGGTGCCCGGCGGTCTTCCGCGTCGCCGCGTCGGGAGGACGGCCGTCACCGGTGTCCTCGTACGCCGGTCGCCGCCCACCGCGCTCCGGTGGAGGCCGGGCCGTCGACGGCGCGCACGGCCCAGTACAGCGCGGGCCGCCCGCAAAGGACTCGAATCCCTCTGGACGTAGGCAGGCCGCGGCGTGCGTCACCGGTCCGCACCGCGCGGTGCCCCGGCTGCGCGGCGCACGGACGACTCGGGCCGCTCTGGGGCCCGAACGGGGGCGGGCACGCATCCGGTTGGAGTCCGGAACCGGGCTCAACCGTTCCTCGAGGACGAGCTGCGAGGGTTACGAACACGATGGTGTCCCAACGGGGCGCAGTCGTCGTCGCACGGCAGCGGAGCGGGAGACGACGGGACTGCACGGCGGGCCCCTGGACGGGGGACCGCTCGGAGAGACTCCTCCCGGACTCGAGCCAGGATCGTGGCGAGTCCGAGCGGGAGCGGAAGTGAGGCGCCACCCGTCACCGCCGGCGCTCCGTCCCGGCCGTGATCCAGTCACCGCTTTTCACGCTCCGCTGACCTTACCGAACGCAAACCGGCCAATTTCCGTGAGGGGTTGGCGTGAATTCGAAGTGGAAATCCGGACGGTCGCGCACGGCCCCGGGCGGCTGCCCGTGGGTGCATTCCAGTCATGGCCCGCGGCTCCCTCGCATGTGACCCCGTGCGTGCGGGCCGGGTGCATCACCGGCGCCGGAGTGGTGATCGAGGCGGGCGGGTGTTCCGGCCGCGTGGGCGGTGGCCGTGCGCTGCGGCGTGAAGTGTGCGCCGGGCCGGGGTAAATGACCTTGCCCTGTGGTATTGACAGGATGAATCCTGTACAAAGAGATGGGTAACTCGAGCAAAGCCAGCGTTACTGAACGGGGGATGTGGGATGGACTTCCGGGTGCTTGGCCCGCTGGAAATTCTCGATGGTATACGCAATGTAGTTCCCACCGCGCCCAAGCCACGCCAGGTGATCGCCCTCCTGGTAATGCGGAGAAACACCCTCGTACAGACCTCGGAGCTCATCGACGAACTATGGGAGAACGATCCTCCCGCAAGTGCGATGACCACGCTTCAGACATACATTTACAAGCTCAGAAAGGTCCTTGCGGAACGTCATTCGGAGGAAATTCTTTTCACCAGGCCGGGGGGATACACCTTGGTCATACCCGACGCCTGCACCGACCTCCACCGATTCGAAGTGGAGGCCGGCGAGGGAAAGTCGCTCCTGAAGAAGGGGGACCCGGCGGGAGCGGCCGAGGTGCTGCAGCGGGCCCTGGCGCTCTGGCGGGGATCCGCTCTGGTCGACGTCGTGCCGGGCAGCCTGCTGTCCTCCTACGTGACACGGCTGGAGGAGTTCCGGGAGCGCACCCTCGACCTGCGGATCGAGGCGGACCTCCGGCTGGGACGCCATCAGGAACTGATCAGCGAACTGAAATCGCTCGTTTTCAGCCGCCCGCTGCACGAGAACGTGCACGCCTCGCTGATGATCGCGCTCCACCGGTCCGGACGCCGCCACGAGGCGCTGGAGGTCTATCAGGTGCTGCGCCGCAGCATGATCGACAACCTCGGCCTCGAACCCGGCCAGGAACTCCGCGAACTCCACCAGGCGTTATTGTCCGAGGCCCCGGTGGGGGCGGCGCACGAGCAGCGCCGACAGCCCGTCCTGATCGAGCACCACCAGACCGCCGCCGCCGCACGCCCCGAGACCGAGGCACGTCCCGTCGCCCCGAGCGTCCCCATCCCGGCGCAACTTCCGCCGGACCTCGGCGACTTCACGGGACGCGACTCCGTCGTCCGCCAGGCACGCGCCGTCCTGGCCGGGAACGAGGAACACACCCGTCCCCGCACGGCCACCCCGGTCGCGGTCATCAGCGGCATGCCGGGAGTGGGCAAGACCGCGCTCGCCGTACACATGTCCCACACCGTCCGGTCGTTCTTCGAGGACGGACAGCTCTACGCGGATCTGCACGGCTCCGGCGGCACGGGCCCGGGCCCCGCCGAAGTGCTCCATGGATTCCTGCGCGCCCTGGGGGTCGCGGAATCCGAGATCCCCGCCGACCTCGAGGAACGGTCCAAGCTGTTCCGGTCCACCACGGTCGGCCGGCGGCTGCTGATCCTGCTGGACGACGTGTCGCTGCTGTCCGACGTGGGCCTGCTGCTCCCCGGCGATCCGCAGTGCGGCGTCGTCATCACCAGCCGCAGGCGCCTGCACGGCCTGGGCGGAGCCTGGAACATCGACCTGGACGCCATGGACACCGCGGAGGGCACCGAGCTGCTCTCCCGGATCGCCGGGTCCGCCCGGGTCCAGCGGGAGAGGCGCGCCGCCGGCCGGCTGGTGGAGACCGTCGGCGGTCTTCCCCTGGCGGTGCGGTGCATCGGGGGCCGCCTCTGCGGCAGCCCGGGGCTTCCCCTGTCCACCCTGGCCCTGCAGCTGTCCTGTTCCGAGAAGCTGCTGGACGAGCTCCGTCTCGGTGAACTCGACGTACGGTCCCGCTACGACGCCACCTACGAAGGGCTCGGCCGTGTGGAGCGGAGCGTCTTCCGGCTGCTGAGCATCCTCCCGCCCGGCGAGTTCACCGCCGAGGCCGTCGTCGAACTCCTCGGCAGCGACAACCGCACGGTGGAGCGCCTGCTCCAGCGCTTCGTCGACAGCCATCTGATCACCATCGTCCGGTGGGAGAACGACGCGATCCACTACGCATTCCCCGAACTGACCCGCGTGTACGCGCGCGAGCGGCTGGCCGACACGCTGTCCTGCGACGGGCGCGGGCACGAGGAGAGGCCGACGCTGGTGCAGGAATGCGTGAGCGCCGGCGAGGAGGCAGCGGCCGACGACCGGGCCTGGGCGCGCGCCTGCGGCTGAGCCCGCGACGACCGGTGCCCATGGGGCCGCCGCAGCCGTTGAAGGCGGCGAAGTGCTCGCGCCCGGTGGCCAGGTGCTCTCGCCGCCTCTGCCCGCGAACTGGCCGAAGCCGCGCTGACCATGTCGCCGCTGGAGTGGCGGCAGACCTTCCTCGGCTGAACCCGGAAGCGACGAGGCCCCCCGTTGGCCGGCTCGGTGCCGGGGCGGGGGCTCCGGGTGGTCCAGTGCCCCGTCGGCCGGAGCCGACGCGGGACACGGCCCACGTACAGCTCGGCGCGCTGTCTGCCCATACCGACCTCGGAGGCCCGGCGGTCTTCCTGGGCACGGTGACCGCAGCGTCGCCGGCTGTCCGGCTGCGGCCACGACCGCTCGACAGCCTGAAGCTACTGGCCGGCGCGGCGGTGGAGCCGCGCGCAGTACCAGGGGCGAAGCGCTTGACCCTCACGTGGCGTCATGCCGCATCGTCGGTGGCGTGGAGGAACACCTGACCGTGGGACGCGTGGCCGCGCTGGCCTGCGTGAGCGTCCGCACGCTGCATCACTACGACGAGATCGGCCTCGTGCAGCCGTCCGCGCGGACCGCGGCCGGATACCGGGCCTACTCGGCGGGCGACGTGGAGCGACTCCGGGAGGTGCTCGCCTACCGGCGACTGGGCTTCGGATTGCGCGAAATCGCGGATCTGGTCGACGACCCGGACACCGACGCGGTCGCGCACCTGCACCGGCTGCGCGGCCTGCTGCTGGAACAGCGCGACCGCGCTGCTGCCATGGTGACGGCCATAGACAGGGAACTGGAGGCACGGGCAATGGGGATCAGGACAACCTCAGAGGAACAACTGAAGGTATTCGGCGCGCAGTTGTACGACGTGATCGGGTCCGCTTACCCAGCGACGCGACGCACCGAGCCGCGGATCGCCGCGAGGATCTGGGATGCGCTCGGGGACGCACGGACGGTACTGAACGTGGGCGCCGGCACCGGCTCCTACGAACCCCCGGACCGTGACGTGACCGCGGTGGAACCGTCGGCGGTCATGCGGGCGCAGCGTCCCGCGAGCGCGGCGCCATGCGTGGCCGCCGCCGCGGAGAGCCTCCCGTTCGAAGACCAGTCCTTCGACGCGGCGATGGCCTTCAGCACCGTTCATCACTGGCAGGACCCGGTCGCCGGGCTGCGCGAGATGCGGCGAGTGGCCCGGCGCGTGGTGGTGTTCACGCACGACGCCGGTGACGCCGGATGGCGTCACCGGTTCTGGCTCACCCGCGACTACCTGCCCGAGGTCGCCGGCCTCGTCGCCGGCCGGCCCCCGGTGGACCGGCTGGCCCGCGCGATCGGGGCTCGCATCGAGCCGGTGCTCATTCCGTGGGACTGCGCCGACGGCTTCTTCGAGGCCTACTGGCGCCGGCCCGAGGCGTACCTGGAGGAACATGTGCGCCGCGCGGTATCGGTATGGACCAGAGTCGGGCCGGAGGCCGAGCAGCGGGCGGTGAACAGGCTCCGCGACGACCTTTCCTCAGGCCGGTGGGCCGAGCGCAACCGCGACCTCGCCGATCTCGACGCGGCAGAGCTCGGCCTCCGCCTGCTCGTAGCCTGAACCATCGTGCGCGAGAACGCCGCAAGTGGGCGGACCCGCCGGAATCAGCAGACGTTCGTCGGGACGCCTGGCCTCAAAGGCGCCCCGACGTGGAGGTCCTCGCCCTACAGGTCGAGCACGGACCGGTGGGTCCGTCCCGACAGCCGTATCAGGGCGCCCTCGGAGCGCGTCACGTCCACCCCGGTACGGCCACCGCTGCCGCGCCGGCCATCGGGCACCGCGCATGGCACCACCAGCTAGATGTCCCGGAAAAGACCCGACAGGCACGTGACCTGCGGCAATGGGCGGACGCGGGTCGCTGACTTGCAGGAATCGCCTTTGGGTTGTTTCACGCTCTTGCCCGTTGATGTAGCCGGAAGTCCCAGAAAAGTCCCAGGGAACGCCGCCCGCAGCCACTATCTCGGCCCTGTGCAAGGAGTACGGACGCGGTGTGCGCTGATGTTCGTGACCTCGCCGCCTGCTGCGCCGAACCGCGCACGGTGCTCTTCCTCCACGACGCGGGTCTGATCGCCCGGTACTGGGGGCGAGGGCGGTGTACGTTCCTGGTCACCCTCCAGGCAGCCGCTCGCCGACCGGCGGAGGGACCGCACGGCCTGTGGCTCCTGTGCCCGAAGGAGTCCCGCACCCAGGACCCGCACCTGGACGGGCAGACGGTCGAGGCACTGTGCAACGACGGGAAGGTGGCCTACCTGGCCGGAGGGTTCCACAAACAGCCCGCGTTGATGGCAAGAAGAGGCCCGTCTGTCAGAGGGGCCAGTAAGAATACGGCCATGGTGGCGATCATCAAGTGCCGTGACAACGAGGACGAGTATCTGGAGTTTCTTGAGGACTTGCATCAATCCCGGCGGTACGAGTGGCAGTGGTCGTTCACGCGCCGGCGTGACCTGTGGTCCAAGGGCCGTCACTTGCTCCTGATCGCCTCCATGGACGCCAACGGGCGTTTCAAGGTCACCCGCGTGGGGAAGTCGGTCCGCCAACGCGGAGGCAGAGACCAGGATCAGCAACTGCGCGTCACTCATGTGCGCCGCCTGCGCAGGCCCCTTCCACTGGCCGAGCTGCTCGACGGACTGACTGCGGCTCAGCGGCGCCATCTGGTCGAGGAGGGTCAGCAGAGCAAGGGGACGGGCGAGGCGATACGCGCCCTGCTCCTGCGGCTCCGGCCGGAGCTGACCGAAGCGGTCCAGCTGATCGAGGGGGCCATCGAGTCCTGGGACTTCGGCGACTCGCGGGCGGCACAGGAAGTGGCTCTGCAGCGCGACGCGACCCTGGCCGTCGCACGCATGGCCGGGATGCAGGCTTCCCAGCTGGCGGAGTGGGACCCGCCTGCGGAGGAACTGTACGACGACACGGTGCCCCCGCTGTTCCTCGACATGGTGGGCGCAGCCCGCCACCCAGACGAGTTGCTTGACCCACCGGGGCCGCGTCCGCGGGACCCTTCCGCCCGTTCCGGCAGGATGAGTGATCAGCCGGCACTCGAGGACCATCTCGTCATCCACGACACCCGTGCGATGCACGGATGGCTCAGCGATGAGACCAACCATGTGGCCTGGCGCAGGTTCCAGGACACGACCGTACGCTGTTGGTTGCGAACGCCAACCGCACCCCGGCGGAGCAGGCGCTCGGCTGCGACATCATCTTCTACAACGTCACGCGCCACAGCCTCGTCCTCGTGCAGTACAAGAAGCTCGACGCCGAGCGAGGCGGCTTCTACTACCCGAACAGCGACCGGAACCTCGCCAAGGAACTGAAACGGATGAGGAGCCTGGACCGGTACGCGGAGATGCAGGCCGGTCCCGCCGACGAACAGCGGTTGGACCCGAGTCCGAGCTGGATCAAGCTCTGTCATCCGCGTTCCGTGCTGCCGCACACGACGGAGATGATCCACGGGATGTACTTCTCCCGTCGGCAGTTCGAATCGCTTTGCGACGACGGCCGATTGAAGGAC
The DNA here is from genome assembly GCF_055573115.1 of Streptomyces sp. NPDC030222. Taxonomy (NCBI): domain Bacteria; kingdom Bacillati; phylum Actinomycetota; class Actinomycetes; order Kitasatosporales; family Streptomycetaceae; genus Streptomyces; species Streptomyces sp. NPDC030222. The sequence goes on from NZ_JBVICA010000005.1 coordinate 342,437, forward strand.
GGACGGCACGGTGCCCTCCGGTTCGGCTACAAGAACGTCCCGGCCTACCTGGACAACACGCTGTTCTCACGTCTGGTGGAGACGGGCCAGATTGGCACCACCGGAACCAGTACTGACCTCGTCCGCCAGCAGGTCATCCGCAGCTTCCGAGGACAGCGCAGCCTCGTGCTCGCCACGCTGAGCGGGGAGGAGCTGCCGCAGTCGGCGCGGAACGCTCAGCGTCGACATGCACGCTGAGCGAAGGCGCTCCCCCCGGAAGCGGTTGCAGCTCCGCACAGGCAGGCCCCCGCCCCTCAGTGACCAGCACGTATGGCCTTCGGCTGCCCTGACGGTTGGCGTCGAAGCCCCCGCGCAGGGAATTACCGACTTCGGCGTGGCGGCATTACGGTGTTTCTCCGAGTGGAGCCCTGACCGCGTTCGGGAGCAACCGGTCCAATGCGCAGGGCATCTGGGCTGAGGGGAGCCGCCATGCAGGCGCTGTATGCCGTCAGTTTTGACATCCAGTCTGCCCAGGAGCATCCGGGCCACGTCTATGAGCGTCTACGTGACCATCTTGCAGACTGGCTCAGCCACGGCGGACGGATACCGGCACCGTCGGTGACCGAATTCGACCAAGACGGCCGGGCGGTGCTCGCCGGAAAGAGTCCCGGCCACGGCGATCGCACAGTGAGCTGGACGGTGGCGGGCGACGACCTCACCCGTGCCCTGCGCCTGACCATCCACCAGCCGTTGTCCGCAGGTCCGGCCCAGTTCGTCACCCGGGTCACCGTTTCCCAGTTGGAAGAAGGCGGTGGCGGGCTCAGAATTGTCATGGGCCGGGAGATCCCCGACGGGTGGATCGCGCCGGTGCAGGACCCTCCGCTCAAGCGCCCCAACCTGCTGCGGGCGGTGCTCGGCGACCGGGAACTTGAAGTGCGGGTGCTGAGCCAGCTCGCCACGGGCCGCTACGAGAGGATCCGCGAGGAGAGCCACACGACCGTACTTCTCGACTCCCTGGCGCTGCGCACACGCCTCCCCATTGTCCTGGTGCACCCCAGGGACCAGGCGGGGTGGAGCGCGGCGGCCGATGCCTCGGGCCAACTCGCCGGGCTGGCTCAGGTGGTGACTTTGAACTATGTGACCGCACAGGCCGTCCGCCGGGCTCACGAACAGATGGCCGTACCCAGCGGGGGCGCCCGACTGGTCTGGCCCGACCTCGGCCTGGAGCATCCCGCCTACTCGCGTGAGGAGGTGTCCGAGCCGTTCTTCGTGGAACGCCGGCTGATGCCGTCACTCGCCCACCTCTCGGTCATTGCTCGCGGCAGTGACACGGCGTGGGAGCGGGCGCGGCAGGCATCGTACCGCGCGGGCGCGCGCAGGGCGGCCGAGTATCTGTCGCGTGCCCAGGCCGCCGGCGACACCACCGCCGAACTCGAAGCTCTGCAAAAGCGCGTGCGACAGCTCGAAGAGGACGCCAGGTCGTGGAAGGACATGGCACAAAGCTGCGTGGAGGAACGCGACAAGGCGCGAGACGACGCCGCTTCCGCCGAGGCGCTGCGCCAGGACCGGGATTACTGGAAGAAGCAGTACTTCGACCTGTCGAAGAGCGGGAGCGGACAGGCAGCCGTACTCGACGCCTGGAGTGAGGTCCCAGCCCTGGGAACGGACGCCGTACCCACTTTCAAGGCTCTCACCAAGGCGTCGGAGGAGCACATCGTGTTCACGGCGAGAGCGGGGCGCGCTTGGAAGGACTCGCGCTATCCGTACCCCCAGGAGATGACCGACCAGCTGATCGCTCTTGCGCAGGCCGCGATGGACCTGTACGCCAACCCTGGCAATATGCCTAGGCTGACTCAGTGGTTCTACGACAACCACGGACTGAAGTACGCGCCCAGCGACGAGAAGCTGAGCAAGGACAAGGACAAGCGCTACTTCATGTTTGACGGGAAGCGCTGCGACGGACTGCCGCACATCAAGGTCCGGGACGCGGTGTCACCCAACGAGGTCGGACGGATCTACTTCGCCCTCGACTCCGATGGGAAGCGTTTCATCGTGAACCACGTCGGACTTCACCTGTAGTCGGCTGCTTGGGCCACCCGCCTGCGGGCCGTATGCCCGGGCAGAGGCTGAGACGTGCCGCCCTCAGCCTCTGCCGCGCCCACCCTGATGTCCTGGGTCTAGGCATTGCTCCGGCCGTTCGGCCCCATACGACCTCCGGCTGATCTCCCCAGGGTCTGCCCGGCGTGCTTGGTGTGGGACAAGCCCGTAATCTACTGCTGTCCCACCCACTCACTTCGTTTCTTGCTCTGATCGACGGCAGATGCAGTCTCATCCGGATGTGATCAGTCGATGTCCGGATCATCGGCCTCTTCGAGGAGACGGGCCGCGAGGTCGTCGGCCCACTCCACGGCCCAAGAGCGGAGAGCGGTGATGGTGGCGTCATCGAGCCCATAGGCGGCGAAGGCTTCGTCGTCGGTCCACTCGGCGCCCGTGAGGTTCGATTGCAGATCCTCGCGCTCGAAGCGGCCGCGGGCGTGGCGGCGGCCGAACTCCTCGAGCTCGGCATTGGTCCAGCGGCGGGAGGCTGCGAACACGTCGATCAGGTCGCGGGGCGCTCCGCGGTCGGCGAGGGCGCGGACCTTGGTCCCGATCACGTCCTCCTCCGCGAGGACGGGCCCGTACGGGCTCTGGGTGACCGGCCGCCAGAAGATCTCCTTGAGGATGTCGACCTCGCACTCCTGCCCGGTGGCCGGGTCGGACACGGTGAAGCGGGCGGACAGCGGGGCAGTCTCCAGCGCGTGCACCTTCCAGCCGCGGGCTTCCAGGCCAGCGCGGAGCGTGGCGGCGATGTCGGCCATGGGCGCCGGGTTCTCGGTGGCGACGTCGAGGTCCTGGCTGGGGCGATTCACGAGGCGGTGTGCCCGCACGGCGTATCCACCGGTGAGAACCAGTGGATACGGGGAACCGAGCGCGATCACATCCGCCAGGAGCCGCGTGTGCAGCTCCGGCATGTCCGTCACGCGGCTGCCCGGGTCCGGGAGGCGAGCTCGGGGAAGGCATCTTCCCATACGGCGCGCACGCTGCGGCCGACGAGGGTGCGCAGCACCGGCCACAGCTGGAGGAGCAGGTCCTGGTTGAGGTAGCGGGGCAGGTCGTCGTGCAGGCCCTCGTGCAGGACGGTGCGGTACAGGCCCATGCGCTGGCGCGGCTTGCCCAGGTCGTATGAGGTCATCCCGGACCAGGCCATGTGCAGCGGCAGATCCACGACCCCCTGGGTCGGGCCGTGCAACTCGTCCAGCGACTCCGGAAGACGGCACCGGAACTTCTCCCGATACAGCGCGAGGTCCTTGGCGTCCGCGTCCGAGACGTCCCTCGGGGTGGGCGCGGGGTGCTGTGAGCTGGAGGGCATGAGTCCATTATGGCGGCCGGAGATGGTGCGAGGGTCATGATGTGCGAGCTGCGTCCGGAGCGAGCGGGGGCGGATCCCCGGGTGAGCTGGTTGCCGCAGTCTGCTCAGCCCTGAGCAGGACGGACTCTGCGATCCTTTCAGGCCGACTCCGATGATGGATCACGTGATGTGCCCTGTCACTCAGAGCCTCCGCGCCCGGCCAGAAGTCCCAGGAAAGTCCCAGAGGTGCCTACGATCCCCCTCCTGCCGCCTATTTCTGCAGGTCAGGAGGGGTTTCACGATGCTTTCTCTTAGAACCTTCAGATGTCCCGGAAGATCTCGATCTGCGCACCCACCGAGTTGAGTCGCTCCGCGAGCTCCTCGTAGCCGCGATTGATGACGTACACGTTGCGCAGGACCGACGTTCCCTCCGCGGCCATCATCGCCAGGAGGACGACGACGGCGGGGCGCAGGGCCGGAGGGCACATCATCTCGGCGGCGCGCCAGCGGGTGGGACCCTCGACCAGGACGCGGTGCGGGTCGAGGAGCTGGAGGCGGCCGCCGAGGCGGTTGAGGTCCGTGAGGTAGATCGCGCGGTTGTCGTAGACCCAGTCGTGGATCAGGGTCTTGCCCTGGGCGACGGCCGCGATGGCCGCGAAGAAGGGCACGTTGTCGATGTTGAGGCCGGGGAACGGCATGGGGTGGATCTTGTCGATCGGCGCCTCCAGTTTGGAGGGCCGGACGGTGAGGTCCACCAGCCGGGTGCGGCCGTTGTCGGCGGTGTACTCGGGGGAGCGGTCGTGGTCGAGGCCCATCTCCTCCAGCACCGCGAGCTCGATCTCCATGAACTCGATCGGCACCCGGCGGATGGTCAGCTCCGACTCGGTCACCACGGCCGCGGCGAGCAGGCTCATCGCCTCGACCGGGTCCTCGGAGGGGGAGTAGTCGACGTCCACGTCGATGTTCGGCACACCGTGCACGGTGAGCGTGGTGGTGCCGATGCCGTCGACGCGTACGCCGAGGGCCTCCAGGAAGAAGCACAGGTCCTGGACCATGTAGTTGGAGGAGGCGTTGCGGATGACGGTGACGCCGTCGTGCCGGGCGGCCGCCAGCAGGGCGTTCTCGGTCACGGTGTCGCCGCGCTCGGTGAGCACGATGGGCCGCTCGGGGGCGACGCTGCGGTCGACCTCCGCGTGGTACAGCCCCTCGGTGGCGGTGATGTCGAGACCGAACCGGCGCAGGGCGATCATGTGCGGCTCGATGGTCCGGGTGCCGAGGTCGCAGCCACCCGCGTAGGGCAGCCGGAAGCGGTCGAGCCGGTGCAGCAGCGGGCCGAGGAACATGATGATGCTGCGGGTCCGGCGCGCGGCTCCCGCGTCGATCGAGTCGAGGTCCAGCTCGGCGGGCGGCACGATCTCCAGATCGCGGCCCTCGTTGATCCACCGGGTGCGGACACCGATGGAGTGCAGGACCTCCAGCAGCCGGTAGACCTCCTCGATACGGGCCACTCGTCGCAGCACCGTGCGGCCCTTGTTCAGCAGGGAGCCGCAGAGCAGGGCCACGCACGCGTTCTTGCTCGTCTTGACGTCGATGGCGCCGGAGAGCCGGCGCCTGCCGACCACGCGGAGATGCATGGGTCCCGCATACCCCAGGGACACGATTTCACTGTCCAGGGCCTCACCGATGCGGGCGATCATCTCAAGGCTGATGTTCTGGTTCCCGCGCTCGATGCGGTTCACCGCGCTCTGGCTGGTGCCGAGCGCGTCTGCCAGTTGTGCCTGAGTCCAGCCGCGGTGCTGTCGTGCGTCACGGATGAGCTTGCCGATGCGTACGAGGTAGTCGTCGGTCATGGCGGCAGGCTATCTCAGATATGAGATACCTCCTGGGGCGGGTGTGGCATTCGGGTGACGCGGAGGCAGATTGCGCAGGTCACCGGTCTGGTGAGGTGGTGTCAGGTGGATGTGCGGCCTTTACTCATGATTAGGCCATTTATTGGTGCATGCCGAATAACCCGGCTGAATGGGTGAATTATCGGTCTTGCCTCGCGAAGGGGGCGCGGAAGGGGGTGCGTGAGGTCGCTCACTTTGCAGGGGCGGCCCGGTGTGCCCGGGTGCGGATTCGGCGGATCCGGTCCAGTGTGCCCGGAGTGGCGGCCGCCTCGTCGAACGCCGTTCCGGATGCTCCGGGGACATGCCTCGGTGCATGGTGGATTGATGTACTAGAGTTATCTCGACATCGAGATATCTGTCGGAAGGCGCACCGCAGCCGCCCACCGGGGTAAGGGTGACCTAACTAAGCCTTACCTTAGCGGATCGGCGACACGTCCTGGCGGCAGGATGCTGAGAGAACGCGCACATTGATGAAGGAGACCATCGTGTCGGCGAACAGCTTCGACGCCCGCAGCACGCTGCGCGTGGGCGACGAGTCGTACGAGATCTTCCGGCTGGACAAGGTGGAGGGCTCGGCCCGCCTCCCGTACAGCCTGAAGGTGCTGCTGGAGAACCTGCTCCGTACCGAGGACGGCGCCAACATCACCGCCGACCACATCCGCGCGCTCGGCGACTGGGACTCCCAGGCGCAGCCGAGCCAGGAGATCCAGTTCACGCCGGCCCGCGTGATCATGCAGGACTTCACCGGTGTGCCCTGTGTCGTGGACCTCGCCACGATGCGTGAGGCCGTCAAGGAGCTCGGCGGCGACCCGGCGAAGATCAACCCGCTGGCCCCCGCCGAGCTGGTCATCGACCACTCCGTCATCGCCGACAAGTTCGGCACCCCGGACTCCTTCGCGCAGAACGTGGAGCTGGAGTACGGCCGCAACAAGGAGCGCTACCAGTTCCTGCGCTGGGGCCAGACCGCCTTCGACGAGTTCAAGGTCGTCCCGCCCGGCACCGGCATCGTGCACCAGGTGAACATCGAGCACCTGGCCCGTACCGTCATGGTCCGCAACGGCCAGGCGTACCCCGACACGCTCGTCGGCACCGACTCGCACACCACCATGGTCAACGGCCTCGGCGTACTGGGCTGGGGCGTCGGCGGCATCGAGGCCGAGGCCGCCATGCTCGGCCAGCCGGTCTCCATGCTGATCCCGCGCGTCGTCGGCTTCAAGCTGACCGGCGAGCTGCCCACCGGCACCACCGCCACCGACCTGGTGCTGACCATCACCGAGATGCTCCGCAAGCACGGTGTCGTCGGCAAGTTCGTCGAGTTCTACGGCGAGGGCGTCGCCGCCACCTCCCTCGCGAACCGCGCCACCATCGGCAACATGTCGCCGGAGTTCGGCTCCACCGCCGCGATCTTCCCGATCGACGGCGAGACCCTGAACTACCTGCGCCTGACCGGCCGCTCCGAGCAGCAGGTCGCCCTCGTCGAGGCGTACGCCAAGGAGCAGGGCCTCTGGCTGGACCCGGCCGCCGAGCCCGACTTCTCCGAGAAGCTGGAGCTCGACCTCTCCACCGTCGTGCCGTCGATCGCCGGCCCGAAGCGCCCGCAGGACCGCATCGTCCTCGCGAACGCCGCCGAGCAGTTCGCCCAGGACGTCCGCAACTACGTCGACGACAGCGACGAGGCGGGCAAGGAGTCCTTCCCGGCCTCCGACGCCCCGGCCGTCCACAACGGCGTGCCGACCCGCCCGACCCTGGTCACCGCCCCCGACGGCACCAGCTACGAGATCGACCACGGCGCCGTCACCGTCGCCGCGATCACCTCCTGCACCAACACCTCGAACCCGTACGTCATGGTCGCCGCCGCGCTGGTGGCCAAGAAGGCGGTCGAGAAGGGCCTGTCCCGCAAGCCGTGGGTCAAGACCACGCTCGCCCCGGGCTCCAAGGTCGTCATGGACTACTACGACCGTGCCGGCCTCACCCCGTACCTCGACAAGCTGGGCTTCAACCTGGTCGGCTACGGCTGCACCACCTGCATCGGCAACTCCGGCCCGCTGCCGGAGGAGGTCTCCAAGGCCGTCAACGAGCACGACCTGGCCGTCACCTCGGTGCTGTCCGGCAACCGTAACTTCGAGGGCCGGATCAACCCCGACGTCAAGATGAACTACCTGGCGTCCCCGCCGCTGGTCGTCGCGTACGCCATCGCGGGCTCCATGAAGGTCGACATCACCCGTGACGCCATCGGCACCGACACCGACGGCAACCCGGTGTTCCTGAAGGACATCTGGCCCTCCGAGGCCGAGGTCAACGAGGTCGTCGCCGCCGCGATCGGCCAGGACATGTTCTCCTCGTCCTACCGGGACGTCTTCGCCGGCGACGCCCAGTGGCAGGCGCTGCCGATCCCGACCGGCAACACCTTCGAGTGGGACCCGCAGTCCACCTACGTCCGCAAGCCCCCGTACTTCGAGGGCATGACGATGGACCCGGCCCCGGTCAGCGACATCGAGGGCGCCCGCGTCCTCGCCAAGCTGGGCGACTCGGTCACCACCGACCACATCTCCCCGGCCGGCGCGATCAAGGCCGACACCCCGGCCGGCAAGTACCTCACGGAGCACGGCGTCGAGCGCCGCGACTTCAACAGCTACGGCTCGCGCCGCGGCAACCACGAGGTCATGATCCGCGGTACGTTCGCCAACATCCGCCTGCGCAACCAGATCGCGCCGGGCACCGAGGGCGGCTACACGCGTGACTTCACGCAGGAGGGCGGCCCGGTCTCCTTCATCTACGACGCCTCCCGCAACTACATCGAGCAGGGCATCCCGCTGGTCGTCCTGGCCGGCAAGGAGTACGGCTCCGGTTCGTCCCGCGACTGGGCGGCGAAGGGCACCGCGCTGCTCGGCGTCAAGGCCGTCGTCGCCGAGTCCTACGAGCGCATCCACCGCTCGAACCTCATCGGCATGGGCGTCCTGCCCCTGCAGTTCCCGGAGGGCGCCTCGGCGGAGTCCCTCGGCCTGACCGGCGAGGAGACCTTCTCCATCTCCGGCGTGACCGAGCTCAACGAGGGCACCACGCCGCGCACCATGAAGGTCACCACCGACACGGGCGTCGAGTTCGACGCGGTCGTCCGTATCGACACCCCCGGTGAGGCGGACTACTACCGCAACGGCGGCATCATGCAGTTCGTGCTGCGGAGCCTGATCCGCAAGTAAGGCCTGCGCCTTGGCGAAGGGCCGCACTGCTCGGGTGCGGCCCTTCCGCATGCGCCGGCCCTTCCATCTGCGCCGGCCTTTCCGCGCGCGCCGGGTCGGCACTTCCGGCCCATCCGGCTGGGGCGGGACGCCGTACGCCGGGACGCCAGCACGCGCCGACCGCTACGCGAGCAGTTCGGTCTCCGCCAGCACCACCGGCGCACCGGTGGCCGTCACCAGCCGGTACCGCTCGTACGCCCCCGGACGCGCGACCGTGAAGACCCGGGTCTGCCGGTCCCAGGTGAACGCCTCGCCGGACCGTTCGTCCACATCGGTCCACGCGGCCCCGTCGTGCGAGCCCTGGAGCACCCAGCCCGTCGGTGCCCTGTCCCGCGCCGACGAGGTGAGCGTGTACCGGACCGCACGGGTCGCGGACGGGACCGGCAGGTCCACCGAGGTGAAGGAACCCGATGTCGCCGAGGAGTCGTCGAACAGCGGACCGGTGCCCTCGATACGGTCCCCGGCCGGTGCCGGGACCTCGTCGTCCCGGGTGATGGAGACGGGACCGGCGTCCCGGCCCGTGCCCCACGCCGAGGGACGCGGTCCCATCGTGAATTCGAGCGTGCCTCCCCGGGCGAGCAGGGCGTGCGGCAGCGCGGTGGAGTTCCAGCGCCTGCCGTCGACCTTCACGCCTTGGACGTAGATGTTCCGGGCACTGTTGCGCGGGGCCTTCACCACCAGGTCCCGGCCGTTCTCCAGGTGCACGGTGGCCTTGGTGAAGAGCGGTGAGCCGATGGCGTATTCGCCGCTGCCCATCACCAGCGGGTAGAAGCCGAGCGCGCTGAAGAGGTACCAGGCGGACTGCTCGCCGTTGTCCTCGTCTCCGTGGTAGCCCTGGCCGATGGCGCTGCCGGTGTAGAGCCGGCGCAGCACCTCGCGGACCTTCTCCTGGGTCTTCCAGGGCTGCCCGGCCGCGTCGTACATGTAGGCGGCGTGGTGGGCGACCTGGTTGCTGTGCCCGTACATGCCCATCCGGACGTCACGGGCCTCGGTCATCTCGTGGATGACGCCGCCGTACGAGCCGACGAACTCCGCCGACGCGGTCTCCGGGGTGGAGAAGTAGGTGTCGAGTTTCCTGGCGAGGCCTTCCCGCCCGCCGTAGAGGTTGGCGAGGCCGCGGCTGTCCTGGACGGCGCTGAACGCATAGCCCCAGCCGTTGGTCTCGGTGTAGTCATAGCCCCAGACGCGGGGGTCGTAGCTGTCGGACGGCACCCGCCAGACACCCTTGGGGTCGCGGCCCTGGAAGAAGCCTGCCCGCTGGTCGAAGAGCCTGACGTAGTTGCGGGCGCGGTTGAGGAAGTAGTCCGCCTCCTCCTTGTAGCGCTGCTTGCCGGTCCTCCGGTGCAGGGCCTCGCCCATCTTCGCGAGGCCGTAGTCGTTGAGGTATCCCTCCAGGGACCATGACAGTCCCTCATGGGTCGCGGTGTTCGCGTAGCCGGCGAACGGCGAGGTCTCCATGCCCTTGCGGCCCACTCCGGAGTGCGGCGGGGCGACCGTCGCGTTCTTCAGGGCCGCTTCGTACGCGGCTTCGGCGTCGAACCGCACGCCCTTGACGTAGGCGTCGGCGAAGGCGACGTCGGAGCTGGTGCCGGTCATCAGGTCGGCGTAGCCGGGCGAGGACCAGCGGGAGATCCAGCCGCCGTCCTTGTACTGCTGGACGAAGCCGTCGACGAGCCGCCCGGCCCGCTCCGGGGTGAGGAAGGAATAGGCGGGCCAGGCCGTGCGGTAGGTGTCCCAGAAGCCGTTGTTGACGTAGACGGTGCCGTCGACGATCTTGGCGCCGGTGTGGGTGGGGGTGTCCGGGCCGGTCTGCGGCGAGAACGGGCTGGCGTACCGCAGGCGCGGCCGCGCCGCGGTGCCGGTGTTCTCGAAACCGGAGTTGGGGTACAGGTACAGCCGGTAGAGGCTGGAATAGAGCGTGGTCAGCTGGTCGTGGTTCGCGCCCTCGACCTCGACCCGCCCGAGCAGGTCGTCCCAGGCCCGCTGGGCGCGGTTCCTGATCTGTTCGAAGGTCGCGGACGGCGGGATCTCGTCGGCGAGGTTCTTCTTCGCCTGGTCGATGCCGATGAGCGAGGTCGCGATGCGAAGGGTGACCGTACGGCCGGCGCCCGGCGCGAACCGCATGTAGCCGGCGACGTCCTTGCCCCCGCCGCCGGTCAGCGGGCCGCTCGCGGTGACGGGCGCGTCGAAGACGCCGTACACGAACATCCGGGTGGCGCCGGTCGACAGACCGCTCTTCACGTCCGAGTAGCCGGTGAAGGCGGAGGCGGAGGGATCAAGGGTGAGCCCGCCTTCGTTGGAGATGTTGTCGAAGACGACGCTCGCGTCGTCGCCGGGGAACCGGAAACGCATGATCGCCGCGTGGTCGGCGGGCGCGATCTCGGCCTTCAGGCCGTTCTCGAACGTCACGCCGTAGTAGTGGGCCTTCGCGGTCTCCTGGTCGTGCCGGAATGGCAGGGCCCGCTCGGAGCGTGACGCGTCGGGCGTGCCCGCCGCGGCGGACGGCATCAGCTGGAAGGTCTGCCGGTCACCCATCCAGGGGCTGGGCTCGTGACTGGCGCCGAACGCCTGGAGCGTGGGCAGGTTGGCCGCGTTGTTGGCGCGGGCGTACTCGTAGACCCAGCTCTTCGACGAGGCGTTGGTCACCGGCGTCCAGAAGTTGAAGCCGTGCGGCACGGCCGTCGCGGGGAAGGTGTTGCCGCGCGAGAACGATCCGCTGGAGTTGGTGCCACGGGTGGTCGAGACGTAGTCCGAGAGACGGGCGAGGGGCTTCTCCGGGGGCGTCGGCGCGAGCCGGATGTCGTCGATCCAGCCCTGGAACTTCGCCGGGCCGTCGGGAGCGTCGTAGGCCACCAGGATCCGGTCGACGGTCCGGCCCGCCGCGACCGTGCCGATCCGCGCCGACACCTCGTTCCACTGGTTGACGTACAGCGTCCGCGCCTCGCCCTGCCCCTGGGGGGAGAGCCGGCCCCCGTGGGTGTCCCGGGCGCCCAGATCGCTCAGCAGCGTTCCGTCGGCGAACACGAGGTCGACCGCCACCCGGGTGGCCGGGTACCTCAGGTCGGTCTCCGGCATGGACGGGAAGATCCGGTACGACAGCACGGTGTCCCGGGTGACGGCCGTGTCCACGTCGAACACCTTGTTGTACGAGTAACCGCGGCCGTCCGCCGTGTGGTTGCCCGCGTAGCGCAGTGCCCGTACGCCGGTGAAACCGGCGTTGGCCTTGGCGGTCGGGGAGCCGCCCGGGCCGCGGTCCGGCACGACCAGCATGTCCTCGGGCACGGGCCGGGTGGTGTCCCCGTCGGAGAACTGGACGTCGGCGAGCTGGGTGAGGCCGGCGCCGTTGTTCGCCGTGATCTCCAGCCGGAAGTGCCGGTACGCCGTGCCGGTGCTGAAGCCGTACGTCCTGGTGCCGAGGCGCTCCGGGAAGGTCTCGCCCTCCCGGGTGTCCAGGGCCGTCCACTCCCGGCCGTCCGCGGACCCCTTGAGCGTCCAGTTCCGCGGGTCGCGCGACGCGGCGTCGTTCGCCGAAGTCAGTGCGTACGTCACGACCTTGACCGGTTCGTCGAGGTCGAACTCCAGCCACGCCGTCTTCTCGAAGGCCAGCCATTTGGTGCTCGGCTGTCCGTCGACCAGGTTCTCCTTGACCTCGCCCGCCCCGGTGTTCTCGGCGCTCGCCCGGACGTCGGTGACCCGGTCGGTGACATTGCCCGGGATTCCGCTGGTGAAGCCGCCGTCGACGCCGGCGGACCGTTTCGTCCCGTCGGGCGCGGTGTCGACGGTGCTGCGCCAGTCCGGCTGCGGCTGGCCCGCCTCGAGGGACGAGGCGAACGCGCGGGCGGGGGCGGCGGGCCGGGCGGGCTGCGCGACGGCGGCCCCCTGGGAGGTGACGACGAGTGTGCAGGCGAGCGCCACGAGGGCGAGGACCGGTGCGTGTCTGGGCCGTGATCTGCGCAGCATTCCGGATGTTCCTCCGAAGAACGCGGATGGACAACGTTGTCAACGAGAACGCAGGACCAGTAGTGGGTCAAGTGCCCAGTGGTGTCAAGGGCGTTGGGTGGGGGGAAGGATGATTCCGGCAGTGCGGCCGGACGTTCGCCCTCCGGCCCCAGGGGTGTCCGGAGGTTTTCGAAGTGAGGTTTCGGCGAGGTCTCGACTCGGGAAAGTCTGGCGTTCAACCCTGCGCCCGATCTTGCTCAGTCGGCGGGGACAGGACTATACCTGTCGGGGTCCGTGGTGCCGGAACCATCGGTCGCGGACCGGGGGACGGGGACGGCTCGGATCCTCAGCCGGCCTGCACCGCGCCGTCCTGCGCTCCCGTCGAGACCGTGCACGACCCAGCTTCACCGACCGCGGTGGCGGGGCCCTTCGCCCACGGGCGAGTCCGTACGGGCGACCGGTCACCGCCCCAGTCCTGGAGAAGGCGAGGACTTGCGCATGGGATCCATCTCCGTCCACGACCCTGAGGGCCTCGGCCGCCGCGACCTGATCAAACGCTCCGCGGCGCTCGGCCTGATCACCGTACCGACGATGAGCCTCCTGTCCGCCTGCGCCACGGGCGGCGGGGGCGGCGACGACAAGGCCGGCAAGGCTCCCGGCGGCAAGACGTCCCCGAAGAACCCGCTCGGAGTGAAGGAGGGCGCCCCGCTGGAGGCGTTCATCTTCAAGGGCGGACTCGGCGACCAGTACGCCAAGGACGCCGAGGCGGACTACCGGGCGACCTACGGCGCCGAGGTGAAGCACACCGGGACGCAGCAGGTCGGCCCCAAGCTGACGCCGCGCTTCGCCGGCGGCAATCCGCCCGACGTCATCGACAACTCCGGTGCCGACCACCTGGACATGAACAAGCTGTCCAGCCAGAAGCAGCTCCAGGACCTGGCCCCGCTCCTCGACGCGGCGTCCCTCGACGATCCCGCCAGGAAGGTCCGCGACACCATCCATCCCAGCACCATCGAGAAGGGGCGGCACGGCGACGTCGTCGACGTGCTGTACTACGCCTTCACGGTCTACGGCTCCTGGTACTCGCAGAAGCTGCTCGAGTCCAGGGGCTGGGCGTACCCGAAGACCCTCGACGAGATGGTCGCGCTCTGCGGCGCGATCAAGAAGGCGGGCATCGCTCCCTGGACGTACCCCGGCAAGTATCCCTACTACGTCCACTTCAACCTCTTCGCCCAGATCGCCAAGATCGGCGGGATGGAGAAGTGGATCGCCATCGACAACCTGGAGCCGCGCGCCTGGCTCTCCAACGACGCCGTGGCGCAGGTCGTCGGGCACTACGAGGAGCTGGCCGCCAAGGGCTTCTTCCTCGAAGGGAGCCAGGGCCTGACCCACATCCAGTCCCAGACGGCGTGGACCAAGGGCAAGGCCGTCTTCATCCCCAACGGCTCCTGGGTCGAGAACGAGGCCGGGCCCACCACCCCCGCCGATTTCGGTATGGCCGTCGGCGCGCTCTTCGGCGGCGGCCCGGACGACGGCATGCCGGCGGGCAGCCTGCGCGCCGAGCCGAGTGAGCCGTACATCGTCCCGAGGATGGGTAGGAACCCGGCCGGCGGCATGGAGTTGCTGCGCATCATGCTCTCCAGGAAGCACGCGCAGAACTTCGCCACCAAGGTCAAGTCGCTGACCTGCGTGGTGGACGCCACGGAGGGCATGACCCTGTCACCGGGGCTCGCGTCCGCCAGCAAGGCCTTCAAGGCGGCCGGCGACAACCTGATCAGCATTCAGCTCCAGGAGTGGTACCCCGCACTGACCGACGACAAGATCGGCGGCCTCACCAGCCAGCTGCTCACCGGTGACCTCAAGGCCGCGGACTGGATCAGGAAGACCCAGGAGTACGCCGACGCGGTCGCCGGGGACGACGCCGTGCAGAAGTTCAAGCGCTCCGCCTGACGCCGGTCCGACCGGGCCGTTTGGACCGACGAGGGGAAGGCCGCGAAGCACCATGGAACACGGCAAGTACCGATTCATCGTGGGCTTCCTGGCCCTGCCCCTCCTGGTCTACGGGATCTTCGTGATCTCGCCGTTCGTCCAGGCCTTCCAGATCGCCATGACGGACTGGTCGGGTCTGGTGGGCACCGCGCGCTTCGTCGGCCTGGACAACTTCCGGAAGCTCTGGAGCAGCGAGGACTTCTGGAACGCCCTGCGCCACAACGTCTACATGCTGGCCGCGGTCCCCGCGGTCACCCTCGGCCTCGGCCTCCTCTTCGCCTCCCTGCTCAACATCGGCGGCCGGCGCCGGAGGAACGAGGCCGTCACCGGCGTGGCCGGCTCCCGCCTCTACAAGCTGGTCTTCTTCTTCCCGCAGGTCGTCTCCGTCACGGTCATCGCGGTGATCTGGTGGAACATCTACAACCCAGACCCCGAAGACGGGATGCTCAACTCGCTGCTCGGCGCGATCGGCCTCGACGCCCTCCAGAACTCCTGGCTGGGCGAGAAGGACCTCGCCCTGGCCTGTATCAGCGCCGTCATGGTCTGGTCGCACGTCGGCTTCTACGTGGTGCTCTTCTCCGCGGCCATGGCGTCGGTCCCCCGCGAGATCTACGAGGCGGCGCTGCTCGACGGCGCGGGCCGGTTCCACACCTTCTCGCGGATCACCCTGCCGCTGCTGTGGGACACCGTCCAGACCGGCTGGGTGTACATGGGGATCATCGCCCTGGACGCGTTCGCGCTCGTCCAGATCATGTCGGTGAACATGGGCGGCCCCGACGGAGCCACCGACGTCATGCCGCTGAGGCTCTATCAGACCGCCTTCCGTGACAGCCAGTTCGGCTACGCCTCCGCGATGGGCGTCGCGATGCTCGTGGTCACCATGACGTTCGCGGTGCTCACGCTGCGCTTCGCGCGCCGTGAGCGGATCGAGTTCTAGCTTCCGGACGGACCGAATCCCAGGGGGACGGATGACGACCCGCACCGACGCGGTGACCAAGGAGGGCGCCGTCCCGGACGGCCGGCGGGCACCCGGCAGGACGGCCCGCGCGAAGGCCGCCGCGGCCGCGGGCAGCGGCGGCGTGCTGAACGTCTTCTCGCACGGCATCCTCGTGCTGTGGGCGCTGATGGTGGGCGTACCGCTGCTCTGGGTGTTGTGGAGTTCCTTCAAGACCAGCGGGGACATCCTCGGCTCGCCCTGGTCGCCGCCGTCCGTGCTCCACTGGGAGAACTGGTCCAACGCCTGGAACAAGGCGAACATGGGCCGGTACTTCCTCAACACGGCGATCGTGGTCGGAGGCTCGCTCACCGGCACGATGGTGCTCGGGGCGATGGCGGCCTACGTCCTGGCGCGCTTCACGTTCCCCGGGAACCGGCTGATCCACCACCTCTTCGTCGCCGGGATGTCCTTCCCGGTGTTCATGCTGGTCATCCCGCTGTTCTTCGTGCTCAGGGACTTCCCCGGGAGCTCGCTGCTGGCGACGCACCACGGGCTGGTCCTCGTCTACATCGCCTACTCGCTGCCGTTCACGGTCTTCTTCCTGACGGCCTTCTTCCGGACCCTGCCGACGTCGGTGGCCGAGGCCGCGATGATCGACGGGGCCTCGCACACCCGGACGTTCTTCCAGGTGATGCTACCGATGGCCCGGCCCGGGCTGATCAGCGTCGGGATCTTCAACTTCCTCGGTCAGTGGAACCAGTACCTGCTGCCGATGGTGCTCAACCAGGACGAGGACCGGTATGTGCTGACCCAGGGCCTGGCCATGATCGCCCTCCAGCAGGGCTACGAGAACGACTGGGGCGCGCTGATGGCGGGCATGATGATCGCCGTGCTCCCGGTGCTGGTCGTCTACGTCGCCTTCCAGCGTCAGGTCCAGGCAGGACTCACCGCCGGAGCCGTCAAATAGGACGGATGACGTAGGGGCCGACCGCCGGACGGCCTTCGGAACCGCCTTTTCCACGGCACCCGCCCGGTACTCACCGGGCGGGATTAGTTTTATGTGTGGTTTGTCCCATTGCCGGGAGTTGCTCAAGCTCTTGACGGGGAACAGCCCAGAACGCTGAGCTTAGAGTTCACATGTTGGAGAAAAGGCAGGAGTGGTGAGTCGATGGAGACTCCGGGGTCGCAGACGTCGTTGCACCGGGCCAATCTGGAACGGGTCGTGCGGGCGGTGCGCATGGCGGGCTCGCTCACCCAGGCGGAGATCGCCCGGACCACCGGCCTCTCCGCAGCGACCGTCTCCAACATCGTGCGCGAGCTCAAGGACGGGGGGACGGTCGAGGTCACGCCCACCTCGGCGGGCGGGCGACGGGCCCGCAGCGTCTCGCTCAGCGGCTCCGCGGGCATCGTCATCGGCGTCGACTTCGGGCACACCCACCTGAGGGTCGCCGTCGGCAACCTGGCCCACCAGGTGCTCGCCGAGGAGTCCGAGCCGCTCGATGTCGACGCCTCCTCCAAGGAGGGCTTCGACCGGGCGGAAGTGCTGGTCACACGGCTGATCGAAGCCAGCGGGATCAGCCGGGACAAGGTCGTCGGCGTCGGTCTCGGCGTGCCCGGGCCCATCGACGTGGAGTCCGGCACGCTCGGCTCCACCTCGATCCTGCCGGGCTGGACCGGCATCAACCCGCGCGAGGAACTGTCCGGCCGGCTGGGCGTGCCGGTGTACGTGGACAACGACGCCAACCTCGGCGCCCTGGGGGAGCTGGTCTGGGGCGGCGGCCGGGGCGTCCGGGACCTGGCCTACATCAAGGTGGCGAGCGGCGTCGGTGCCGGCCTGGTGATCGACGGCCAGATCTACCGCGGCCCGGGCGGCACCGCCGGCGAGATCGGGCACATCACCCTGGACGAGTCGGGCCCCGTGTGCCGCTGCGGCAACCGCGGCTGCCTGGAGACCTTCGCCGCGGCGCGGTACGTGCTGCCGTTGCTCCAGCCCGGTCACGGGCCGGATCTCACGATGGAGCGGGTGGTGCAGCTGGCCCGCGAGGGCGACCCGGGCTGCCGCCGGGTGATCGCGGACGTGGGGCGGCACGTGGGCAGCGGTGTCGCCAACCTCTGCAATCTGCTGAATCCCAGCCGGGTGGTACTCGGCGGGGATCTGGCGGAGGCCGGGGAGCTGGTCCTCGGACCGATACGGGACTCGGTGGCCCGCTACGCCATCCCGAGCGCCGCCCGTCAACTGTCGGTGCTTCCCGGGGCGCTGGGCAGCCGGGCGGAGGTGCTGGGCGCGCTGGCGCTCGTACTCAGCGAAATGGGTGATTCGACCCTGCTTGACTCATCTCGGTCGGCCGCCACGCCTGCCTTCACTTAGAAAACGGATGGCACCGTTGTCATCTCGTTAAGGATTTACTCCTTGACGGTGGCGTTGCGGCCGAGTTGACTCACAGCCACCTCGGCCGCAGCGACGCGGCCTCGTCAGGGAGGTTATGAAGTGAACATGCGAATGCGTCGTGCCGCCGTTGCCGTGGCCGCAACCGCGATGGCCGTGTCCCTCGCCGCCTGTGGCAGTGCCAAGGAGGCCGGCGGCGGTGCCAAGGAGACCGGTGGCGACAAGGGTGACGCCCTGAAGATCGGTCTGCTCCTGCCGGAGAACCAGACCGCCCGCTACGAGAAGTTCGACAAGCCCCTGATCGAGAAGCGGGTCAAGGAGCTCACCGGCGGCAAGGCCGAGGTCGTCTACGCCAACGCCAAGCAGGACGCGACTCTGCAGAGCCAGCAGGTCGACACCATGATCACCAACAAGGTCGACGCGCTGATCATCGACGCGGTCGACGCCAAGGCGATCGCGGGCAGCGTGAAGAAGGCCAAGGACGAGGGCATCCCGGTCGTCGCCTTCGACCGTCTCGCCGAGGGCCCGATCGACGGCTACACCTCCTTCGACAACGAAGAGGTCGGCCACGTCCAGGGCAAGTCGCTCCTGGAGGCCCTGGGCGCGAAGGCCAAGGACGGCCAGATCGTGATGATGAACGGCTCGATCACCGACCCGAACGCCGCCCTCTTCAAGAAGGGCGCGCACGCCGAGCTCGACGGCAAGGTCAACGTCGGCCGCGAGTACGACACCAAGGAATGGAAGCCGGAGAACGCCAACACCAACATGGAGGCGGCGATCTCGGCCCTTGGCAAGGACAAGATCATCGGCGTGTACTCCGCCAACGACGGCATGGCGGGCGGCATCATCACCGCCCTGAAGGCCGCCGGCTACGCCAAGCTCCCGCCGGTCACCGGTCAGGACGCCGAGCTCGCCGGTGTGCAGCGTATCGTCGCGGGTGAGCAGTACAGCAGCGTCTACAAGCCGTACGCGCCGGAGGCCGCTGCCGCCGCCGACATGGCAGTGGCGCTCGCCCGGGGCGACAAGCTGACCGGTATCGCCAAGACCACCGTCGACAGCCCGACCACCAAGGGCGTCCCCAGCCTGCTGATCCCCGTGGTCGCGCTGACCCAGAAGAACATCGCGGACACCGTGATCAAGGACGGCGTCTACACGGTCCAGGAAATCTGCACCGACAAGTACAAGGCCGCCTGCGACTCGCTCGGCATCAAGTAAGGAACGCCGGGCAAGTCACCGATGTGAGTCCTGCCCGGACTCACCCGAAGCCCCGCCGGCGCCCCGCCCCTCAACAGCCCCGCAGCTCGGGCGGGGCGCCGGACGGCAGCTTCCCTCCCTCCACCTGCTCAACCCTCCGCGCCCTCTCCCCGGCGCGGTATCCCCGCCGGTCAGGCGGCGAAGGAGATGGTTCACGTGTCCGCTGCGCCCGTGTTGGCGTTGCGCGGTGTCTCCAAGCGGTTCGGTGCTGTTCAGGCGCTCACCGACGTAGAGCTGGAGATCCACGCCGGTGAGGTGGTCGCCCTGGTGGGCGACAACGGTGCCGGAAAGTCGACGCTGGTCAAGACGATCGCCGGTGTCCACCCCATCGATGAAGGCGTCATCGAATGGGAAGGCCGCCCGGTCTCGATCAGCAAGCCGCACGACGCCCAGAACCTGGGCATCGCGACGGTCTACCAGGACCTCGCCCTGTGCGACAACATCGATGTCGTCGGCAACCTGTTCCTCGGCCGGGAGATCCGCCGCCGCGGCGTCCTCAACGAGGTCGAGATGGAGCGCCGCGCACGCGAGCTGCTCACCACCCTGTCGATCCGCATCCCCAGCGTCCGGATCCCGATCGCCTCGCTGTCCGGCGGCCAGCGGCAGACCGTGGCCATCGCCCGTTCGATGCTCGGCGAGCCGAAGCTCGTGATCCTCGACGAGCCGACCGCGGCCCTCGGCGTCGAGCAGACCGCACAGGTGCTCGACCTGGTCGAGCGGCTGCGTGAGCGCGGCCACGCCGTGATCCTCATCAGCCACAACATGGCCGACGTCAAGGCAGTCGCGGACCGGGTCGCGGTGCTGCGGCTCGGCAGGAACAACGGGGTCTTCGACGTCAAGTCCACCTCGCAGGAAGAGATCATCTCCGCCATCACCGGCGCCACGGACAACGCCGTGACCCGTCGTGCGGCGCGACGCACCTCGGAGGGCCAGCTGTGAGGAACCACAAGACCCACCCCACCGAGACCATGCCGGGCGTCGGCCACCAGGTCGTGAACCCGGAGGCCGCCCACGACGCGGTCACCGCCGTCGACCCCCGCCTGCTCGTCCGCGAACAGGGCTTCGGCGGCTACATCTCCGAGTTCAAGCGCAAGGTGCACGCCGGCGACCTGGGCTCGATCCCCGTGATCATCGGCCTGATCGTGATCGCCGCGATCTTCCAGAGCCTGAACTCGAACTTCCTCTCCGCGAAGAACCTCAGTGACATCTCCGTCGCGATGGTCGGCACCGGCATGATGGCCGTCGGCATCATCTTCGTGCTGCTCCTCGGCGAGATCGACCTGTCGGTCGGTTCGGTCAGCGGTGTGTCCGGCGCGGTCCTCGCCGTGCTGACCGTCAACCAGGGCATGAACGAGTGGCTGGCGATCCTCGTCTCCATCGCCGGCGGCGCCGTCATCGGCTCGATCCACGGCTTCTTCTTCGCCAAGATCGGCGCACCCGCCTTCGCGGTGACCCTGGCGGGTCTGCTCTTCTGGCTCGGCTTCATGCTCCAGCTGCTCGGCGAGCAGGGCACGATCAACATCGACGGCGAGGGCGTGGTCGGCAAGCTGACCACGTACTACTTCAGCGACGTCGCCGCCGCCTACGGGCTGGCCGGCGCCGCCGTGGTCCTGTTCTTCCTGTCCTCGGTGCTGGACAACCGCCGCCGCGAGGCCGCCCGCGTCCCGTCCCGTCCGTTGATCGACATCGTGCTGCGCACGGTGGTGCTCGGCGCCATCTCGTTCGCCGCGGCGTACATGTTCAACCAGTACCGCGGTCTGCCGCTGGCCTTGGTGCTCTTCCTCGCGATCCTGGTCGTGACGGACTTCGTGCTCCGCCGCACCGCCTACGGCCGCAAGGTCTTCGCGCTCGGCGGCAGCGTCGAGGCCTCCCGTCGCGCCGGTATCAACGTCACGGCCGTCCGGGTCTCCGTCTTCGCGATCTCCAGCACCTTCGCCGCCATCGGCGGTCTGTTCTGGGCGTCGAAGATCGCCGCCGCCAACCAGAGCGCCGGCGCCGGCGACCTGCTGATGAACGTCATCGCTGCGGCGGTCATCGGCGGCACCAGCCTCTTCGGTGGCCGCGGCCGCACCTGGAACGCCCTGCTCGGCGTCATGGTGATCGTCTCGATCCAGTACGGACTGTCCCTCCAGGGCATCGCGACTCCGATCCAGTACATGATCACCGGTGGTGTGCTGCTCGCCACCGTCGTGATCGACTCGGTCACCCGCAGGACCCAGAAGACCGCGGGCCGCGCGTAACGATCCGCACCAGCAGTGCCCGGCACCGGAACCGGTGCCGGGCACTCGTGCGTGCATACACAGGTATCGGCCATCCGCGTGACGCACGACGCACGGCCCGATGACCAAGGTCGCGGACGGAACACTAGACTCACCGAATCGGCAAGCTCGACCGGCTACACACGCAAGGAGGCACGGGTGGCTCTGCTTACCCGTATCAAGGGACCGCGCGATCTCGACGGGCTCACCCCGGAGCAGCTGGACCAGCTGGCCGCGGAGATCCGGACGTTCCTCGTCGACGCGGTGTCCAAGACCGGCGGGCACCTGGGGCCGAACCTCGGTGTGGTCGAGCTGACCATCGCCCTGCACCGGGTCTTCGACTCCCCGAAGGACAAGGTCCTCTTCGACACCGGCCACCAGAGCTATGTCCACAAGCTGCTCACCGGCCGCCAGGACTTCTCCGCACTGCGCGCGAAGGGCGGTCTGTCCGGCTACCCCTCCCGTGCCGAGTCCGACCACGACGTCATCGAGAACTCGCACGCCTCGACCGTCCTCGGCTGGGCCGACGGCCTCGCCAAGGCCAACCAGGTCCTGAGGAAGGACGACCACGTCGTCGCGGTCATCGGTGACGGCGCCCTCACCGGCGGAATGGCCTGGGAGGCGCTCAACAACATCGCCGCCGCCAAGGACCGCCCCCTCGTCATCGTCGTCAACGACAACGAGCGGTCGTACGGCCCGACCATCGGCGGTCTCGCCGACCACCTCGCGACCCTGCGCACCACCGACGGGTACGAGCGGTTCCTCGCCCGCGGCAAGGACATCCTGGGGCGCACCCCGGTCGTCGGGAAGCCGCTCTACGAGACACTGCACGGCGCCAAGAAGGGCCTGAAGGACTTCATCGCCCCGCAGGGCATGTTCGAGGACCTCGGCCTGAAGTACGTCGGCCCGATCGACGGCCACGACATCTCCGCCCTGGAGTCCGCGCTCAGCCGCGCCAAGCGCTTCGGCGGTCCGGTGATCGTGCACTGCCTGACCGAGAAGGGCCGCGGGTACAAGCACGCCGAGCAGGACGAGGCCGACCGCTTCCACGGCATCGGCCCGATCCACCCCGACACCGGCCTGCCGGTCAAGACCGCCGCCGCCAGCTGGACCTCGGTCTTCGCCGACGAGATGGTCAAGCTGGGCAAGGAGCGCAAGGACATCGTCGCGATCACCGCGGCGATGCTGCACCCCGTCGGCCTGAAGAAGTTCGCCGACGCCTTCCCCGACCGGGTCTACGACGTCGGCATCGCCGAGCAGCACGCCGCGGTCTCCGCGGCCGGCCTCGCCACCGGCGGTATCCACCCCGTCTTCGCCGTCTACGCGACCTTCCTCAACCGCGCCTTCGACCAGGTCCTGATGGACGTGGCGCTGCACAGGTGCGGTGTCACCTTCGTCCTGGACCGGGCCGGTGTCACCGGCGACGACGGCGCCTCCCACAACGGCATGTGGGACATGTCGATCCTCCAGGTCGTCCCCGGTCTGCGGCTCGCCGCGCCGCGCGACGCCGAGCAGCTGCGCGCCCAGCTGCGCGAGGCCGTCGAGGTCGACGACGCGCCGACCGTGGTGCGCTACTCCAAGGGTGTCGTCGGACCGGCCGTCCCCGCGGTGGGCCGGGTCGGCGGCATGGACGTGCTGCGCGAGGCGGGCACGGACACCCCCGACGTGCTGCTGGTCTCGGTCGGCGCGCTCGCCCCGATGTGCCTGGAGATCGCCGACCTGCTCGACAAGCAGGGCATCTCGACGACCGTCGTCGACCCGCGCTGGGTGAAACCGGTCGACGAGGCGCTGGCCCCGCTCGCCGCGCAGCACCGCGTCGTCGTCACCGTCGAGGACAACGGCCGCAGCGGAGGCGTCGGCTCGGCGGTCTCCCAGGCCCTGCGCGACGCCGGCGTCGACCTGCCGCTGCGCGACTTCGGCATCCCGCAGCGCTTCCTCGACCACGCCTCCCGCAAGCAGGTCATGGCCGAGATCGGGCTGACCGCGCCGGACATCGCACGCCAGGTCACCGGTCTGGTCGCGCGGCTCGACGGCGGTCTGGAGGACGAGCCCGCCGAGGCCGCCCGCGACTGACCCGTAACGCTCCATCAGGACGGGCCGACCCTTCGGGGGCGGCCCGTCCGCTTTTGCCCCCGTCCGCTTTTGTCGCTGATGTGGCAAAGGGCGCCGTTTGCGTGAAAAACGTCCGCTCGGCGCGCGACCAGCCCCCTGCACTCCGACCATGGATACACACCCATGGCCACGGAGGTACGCCGGTGAGCACAGAGCAACAGCCCCGTCAGGACTCCGGGGTGTTCCGCACCAAGACGGTCGAGCAGTCGATCCGCGACACCGAGGAGCCCGAGCACGCACTGAAGAAGTCCCTCACCGCATGGGACCTCACCGTCTTCGGTGTCGGCGTGATCATCGGTACGGGCATCTTCGTCCTCACCGGCATCGCGGCCCGGGACAACGCCGGGCCCGCCACATCCCTCTCCTTCGTCGCCGCCGGCGTCGTCTGCGCCCTGGCGGCGCTCTGCTACGC
The DNA here is from genome assembly GCF_055573115.1 of Streptomyces sp. NPDC030222. Taxonomy (NCBI): domain Bacteria; kingdom Bacillati; phylum Actinomycetota; class Actinomycetes; order Kitasatosporales; family Streptomycetaceae; genus Streptomyces; species Streptomyces sp. NPDC030222. The sequence continues at coordinate 366,219 of NZ_JBVICA010000005.1, forward strand.
CGAGTTCGCGTCCACCGTGCCGGTGGCCGGCTCGGCGTACACCTTCTCGTACGCCGCGATCGGCGAACTGCCCGCCTGGATCATCGGGTGGGACCTGGTCCTGGAGTTCGCCCTCGGTACCGCCGTGGTGGCGGTCGGCTGGTCCGGGTACGCCCGCCACCTCCTGAACACCAACCTCGGCTGGGACATGCCGGTCGCGCTGTCCGGACCGGACGCCGGAGGACAGTTCGACCTGCTGGCCTTCCTCCTGGTCCTGGCGCTGACCGCGATCCTGGTCATCGGCATGAAGCTGTCCGCCCGGATCACCGCGATCGTCGTCGTCGTCAAGGTCACGGTCGTGCTGATGGTCATCATCGCGGGCCTGTTCTTCATCAAGTCGGCCAACTACTCGCCGTTCATCCCGCCGGCCCAGCCGCAGGAAGGGGGCGGTGGTCTCCATGCGCCGCTGATCCAGGTGCTCTTCGGCTACCAGCCCACCAACTTCGGCATCATGGGCATCTTCACCGCGGCCTCCCTCGTCTTCTTCGCCTTCATCGGTTTCGACGTCGTCGCCACCGCGGCGGAGGAGACCAAGAACCCCCAGCGGGACATGCCCCGCGGCATCCTGGGATCCCTGTTCGTCTGTACGGCGCTCTACGTGGCCGTGACGCTGGTGGTCACCGGTATGCAGTACTACACGCAGATGTCGGCGACCGCCCCGCTCGCCGACGCGTTCAAGTCGGTCGGGCAGCCGTTCTTCAGCGGCGCCATCAGTCTGGGTGCGATCGTCGGCCTCATCACCGTCTGCATGATCCTGCTGCTGGGCCAGACCCGGGTGTTCTTCGCGATGAGCCGCGACGGACTGCTGCCGCGCTTCTTCTCCATCACCCACCCGAAGTACCGCACCCCCTACCGGGCGACCATCCTGCTCGGTGGGGTGATCGCCATCATCGCGGGCTTCACCAGTCTCGAGAACCTCGCCGAGCTGGTGAACATCGGTACGCTCTTCGCCTTCGTGCTCGTGGCACTCGGCGTCATCATCCTCCGCCGCACCCGGCCCGACCTGCACCGGGCCTTCCGCACCCCGTGGGTGCCCGTGGTCCCCATCCTGTCCATCGCCGCCTCGGTGTGGCTCATGCTCAACCTGCCGACCGAGACCTGGCTGCGGTTCGCCGTCTGGATGGTCATCGGCGTCATCGTCTACTTCCTGTACGGACGCGGCCACAGCCGGCTCGGCAAGCTGGGCAAGGACGCGGAGTTCTGACGCCGATCCGGTTCCTCCGCCCCGTGGTCCTGTGCGCGACAGGGCCACGGGGCGGAGCCGTTCCAGCGGGGAAGGGCCGCGGGAGACGGGCCGCCCAGATCGAAGTGCTGCGAGGGGACACCGCCGTCGGCGGTACCGCGCGCCGTGCGGCGCGGTATACGGGCTCAGCCCCAGACGGTGCGCGGGCCCACGGTCCGCGCACCGAGCTCGCCCACCCGGCGCCGTAGCTCCCGGTCGGCGGTGACCACCACCACGGACCGGCCCGCCGCCCCCCGAACCAGCTCCACGATCCGGTCGTCGCCGCTGCCGTCCGCCTGCTCCACCCGGACCCCCGGCACGGACTCCACGCCGCGGGCGGCACCCTCGACGACCAGAACCAGGTCCGTCGGCCCCGGGTGTCCCGGCAGGCCCTCCTCGGCGACGGGCACCAGCGCGTCCCGCAGCCGTTCGGCCGCGGCCCGGCGGTCCCGCCACCAGCCGTCGGGCACGGAACCGACCACGTTCGCCGCGTCGACGATCACCAAAGAGGCCATACGTCCCACCCTCGCACCCGTCCCGCACCAGCCGGGGCGCGGACCGCCGCCCGCTCCGCCTACCAGCCAGAATGCTATTCTCACCGGAAGGTGTGACGTAGGAGCGAGGAAGGCTGGCGGCGAAGCCATGGCGTTGAGGTCCGCGCGAAAGACCCGCTCCGTCGCACCCCGCCAGGCGGCGGCACCGGCCCGCAGAGCCGGCGGTCCCGCCACCACCGGCTGGCTGCTGCGCGGCAAGGAGGGCAGGCTCACCGCCTACGCCCCCACCGACGGCGGGCTGCTGCGCTGGACGGAGACCCGTCCCGGCGGACCGGAGTGGTCCGGCCCGGACTTCTTCGAGGCGCCCGGCATGACCCATCTGTCGGTCGGCCAGGGCCCCGACGGCTATGTGCACTTCGTCGTCCACTCCCGCACCGAGCAGGGCGTGGACATCAAGCACGCGATCCAGTACCAGACCGGTCGCCCCCTCGGACCCTGGCACTCCCTCGGAACGTCCTACAAGGCCCCGGAGAAGGGCAACCGCATCGGCGTCCCGGCGGTCGCCGTCGACGACGGCGGGAACGTCCACGTCTTCATGCGCAACGCCGCCCGCGGCGTGCACCTGCGGCGGCAGGACACCACCGGCAAGTGGCAGGGCTGGGAGAGCCTCGACGGCGCGTCCGCCCTGCTGGACGGTATGACCGCGGGCCGCGGACCCTCCGGCACGGTCGCGATGGCCGCACCCGCGGACGACGGTCTGCGGTACTGGCAACAGGCCGAGCGGGGCGGGCCGTTCACCCCGGGCGACCTCGTCCCCGGCGCCCCGAGGGCGCTCTCCGCGGCCGTGCTCGCCACCGGGGACACCGAAGCCACGTTCTACTGGTGCGACCGGGAGCAGCCCGGTGTGTACGCCCTGCGCCCCGGCCAGGACCCGATGGACCTCGGAGGGGACCCGGACGGCGGGCCGCTCGCCGTGCTCCGCACGGCCATCGGCGAACAGGACGTCACGGTGCTCGCCTTCCGCGGCCGCGACGGACGTCCCGTGATCGCTTCCTGCCCGACCGGCACGGAAGCCCAGGGGCTCGTCTGGGCCGCGACCGGCGAGGCGTCCCAGGGGGTGCCCGCGCTCGCCGTGGACGCCCACGGGCGAGTGGTGCTGGCGTCCCTGGCGGCGGACGGCACGCTGTGCGTGGCCCGGCAGACGGACGAGACCGGCGGCGTGGCCCTCGGGCCGTGGACGCGCGTCTGAGCGAGCGGGGGCCTCGGGCCATGCGCGTCTGCGGAGGGCGTGGCCCCCGGGCCGGGCATGTGCGTCCCAGGCGCGCCTGAGGAGACCTGGACGGGCGGTTCGATCCGCCGAACGGGCTGATGGTCCGGGCTGCGCTGCCGTGGCGCGGTGCGCCCGCCCGTGGCTCTCTCCCTGGCTTCTCTCCCGCCTCTTTCCCTCGCTTCCTCCGGCTCCCTTCCTCGGGCTCTCTTCCTGCCGACGGCTCGACCCGACCACGCGCCGCCGGAACGACAGTGGTCCCACCACCCTGCGGGTGATGGGACCACTGTCGTTCGTCGGCGTTACGCCGGGACGCTCGCGATGCCCTGCGCCAGGAACTTCTTGCCGTTCACGCGCTCCGAGACGCCCTCACGGTCCAGGTACGGCGTGATGCCGCCCAGGTGGAAGGGCCAGCCGGCGCCGGTGATCAGGCAGAGGTCGATGTCCTGGGCCTCGGCGACGACGCCCTCGTCCAGCATCAGACCGATCTCCTGGGCGACCGCGTCCAGGACACGGGCGCGGACCTGCTCCTCGGTCAGGACGTTGTCGCCCTGCTCCAGGAGCGCGGCGACCTCGGGGTCCAGCTCGGGCTTGCCCGAGTCGTAGACGTAGAAGCCGCGCTTGCCCGCCTCGACGACCTTCTTCAGGTTCGGGGAGACCTTGAAGCGCTCCGGGAAGGCGCGGTTCAGGGTCTCGGAGACGTGCAGACCGATGGCCGGGCCGACGAGCTCCAGGAGGACCAGCGGGGACATCGGCAGACCGAGCGGCTCGATGGCCTTCTCGGCCGTGGCGACCGGGGTGCCCTCGTCGATGACGTTCTGGATCTCGCCCATGAAGCGGGTCAGGATCCGGTTCACGACGAACGCCGGGGCGTCCTTGGTGAGGACCGCGGTCTTCTTCAGCTTCTTGGCGACGGCGAAGGCCGTGGCCAGCGAGGCGTCGTCGGTGTTCTCACCGCGGACGATCTCCAGCAGCGGCAGGATCGCGACCGGGTTGAAGAAGTGGAAGCCGACGACCCGCTCCGGGTGCTGCAGCTTCGACGCCATCTCCGTGACGGAGAGGGACGAGGTGTTGGTCGCGAGGATCGCGTGGGCCGGTGCGACGGCCTCGACCTCGGCGAACACCTTCTGCTTGACCGACATCTCCTCGAACACGGCCTCGATGACGAAGTCCGCGTCCGCGAAGCCCTCGGCCTTGTCCAGCACACCGGTGACCAGGGCCTTCAGACGGTTGGCCTTGTCCTGGGAGATGCGGTTCTTGCCGAGCAGCTTGTCGATCTCGGCGTGGACGTAGCCCACGCCCTTGTCGACGCGCTCCTGGTCGATGTCGGTCAGGACGACCGGCACCTCCAGGCGGCGCAGGAACAGCAGGGCCAGCTGGGAGGCCATCAGACCGGCGCCGACGACGCCGACCTTGGTGACCGGGCGGGCCAGGCTCTTGTCCGGGGCGCCGGCGGGGCGCTTGGCACGCTTCTGCGCCAGGTTGAAGGCGTAGATGCCGGACCGCAGTTCGCCGCCCATGATGAGGTCGGCGAGCGCCTGGTCCTCGGCGTCGAAGCCCTTCTGCAGGTCGCCGTCCTTCGACGCCTCGATGATGTCCAGGGCGCGGTAGGCGGCCGGGGCCGCGCCGTGCACCTTGGAGTCGGCGATGAACCGGCCGCGGGCGACGGCCTGGTCCCAGGCCTCACCACGGTCGATCTCGGGACGCTCGACGGCGGTCTCGCCCTTGAGGACGGACGCGGTCCAGACGAGCGAACGCTCCAGGAAGTCGGCGCCCTCGAAGATCGCGTCGGCGATGCCGAGCTCGAAGACCTGCTTGCCCTTGAGCTGCTTGTTCTGGTTGAGCGAGTTCTCGATGATCACCGAGACCGCGCGGTCCGCACCGATCAGGTTCGGCAGGATCGTGCAGCCGCCCCAGCCCGGGACCAGGCCCAGGAACACCTCGGGGAGGGAGAAGGCCGGGAGGGCCTTCGAGACGGTGCGGTAGGTGCAGTGCAGACCGACCTCGACACCGCCGCCCATCGCCGCGCCGTTGTAGTACGCGAAGGTGGGGACCGCGAGGGAGGACAGACGCTTGAACACGTCGTGGCCGCCCTTGCCGATGGCGAGCGCGTCGGAGTGCTGCTTCAGCAGCTCGACGCCCTTGAGGTCGGCGCCGACCGCGAAGATGAACGGCTTGCCGGTGATGCCGGCGCCGACGATCGCGCCCTCGACCGCCTCCTTCTCGACCTGGTCGATCGCGACGTTCAGGTTCGCGAGCGACTGCGGGCCGAAGGTGGTCGGCTTGGTGTGGTCGAAGCCGTTGTCGAGGGTGATGAGGGCGAACCTGCCCGCGCCGCCCGGGAGGTCGAGGTGGCGCACATGCGCCTGGGTGACGACCTCGTCCGGGAACAGCTCGGCCGCGCCCTTCAGGAGCTCAGCGGTGGTGCTCACTTGTTGCCTCCGTCGAAGTGCGGGTTCTCCCAGATCACGGTGGCGCCCATGCCGAAGCCGACGCACATGGTGGTCAGGCCGTAGCGGACGTGCGGCTGCTCCTCGAACTGCCGCGCCAGCTGCGTCATCAGACGTACGCCGGAGGAGGCCAGCGGGTGGCCGTACGCGATCGCGCCGCCGTACTGGTTGACGCGGGCGTCGTCGTCGGCGATGCCGTAGTGCTCCAGGAAGGCCAGGACCTGGACGGCGAACGCCTCGTTGATCTCGAACAGGCCGATGTCGCCGATGGACAGGCCGGCCTTGGCGAGGGCCTTCTCGGTCGCCGGGATCGGGCCGTAGCCCATCACCTCGGGCTCGACGCCGGCGAAGGCGTACGAGACCAGGCGCATCTTGACCGGCAGGCCGTTCTCGCGCGCGAAGTCCTCGGAGGCGATCAGCGACGCGGTGGCACCGTCGTTGAGACCGGCGGCGTTACCGGCGGTGACGCGGCCGTGCACACGGAACGGGGTCTTGAGGCCCTGGAGGTTCTCCAGCGTGGTGCCCGGACGCATCGGCTCGTCGGCGGTGACCAGGCCCCAGCCGGTCTCGCCGCCCTCCGGGCTGGTGCGGCGCACCGAGACGGGCACCAGGTCCTGCTGGATCTTGCCGTCGGCGTAGGCCTTGGCGGCCTTCTCCTGGGAGCGCACGGCGTACTCGTCGGCGCGCAGCTTGGTGATCTGCGGGTAGCGGTCGTGGAGGTTCTCCGCCGTCATGCCCATGAACAGGGCCGACTCGTCGACCAGCTTCTCCGAGACGAAGCGCGGGTTGGGATCGACGCCCTCGCCCATCGGGTGGCGGCCCATGTGCTCGACACCACCGGCGACTGCGGCGTCGTAGGCGCCGAAGGCGATCGAGCCGGCGACCGAGGTCACGGCGGTCAGCGCGCCCGCACACATGCGGTCGATGGAGTAGCCCGGGACGGACTGCGGCAGACCCGCGAGGATGCCCGCGGTGCGGCCCAGGGTCAGGCCCTGGTCGCCGATCTGCGTGGTCGCGGCGATGGCGACCTCGTCGATCTTCTTGGGGTCGAGGTCCGGGTTGCGGCGCAGCAGCTCCCGGATCGCCTTGACGACGAGATCGTCGGCGCGGGTCTCGTGGTAGATGCCCTTCGGGCCCGCCTTGCCGAACGGGGTGCGGACGCCGTCGACGAAAACGACGTCCCTGATGGTACGAGGCACGATGGCTCTCCTCCAGGGTGCGGGATGGCACTGCTGCAAGCGCGCCCGGAGAGCGCGCTGCACACCGTCATGCTACTTGCGGGTAACCAAGCTGCCCACCCCTCACAGCCGGAGCGGCGAAGGTCACACCGCCGGTCACGCGTCCGCCTGGTCCTCCCCCCGGACCTGCACCGGCCCTGGAACCGGTGGATTGCGGTGCACACGGTGCGAGTGGTTCACCCGGTGCGCGCGGTGTGGGCGCGACGATCGGCCGGAGGGGGAGTGGCCGGCGGGAGCGACGGCACGCGCCGCGCCCGCCGGGCGTCAGGCGCGCGCCGCCAGCGCAGCCGAGAGGACCGGAGTGACCTGCTCGATCTGCCAGGGCCGCGCCCCGAGTGCCGCGAGCGCCTCGGCCACCGCGGCGGCCGTGGTCTGCGCGGGAGGCTCCCAGCAGACCCGGCGGACGGTGTCCGGAGTGATCAGGTTCTCCTGCGGCATGTTCAGCTGCTCCGCGAGGGCCGAGACGCCCGCCCGCGCAGCCGACAGCCGCGCCGCCGCGGCGGGGTCCTTGTCCGCCCAGGACCGCGGCGGCGGCGGGCCGGCCACCGGCTGCCCGGGCTGGGGGAGCGCCGAGTCGGGCAGCGCCTTCGCCCGGTCCACGGCCGCCTGCCACTGCTCCAGTTGCCGCCTCCCCACCCGGCTGCCGAAGCCGGGCAGCGCGGACAGCGCCTGTGCGTTCACGGGCAGAGCGAGCGCGGCCTCCACGATCGCGGCGTCGCCCAGCACCTTGCCGGGCGAGACGTCACGCCGCTGGGCGATGCGGTCGCGGGTGGTCCACAGTTCGCGTACGACCGCCATCTGCCGGCGCCGCCGGACCTTGTGCATGCCCGAGGTGCGCCGCCAGGGGTCCTTGCGCGGCGGGGCGGGCGGTGCCGCCGCGATGGCGGCGAACTCCTGGTGCGCCCAGTCGAGCTTGCCCTGCCGGTCCAGTTCCTTCTCCAGGGCGTCCCGCAGGTCGACGAGGAGTTCGACGTCCAGCGCGGCGTACCGGAGCCACGGCTCGGGCAGCGGACGGGTCGACCAGTCGACGGCCGAGTGTCCCTTCTCCAGTGCGTAGCCGAGCACGCTCTCGACCATCGCTCCCAGGCCGACCCGGGGGAAGCCGGCCAGCCGTCCGGCCAGCTCGGTGTCGAACAGCCGGGTGGGGAGCATGCCTATCTCGCGCAGGCAGGGCAGGTCCTGGGTGGCCGCGTGGAGGATCCACTCGGCGTCGCCGAGCGCGTCGCCGAGGGCGGAGAGGTCGGGGCAGCCGACCGGGTCGACCAGTGCGGTCCCGGCCCCGGCGCGGCGGAGCTGTACGAGATAGGCGCGCTGGCCGTAGCGGTAGCCGGACGCCCGTTCGGCGTCGACGGCCACGGGCCCCGTGCCTGCGGCGAAGGCTGCGATCACCTCGTCCAGGGCGTCCTGGCTCGCGACGACGGGGGGAACGCCCTCACGGGGCTCCAGCAAGGGGATCGGCGCCGTTTCGACGTCGTCCGGGGGGTCGCCCCCGATGGTTCGCAGTGCTGTCTCTGCTGCGGTCTCTTGGGCGTCGGTCACCTGTCAAGGGTATCCGTGGATGACGGGCGCCCGCCGACGGAACGTTCCGTCGACGGGCGCGCGGTGGATGGGCGCCGGCCTGGGCCGGTCAGTGGATGATCCCGGTGCGCAGCGCGACCGCCACCATGCCGGCCCGGTCGCCGGTGCCCAGCTTCCTCGCGATTCGGGCGAGATGGCTCTTCACCGTGAGCGCGGACAGCCCCATGGACACGCCGATGGCCTTGTTGGACTGGCCCTCCGCGACCAGGCGCAGCACCTCGACCTCGCGGCCCGACAGCTCGCGGTAACCGCCCGGGTGGCTCGGGGCACCCGGGGGGCGGCGGTGCAGGCGGGAGGCGGCGGAACCGATGGGGGCGGCGCCGGGCCGGGAGGGGTGCCCGATGTTCGTACGGGTACCGGTGACGACGTAACCCTTCACTCCGCCGGCCAGCGCGTTGCGCACGGCGCCGATGTCGTCCGCGGCGGACAGGGCCAGACCGTTGGGCCATCCGGCGGCACGCGTCTCGGACAGCAGGGTCAGGCCGGACCCGTCGGGCAGGTGCACATCGGCGACGCAGATGTCACGCGGATTGCCGATGCGCGGGCGGGCCTCCGCGATGGACGACGCCTCGATGACATCGCGCACCCCGAGGGCCCACAGGTGACGGGTGACGGTGGAGCGGACGCGCGGGTCGGCCACGACGACCATGGCCGTCGGCTTGTTCGGGCGGTAGGCGACCAGGCTTGCGGGCTGCTCGAGGAGAACGGACACCAGGCCTCCTGGGGAGTTGCGGGACGTGGCCGGCTCGGGGATGAAGCCGGGGCGAACCGTGTTTGTCGGTCATTGAGCTCTTCGGCAGCAAACCTCGGCGGCTTTAGAGAAAGATCACGATTTAGTGAGTAACAATTCGGGCAATTCGGACGGGTGCTCGATCATCCGAAGAAGGAACCGGAAGAAAGATCCATAAGAAGGAGTGCAAAGACGGAACCGAAGTGAGGGAACCGAAGAACGGGATCGAAGATCGGAACCCGAAGACCGGGTGGGGAACGGATACGGAGTACGGGACGACGGAACGCCGCGCCGGAGCGGACGGAGGCTTGGGGCGGCCGGCGGCCGGCGGGCGCCGGTGGGCCGCGCGGTCGGCCCCGCCTCGTGGGCGCGAGAAGGCCCGCGCACCCACCGGGGAACCGCTCCCGGGCCGGTCGGAGGGAGCACGGCCAAGCGGGGGCAGGCAGCCACTGAGCCGACCAGAGGGAGCGCTTCGCGCCGGACCGGAGGGAAGACCCGGGAACGCCGTCGGCAGCCGGACGCCGTCCTGCCGCCCCCGCCCCGGAGCGGGGCCGCCTCCGCCCCGGAGCGGGGCCGCCGACGAGCCGTGCGCCCCGGCACCTCGGCGGGTCGGCGAGCGCAGAGGGGGCGCTACCCGCCCTTGTGCGTCACCCCCGCGCGTCCCCCGCCCTGAGCAGGACGTATCCCGTCCGCCCCGTCACCGTGACTGCGGCCCCCGTCGCTGCGGCAGCGACACCACGCCCGCGTCCGCGGGGCCGACCGGCGGCAGCCCGGCCACCTGGCACAGCAGATCGCACCAGGCCGCCAGGTGCGCCGCCGTGTCCGGCACCCCGCCGAGTCCCTCGCGCGGTGTCCACGACGCCCGGATCTCGATCTGTGTCGCCGGTCTGCGCTCCGCCAGCGCCCCGAAGTAGTGCGATCCCGCCCGGGTGACCGTGCCGCTCGGTTCCCCGTACGACAGCCCCCGCGCCTCCAGCGCGCCCGTCAGCCACGACCAGCACACCTCGGGCAGCAGCGGATCCGCCGCCATCTCCGGCTCCAGTTCCGCCCGCACCAGCGTCACCAGCCGGAACCGTCCCTGCCACGCCTCGTGCCCCGCCGGGTCGTGCAGCAGGACGAGCCGGCCGTCGGCCAGGTCCTCGTCCTCCTCGACGACGACCGCCTCCAGGGCGTACGCGTGCGGCGCCAGCCGCTGCGGCGGACGGGACTGCTCCACCACCATCTCCGGGCGCAGCCGCGCCCCGCGCAACGCGTCGACCGCCTGGCGGAAGTCCGGCGGGACGGAGTTCCCGTCTGCGTTCCCGTCCTCGCTGTCCACGCCGTCGGCGCCATCAGAAGTTCGTCCCTGAGCCGCAGCCATGCGGGGAAGACTAGGCGGAAGCCGGCTCGCGTGCAGGGAAGACACCCTGGCCGGAGGATCCACGGCCTGGGTGCATGCGAAGATTCAGGCGTGAGTGCCAACCACAGCCCCTCGGGCCAGCGCAGCAGGACGTACGACTCCGCCTTCCTCAAGGCGTGCCGGCGCGAACCGGTGCCGCACACACCGGTCTGGTTCATGCGGCAGGCCGGGCGCTCACTGCCCGAGTACCTGAAGGTGCGTGAGGGCATCCCCATGCTGGACTCCTGCATGAGGCCCGAGCTGGTCACCGAGATCACGCTCCAGCCGGTGCGCCGCCACAAGGTCGACGCCGCGATCTTCTTCAGCGACATCGTCGTCCCGCTCAAGGCCATCGGTGTCGACCTCGACATCAAGCCCGGCGTCGGTCCGGTCGTCGCCGAGCCGATCCGCACCCGCGCCGACCTCGGCCGGCTGCGCGATCTGACCCCGGAGGACGTCCCGTACGTCACCGAGGCCATCGGGCTGCTCACCGCCGAACTGGGCTCCACCCCGCTCATCGGCTTCGCCGGCGCCCCGTTCACCCTTGCGAGCTATCTCGTCGAGGGCGGCCCGAGCCGCAACCACGAGCACACCAAGGCCCTCATGTACGGCGACCCGCAGCTCTGGGCCGACCTGCTCGACCGGCTCGCCGAGATCACCTCGGCCTTCCTGAAGGTGCAGATCGAGGCCGGCGTCTCGGCGGTGCAGCTCTTCGATTCCTGGGTCGGTGCGCTGGCCCCCGCCGACTACCGCCGCTCGGTGATGCCCGCCTCGGCCAAGGTGTTCGGGTCCGTCGCGCACTACGGCGTGCCCCGCATCCACTTCGGTGTCGGCACCGGTGAGCTCCTCGGCCTGATGGGAGAGGCGGGCGCGGACGTCGTGGGTGTCGACTGGCGCGTCCCGCTCGACGAGGCCGCCCGCCGCGTCGGCCCCGGCAAGGCGCTCCAGGGCAACCTCGACCCGGCCGTGCTGTTCTCCTCCACCGAGGCGGTCGAGGCCAAGACCCGCGAGGTCCTGACCGCCGCGAGCGGTCTGGAGGGCCATGTCTTCAACCTCGGCCACGGGGTGCTGCCCACCACCGATCCGGACGCGCTGACCCGCCTGGTGGACTTCGTCCACACCGAGACCGCCCGCTGAGCGGACCGCCGGCCGGGGCGATCGCCTCTCAGACGGTGCCCTCCGCCGCCCGTACGGCCTGCACGGCCTTGCGGGCGGCGACCAGCACGGGGTCCCACACCGGGGAGAACGGCGGTGCGTAGCCCAGGTCCAGGGCCGTCATCTGCTCCACCGTCATCCCGGCGGTGAGGGCGACGGCCGCCACGTCGACCCGCTTCGCCGCACCCTCCCGGCCCACGATCTGCACCCCGAGCAGCCGTCCCGTACGGCGCTCGGCGAGCATCTTCACCGTCATCGGCGCCGCTCCCGGGTAGTAACCGGCGCGGCTCGTCGACTCGATGGTGACGGTCACGAACTGCAGGCCCGCCGCCCGTGCGTCCTTCTCCCGCAGACCCGTCCTGGCGATCTCCAGATCGCAGACCTTGCTCACCGCCGTGCCCACCACGCCGGGGAACGTCGCGTAGCCGCCGCCCACGCCGGAGCCGATGACCTGGCCGTGCTTGTTGGCGTGCGTGCCGAGCGGCACATGGCGGGTGCGTCCGGACACCAGGTCCAGGACCTCCACGCAGTCGCCGCCCGCCCAGATGTTCTCGTGGCCCCGGACCCGCATCGCCAGGTCGGTCAGCAGGCCCCCGCTCGGCCCCAGCGGCAGTCCCGCCTCCCGGGCCAGCGCGGTGCGCGGCTCCACGCCGATGCCGAGCACCACCACGTCCGCCGGGTAGTCGGCCTCCGCGGTCGACACCGCCCGCACCCGGCCGTCGTCCCCGGTGCGGACCGCGGTGACCGGGGCATCCGTGACGGTGCGGATGCCCAGGCCGTCCATCGCCCGGTGGACCAGGCGCCCCATGTCCGGGTCGAGCGTGGCCATCGGCTGGGCGTCGCGGGTCACCAGCGTCACCTCGTACCCGCGGTCCAGCAGTGCCTCGGCCATCTCCACGCCGATGTAGCCGGCCCCGACGATCACCGCCTTGCGGCCTGCGGTGCCGGCGAGGCCGTCCAGCAGTTCCTGTCCGTCGTCGAGGGTCTGCACCCCGTGGACGCCGGACGCGTCGATCCCGGGGAGCGGCGGGCGCACCGGCTGTGCGCCGGTCGCCACCACCAGCTTGTCGAAGCCGGTCCACGCCTCCGCACCGGACTCCAGGTCGCGGCTGCGGACGCGCTGCCCGGCGACGTCGACCTCGGTCACCTCGGTCCGCATGCGCAGATCGATGTCCCGGGCCCGGTGTTCGTCGGGCGAGCGGGCGACGAGCGCGTCCCGTTCGGGCACGCTCCCGCCCACCCAGTAGGGGATGCCGCAGGCCGAGTACGAGGTGAAACGGGTCCGTTCGAAGGCCACGATCGCCAGCTCGTCGGCGCCCTTCATCCGCCGGGCCTGCGAGGCGGCGGACATCCCGGCCGCATCACCGCCGATGACCACCAGTCGTTCCGCCGCCATGTGCGTCCTCCGGCCCGTTCCGTGCTGCGCCGGTCAGTCCTGCCCGGGGAGACCCGCCCGGTCAGTCCTGCCGCTCGGTCTCCTGTCCCGACGATACGTTCCGGGGGTACGGGACGTTCCCTCCCGCCGGAACGCGGCCGCCCGGAACCGGGTTTCCGGCCGGCGTGCCCGCAGGGGCCGGGGCCGTCACCGCCGGGCGCTTCGGCCGCCGGCTCCGGACCAGCCGGAAGAGCACGTACAGCAGCGCCAGTGCCGCTGCGAACGGCAGCACCGCACCCACGACCACCGCGACCCAGCGCACCGTCGTGAGGAACGCCTCCCAGCCGCCGGACAGCGCGTCCAGGAAACCGGGGTCCTCCTCCTTCTCCTTCGCCTTCCTCGGCTCCGTCTCGGTGAGTTCGACGGTGATCGTCGCGAACGACGTCCGGTCCTTCAGCGACGCCTGCTGGGCGAGGAGCGCCTCCAGCTCCGCCTGACGCCTGCTCAACTCCCCTTCCAGCATGACCACATCACCGAGCGACGAGGCCCGGTCCATCATCTTCTGCACGCGTGCCACGCTCGCCCGCTGCGACCGCACCCGGCTGTCGACGTCCACGACCTGGTCGGTGACGTCCTTCGCCTCGGAGGTGCGGGACAGCAGCCTGCCGGTGCCCGCCAGGTCGCCCAGCACGTCGTCGTACGAATCCTGCGGGACGCGCAGCACGATCCGCGAGTACACATGGCCGTACCTGTCGCGCTCGGTCGACTCGCTGCCGACCAGCCCGCCCGCGGCCACCGCCACCGAGCGGGCCTTGCCCAGCGCCTTCTGCACGTCGTCGACCCGGACGCCCAGTTCCGCCGTGCGGATGACGTGGGCCGTGGGCTTCGCGGGGGCCGCCGACGGCGCCCCTGCCTTGCCGGCGGCGTCCGCGCGTTCCGCACCCGCCGCCGCGTCCGCGGGCCGCCCGTCGCCGCGCCCCTTGCTGTCCGCCAGCGCCGGCTTCGCGCCGCCGCTGCTTTCGCCCCCGGCACCGCAGCCCGCGACCGTGAGCGACGCGGCCAGCAATACTGCCGCGAGCGCCGCGCCGCGCCGCCGCCGTCCGTACCCCGGTACTGCTCGCATCTCCTGAACCCCCAGCGTGCGTGGTGAGTGATGTCCGTTCGACGTACGGGGCACCGCACCGGGTTGCCCGCCCGCGGTTCCGAAAGGGTCACGGTCGGGACGCGAAACGGGTCTGAGACCATGGACGCATGCAGAACGCCGACCCGCGTACCGGACTTCAGCGTCACGTCGTCGTCATCGGAGGCGGCATCGCCGGTCTCGCGGCGGCACACCGCCTCCTCGTGTCCGGTGCATCCGTCACCGTCATCGAGGGAAGTCACCGCGTCGGCGGCAAACTGCACACCGGCGAGATCGCCGGGGCACCCGTCGACCTCGGCGCCGAGTCGATGCTCGCCGTGCGCCCCGAAGCCGTCGACCTGGCCAGGGCCGTCGGTCTCGGCGACCGGCTCCAGGCACCCGTCACCACGAGTGCCGCCCTCTGGAACCGGGGCAGCCTGACCCCGATGCCCGGCGGACACGTCATGGGCGTGCCCGGCGACCCCGGCAAGCTGGCCGGGGTGCTGTCCGCCGAAGGGCTCGCCCGGGCCGGCCAGGACCGCGAGCGGGAACGCACGCCCGTCGGCGACGACGTCGCGATCGGCGCGTACGTGGCGGAGCGGCTCGGCCGTGAGGTCGTCGACCGGCTCGTCGAGCCGCTGCTCGGCGGCGTGTACGCGGGGGACGCCTACCGGATCTCGATGAAGGCCGCCACGCCCCGTCTCTTCGAGGCCGTCAGGACCCACGCGTCCCTGCTGGAGGGGGTCCGCGAGATCCAGGCCGAGGCCGCGGCGCGGCAGACCGCCGGGCCCGTCTTCATGGGCATCGACGGAGGTGTCGGTGTGCTGCCGGAAGCCGTCGCCGACGCCGTTCGCGCGCTCGGCGGCCGGATCCTCCTCGACTCGCCCGTGAAGGCCCTGACCCGCACCCCGGAGGGCTGGCAGGTACGCACCACCGACGGCGTCCACGCCGCGGACGGAGTCGTCCTCGCCACCCCCGCGTGGTCCGCGTCCGCCCTGCTCGCCGCGGAGGCCCCGGCGGCGTCCGCCGAACTGTCCCGTGTCGAGTACGCCTCCATGGCACTGGTCACCCTCGCGTTCCGCCGCCGGGACGTGGAGGGGCTCCCGGCGACGGCGGGCCGCTCCGGGTTCCTGGTGCCGCCCGTGGACGGCCGGGACATCAAGGCGTCGACCTTCTCCACCGGCAAGTGGGGCTGGTCCGACGGCGCGGCTCCGGACCTCTTCCTCCTGCGCACCTCCCTGGGCCGCTACGGGGAGGAGGAGCGGCTGCACCGCGAGGACGCCGACCTCGTCGCGATGTCGCTGCGCGACCTGGAGGATGCCACCGGGCTCGCCGCCCTGCCGGTCGCGAGCGAGGTCACCCGCTGGCTGGACGGCCTGCCGCAGTACCCCGTGGGCCACCTGGACCGCGTCGCCCGGATCCGCGAGGAGCTCGCCGAGCTGCCCGGACTGCGGGTGTGCGGCGCGGTCTACGACGGCGTCGGCATCCCCGCCTGCATCGCCGACGGCAGGCGCGCCGCCGACGAGACGCTGGCCGCGCTGTCCGGCCTCCCCACCCCCGCGCCGGGCACGGATCGTGACGCGGGACAATAACGGCATGACTGCTCCGGAAAACGCTTCACCCGCCCCCTCGGGCAAGATCCCGAACGCCGGCAAGAGGGCCAAGGACCTCAACGAGGTCATCCGCTACACCCTGTGGTCCGTCTTCAAGCTGCGCGACGTCCTCCCCGAGGACCGCACCGGATACGCCGACGAGGTCCAGGAGCTGTTCGACCAGCTCGCCGCCAAGGACGTCACCGTCCGCGGCACGTACGACCTCTCCGGTCTGCGCGCCGACGCCGACCTGATGATCTGGTGGCACGCCGAGACCGCGGACCAGCTCCAGGAGGCCTACAACCTCTTCCGCCGCACCCGCCTGGGCCGCGCAACGGAGCCGGTCTGGTCGAACATGGCGCTGCACCGCCCCGCCGAGTTCAACCGCTCGCACATCCCGGCCTTCCTCGCCGACGAGACGCCCCGCGACTACGTCAGCGTCTACCCCTTCGTCCGCTCGTACGACTGGTACCTGCTGCCGGAGGAGGACCGCCGCCGGATGCTCGCCGACCACGGCAAGATGGCCCGTGGCTACCCGGACGTCCGTGCCAACACCGTGGCGTCCTTCTCGCTCGGCGACTACGAGTGGCTGCTGGCCTTCGAGGCGGACGAGCTGTACCGCATCGTCGACCTCATGCGTCATCTGCGGGCGTCCGAGGCGCGGATGCACGTCCGCGAGGAGGTGCCGTTCTTCACCGGCCGCCGCAAGTCGGTCGCGGACCTGGTCGCCGGCCTCGCCTGACGAGTCCGGTACGCACCCGGAAGATCAGACGCCGCGTCAGGGGACGCGGACGTCCAGCGACACCGGGTGGGGCTCCGGGGGCGGCGCGCGGACGGGCGCGCCGCACCACGGTGCCTGTCGTCCCGCCGGGGCTCGGGCATGGGCCCGGTTCCGGTGTGAGTCCCCGGGCGGCGGGGTTCAGCAGCTGCCGCCGCCGCCGCCTCCGGAGCTCCCGCCGCAGCTGCTGCCGCCGCCTCCGGAGCTCCCGCCGCAGCTGCTGCCGCCCCCTGCGGAGCTCCCGCAGCTGCTCCCGCCGCTGCAGCCGCCCCCTCCGCCACCGCCACAGCTCCAGCCCGAGCACCCGCCCACCACGGCCGACGTACCGGAGCCCGCACCGGAAGCGGGGCCGGGCCCGTGCCCCGGTCCACGGCGCATCGCCGTCGCCTGCGCTCTGCGCGCCGCCGCCTGGAACTGCGCCCGCAGCACGGGGTCCGGCAGGGCGCGTACGCCGCCCGTCGCCACCAGGTGGGCGGTGTCGGTGTCATAGCCGTGCGTCAGACGGTAGAAGTGCAGCGCGCGTCGGCCGGCCGCGGTGATCTCCCGCGTCGCCATGACCGTGCACACGATGCCGATGACCAGACCGCCGACGAGGAACGGTACGACGAGCAGCCCCGCCGACACCCCGCTCGCCCCGTCGTCCCACAGGCCCGTCAAGGCCACCACCGCGGCGAACGGCAGGCCGACGAGGCACAGGACGGTCTGCAGGATGCCCCAGAGCTCCCACTTGACGAGTGCGACGAGGCCGACCGTCAGGCCGCGCTCTTCGAGCGCGTACCCCACCCGTTGCACCGCCGGGCCGGACATCAGCGCCGAGCGAAGCCAGTGCAGCGAGGGTGCGGGCACGGCCGCGCACAGGTCGAGTACGGACTGCTCCACGGGCCGGTGGGCGGTGGCGTGCCGGACCACGACGACGCCGGTCCCGTCGAGGGCCAGCCGGCCGTCGGCGTGCATGACGGCGAGCGCAGTGTCGGCGGTCCTCGCCGGACCGCCCGACAGGTAGGCGGCCTCCAGCGCGTCGTGCAGCGTCTCACCGCCGGTCCGCGCGGGCCTGCGGGCGCGGGCGAGTCCGATGACCAGCAGGGCGGAGGACACGGTCAGGGCGACGTCGAACAGGACGGCGAGGACGACCACGACGGTCACCTCCCCGCGAACACGGCGCGGGCGGCGCGCAGCAGACGGGTCGCCCGCCCCGGCGGGCGCGACCCCGAGCGCTCCTCCCACCAGAGGGTGAGCCGTCCGCGGGTCTCCGGGTCCTCCAGCCGTTCGACGAGGAGCAGGTGCTCGGCGAAGTCCAGGGCGTCACGGCGGTAGCCGGCCGTCATGGGGCGGGTGCGCGCGTACCGGAGGAAGCGGGGACGGTAGTCGGCGCCCAGGATGTCGGGCAGTTCGGGCGCGACCTTCGCGATGACGTCGGCGCGCTTCGCCGCCAGGGCCCGGCTCTGCACCCGCAGCCTCCGGGTGTCGAAGCCCTCGGGGGCCGGTGTGCCCGCGACGAGCGCGGACAGCAGGGCCGTCTGGGCGAGGGCGAGCCGGGTACGGTCCGCCTCGCCGGGGAGGCCGTCGGGCGTCTCCCGCCCGGCGGCCGCCATGGGAGTGGACGCCTCGGCCGGTGCGGGGAGGCCGCGCCGGGGTGCTCCCTCGTGGTTCGCGTGGTCCGTGTCAGGGGCGTGGAGTTCCGTCGAGGGACCGCGCCCGGGCCGGGGGCGCAGGGTGACGGGCTCGGCCAGGGTTGTGCGTATCGCGTCGAGTTCGGCCTCCAGCTCGGCGGCCGGCGGGAACGCCTCGTCCCGTTCCAGCAGCACGCCGGGCGGGTGGATGCGGGAGCGCAGCTCGGCGAGGACGTCCAGCACCTGCGGGGACACCGGGTGGGCGTGGGTGTCGTGCCAGACGCCGTCCTTCTCCAGGCCCCCGGCCACGTGCACATAGGCGATCGCCTCGACGGGCAGTTCGTCGAGTGCCGCGGCCGGGTCCTCGCCGCGGTTGACGTGGTTGGTGTGGAGGTTGGCGACGTCGATGAGCAGCCGTACTCCGGTCCGCTCGACCAGTTCCGAGAGGAACTGGCCCTCGGTCAGCTCCTCGCCGGGCCAGGAGATCAGGGCCGCGATGTTCTCCAGGGCGAGCGGCACGGGCAGGGCGTCCTGCGCGATGCGTACGTTCTCGCACAGCACGCGCAGGGCGTCCCGGGTGCGGGGCACCGGCATCAGATGACCGGCCTCCAGCCGTGCCGAGGCGGTGAGCGGCCCCCCGGCCCGTACGAACGCGATGTGTTCGGTGACCAGCGGGGCGCCGAGGGTCTCGGCCCGTGCCGCCAGGCCGGCGAGCCGGCCCGGGTCGGGCCGTTCGGCGCCGCCGAGCCCCAGCGACACTCCGTGCGGGATCACGGTGACGCCCCGCTCGCGCAGCCGGCGCAGCGAGTCGGGCAGGTGGTCCGTGCAGATGTTCTCCGCGACGGTCTCCACCCAGTCGATTCCCGGCAGCCGCTCGATCGTCGCGGCTATCTCCGGACGCCAGCCGATGCCGATCCCCAGTCGCTCCATGGTCCCCCTCCTCCGCGCTGTGCTGAGGTCATGACCCCGCTGGGCGGGGGTCAATCCGGAGGAGGGGACGTTCAGAGCTTCATTTGAGGTTCCGGGCCCGATTCCGGGCCGGAACCCGCCGTTCGGGCCGGCCGCCCGCCGGCGGCCCCGCCGCCGGCCCGTCATCCGGCCGTCATCACCCGGCCGTCCTGACGGTGGGACGGTGGGATGCCGCCCGCCGGATCCCGGGCGGGCCGGATCACTGGGGCGGCATCGACATGCCGGGCATCGTCGGGTCCAGCGGCTGGGTCGACGGCCGGGACGTCAGCGTGGCGTTGCCGCTCGGCACGGCCGGCAGCGGCGGGGCCGGAACGGAGCCGTTCGGCGGCGGCGGGCCGCTGGGGCTGGCGGTCGCGGCGCCGGCCGCCTCGTTGGCGATGGCGTCGAAGTCGACGAGCCCGGTCGCCTCCAGCATCGTGATGTGGTCCAGGACCGTCGCGTTGGCGTCGTTCGCCAGCTGGCGTATCAGGGTGTTCCGGGTGGTGTGCCGGACCTGGGCGATCAGGCCGAAGACCTTGCCGTGGGCGTTGCGCAGGATGTTGGCGAACTTGACCTCGTACTCCTTGCCCTGGGCGGCGGTCAGCTCGCGCAGCCAGCCCTGCTGCTGCTCGGTGGGCTGGTTCGGCAGTTCCACGCCGAGCTTCGCCGCCACGTCGCGGGCCCGTCTGTCGAGGTCGGAGTGGCCGACCACCAGGTGGTCCCCGGCAGCCTTGATCGCGGCACTCGGGGCACGCTCGAGCGCCTGCTGGCCCGCCGGCAGTTCCCACAGGCCGGCGAGCCGGACCTTGACGAGGAAGTCACGGTCGGTGGCGGACAGCGGCCCCCATTGAGTCGCCACCGAGGAGGCGTTGAGATTCGCCTGCCCGGTGCCCGACCGGTCGGCGTACGACCAGACGGGAAATGCGAGGGCTCCTATGGTCGCGACGAGTGCCGCGATGATGAGAGCCGTGCCGTTGATGCGCCGCAACAAAAGAGCCTCCCGAGCGTGGCCGCCAACTGAATGGTCGGACAGCGTACTTGGCGGTACCGACGGATACGGAAGGATACGGACAGCGAGGCCCGTCCGTTCACCGAAGGGCGGGATGGTCTGCGACCACGGTGCACGAACCGGGAGCGATCTCCGTGAATCCGGCGTCGCGCACCACCGGAAGAGGCCCCGAGGTCAGCCCGGACCACCGCTCCGCGTCCGGAATCCGGACGGACAGCGGGAACCCGGCGTCGCGCCACTCCGCCCGCTCCGTGTCCGGAAGTTCCAGCCATGCGAGGTGTGCACCGTGTCCGGCCTGCGCCATGGCCTTGCCCGCCGACATCTCCAGGCCGGGGTTCAGCCACAGCACCGGCCGGGCGCCATCGGCCGGGCCCGGCGCCTCGGGATCGTCCAGATCGGTGCCCGACACCTGGAGCTTCGCCAGCTCCTTGGGCCAGCCGTCCAGCGGCACCGGCGGGAACACCCGGACCTCCGCCGTCCGCCCGGTCACCGTGATGCCGGGCAGCGCCGCGGCCTTGCGCCATTCCGCGCCGCGCGCCCGGCGCACCACCTTGCGGATCCGGCCGTCCTGCCAGTCCCGTACGGCGTCAGCCCACTCACCCTCGTCCTGCGACCGCTCGTCGGAGAGCATCATCAGCACCGCCCGGGCTGCCGTCTCCAGCGCGTCGGTACGTGCCGGGGGAGCGTCCCGTTCGATACGGACCACCATCGGGAGGACGAACTGCGGGGCAGCGTCACGGGCGGTGACCTCGTGACGGAAGGGGCTCTCGGTGCTGTCGTTGCTGCTCACCGGACCAGTCTGCCAGCCGCCACCGCACGCCTTCCCGGCGGAGGTCGCGGCGCCGCCTTCCCGGCGGACGCCCCTGCACTGCATCCTCGCGGAGGTCCCGCACCGCACCTTGACGGAGGTCCCGCACCGCACCTTGACGGAGGTCCCGCACCGCAACTTGGCGGAACGGAGGACTCCGGGACACCATGCGCGGCATGAAAAGCGACCTCTTCGCCGCGGAGAACATGGCACAGCCCGCCACCGCGCCCGGTATGACCCTGCAGAACGCCAAGTCCATCAAGTACGCCGTCGACGGTGAGATGCTCGCCCGCCAGGGATCCATGATCGCCTTCCGCGGCGACCTCGCGTTCGAGCGCAAGGGCCAGGGCATAGGCGGCATGCTCAAGCGGGCCGTCACCGGCGAGGGACTTCCGCTGATGGCCGTTCGCGGCCGGGGCGAGGCGTGGTTCGCCCACGAAGCGGCCAACTGCTTCATCGTGGACCTCGAACCGGGCGACGCCCTCACCGTCAACGGCCGCAATGTGCTCTGCTTCGACTCCACGCTCTCCTACGAGATCACGACCGTGAAGGGCGCCGGAATCACCGGCGGCGGCATCTTCAACTCCGTCTTCACCGGCCACGGCAGGCTGGGCCTCATCTGCGAGGGCAACCCGATCGTCATACCGGTCAGTGCCCAGCAGCCCGTCTACGTCGACACCGACGCCGTCGTCGGCTGGAGCGCCCACCTCGACACCTCGCTGCACCGCTCGCAGTCCTTCGGCTCGATGATCCGCGGAGGCTCCGGCGAGGCGGTCCAACTGATGCTGCGGGGCGAGGGCCTGGTGATCGTGCGGCCCAGCGAATCGACCCCGCAGAAGGCGTCGGCCGGCTGAGGCCGCGGACGGGTCCGCGTGCCGGGTGCGGGTCAGCCGTGCCGCTCGACGTGGGCGGCGACGTCCGCCAGGTCCCGGGCGATGGCCTTGGCCACCGCCCGGCGGCCCACACCGCCGAGCACCCTGGCGAGGAGGCCGGCGAAGCCGCCCGGGGGAGTGGCGGCGAAGGTCATACGGACCACGGTCCCCGACGGGGACGCCGCCTCACGGAGGGCGAATTCGGAGACGTAGTGCGTGCCCGCGGAGTCGGCCTCGACGACGTAGCGGACCGGTGCCTCGCACACGGTCACGTACAGCTCCTCGGTGGCCTCCTTGCCGAACATCCGGCGGGTCTCGCGCCACCGGGTGCCCACCGCGAACGGGCCCTCGCCGAGCAGCTCGACCCGCTCGACGCCGCTCAGCACCTCCGGCATCCCCCGGAGGTCGGTCAGGGCGGCCCAGACGCGGTCCCGCGGCGCCGCGATCCGCCGCTCGACGGCGACCTGTGGTGTGTCCATGGCCGGATTCTCACCCGCTCCGGGGCTCCGTACCCGCTGAGCGGGCTGATGGGCCTGCTCCGGCTGACCGGCTGACCGGAGTCGCGACCCGCACCGGGCTTCACCCGGCCGATGCCGGGTGAGCCGTGCGCGGGTCGCGCCGCCGAGTCGTCGGACGTCAGGCGAGCGACGCGCTCAGGGTGATCGTCGTGCCCTTGAGGGCCTGGCTCACCGGGCAGTTCGCCTTGGCGTCCTCGGCCGCCTTGACGAAGGCCGCCTCGTCGAGACCCGGGACCTCGCCCTGCACGGTGAGGTGGATCCCCGTGATGCCCTCGCCGGGCTGGAAGGTGACGTCCGCCCGGGTGTTCAGGCGGGTGGGCGGGGTGCCGGCACCGGTCAGCCCGTGCGAGAGGGCCATGCAGAAGCAGCTGGAGTGGGCCGCGGCGATCAGTTCCTCGGGGCTGGTCTTGCCGTTCGCCTGCTCGGCCCGCGACGGCCAGGAGACGTCGTAGGTACCGATGCCGGAGGAGTCCAGCGACACCTTGCCCGAACCCTCGAGCAGGTTGCCTTCCCAAACCGTGTGGGCCTGGCGGGTGGTGGCCATGATCGATCCCTTTCTGATGGGGTGTGAGCCCCAACCTACAGTCGATCAAGTCCCCGACCGCCCGACCGAATACCCGTCGAGGGAATCTTTTCGGTACATCGGGAGGCCGGCTCGGTCTGCACCAGTGGTCCCCGGCCGGTCCCCCGTGAACAGGCGCGAAGCTGGTCCCCCGTAGGGGCGAACCATGACCTACTGTTCGACCAGGCCCTTCGCGTCCCGGGCCAGGGCGGTCAGCCGGGAGATCGCCCGGAAGTACTTCTTCCGGTACCCGCCCTTCAGCATCTCCTCGCTGAACAGCCGGTCGAACGGCAGCCCGGAGGCGAGGACCGGCACCTCCCGGTCGTACAGCCGGTCCGCGAGGACCACCAGGCGCAGCGCGGTCGACTGGTCCGGTATCGGCTGCACATCGGTGAGGCACACCGCGCCGACCTCGTCCGTCAGTGCGCCGTAGCGGCTGGGGTGCACCCGGGCCAGGTGGTCGAGCAGGGAGGGGAAGTCGTCCAGCGACGCCCCCGGTGTGGCGTAGGCGGTCTTGGTGACCACCTCGTCCGAGTACGGCGCCGGGGCCTCCGGCAGACCGCGGTGGCGGTAGTCCTCGCCGTCGATCCGCAGCGGGCGGAAGTGTGCGGACAGGCCCTGGATCTCGCGCAGGAAGTCGACGGCGGCGAACCGGCCCTCGCCGAGCTTGCCGGGCAGGGTGTTGGACGTGGCGGCGAGCGCCACACCCGCGTCGACCAGCTTGCCGAGCAGGGTGGAGACCAGGACGGTGTCCCCCGGGTCGTCCAGTTCGAACTCGTCGATGCACAGCAGGCGGTGCCCGCTCAGCGTCTTCACCGTCTGCTGGAAGCCCAGCGCACCCACCAGGTTCGTCAGCTCGACGAACGTGCCGAACGCCTTGAGCTCGGGTGCCGCCGGGGTGGCGTGCCACAGCGAAGCCAACAGATGGGTCTTGCCGACGCCGTAGCCGCCGTCCAGGTACATCCCGCGCGGACCCGTCGGGGCGGCGGGCTTCTTCGCGAACCAGCGGCGCTTCCCGCCGCCGCTCGCATGCGCACCGCCGAGCCCGGCCGCGAAGGAGGCGAGCACGGAGACCGCCTCGGACTGGCTCGGCTGCTTCGCATCCGGGATGTACGTATCGAAGCGGACCGAGTCGAAGCGCGGCGGCGGCACCATCTCGGCGACCAGACGGTCGGCGGGGACGTGCGGCTCGCGGGCGCACAGGGACAGCGGGGCCGCGTCGGCTATGGGGCGCTGCCCCGGCGCGGCGGTGGAGGACGACACAGCCCTCCACTTTACGTGCCGTGTCAGACTGCACGAATGCGACGCCTGTTCCCTGTGACCGACCAGACAGCCGAGACCAGCGACCGGGAGTGGGACCTCGACGCCCTGGCCGACGCGTACGCGTATCCGGCGGGCGAGCGGAAGTGGCTGCGCGCCAACATGGTCACCACGCTCGACGGCGCCGCGCAGCACGAGGGCCGCTCGCAGCCGATCTCCTCCGACACCGACATGCGGATCTTCGGCACGCTGCGGGCCCTGGCCGACGTCGTGGTGGTGGGGGCCGAGACCGTACGGATGGAGGGCTACCGGCCCGCGCGGGCCCGCGAGGCCTTCGCCGCGCGCCGGGCGGCCGCCGGGCAGGGGCCCGCGCCGGTGATCGCCGTGGTGAGCGCGTCCCTGGACCTGGACTTCTCCATGCCGCTGTTCACGTCCCCCCTGGTGCCGACCCTGGTGCTGACCGGCGCGGCGGCGGACCAGGACCGGGTCCGGGCGGCCGAGGAGGCGGGTGCCGAGGTGCTCGTCGCGGGGGACGGCGCCGGGGTCGACCCGGCCAGGGCCGTGCAGGTGCTCGCCGGGCGCGGGCTGACCAGGCAGCTGACCGAGGGCGGGCCACGACTGCTCGGCCAGTTCGTGGCCGCGGGCGTGCTCGACGAGCTGTGTCTGACCCTCTCGCCGTCGATGACCGCCGGCAGTGCCCAGCGGATCGCCGGCGGACCGGGAGTGTCCGTTCCCGAGCGGTTCGCGCTCGACTCCCTGCTGGAAGAGGCCGGGTTTCTGTTCACCCGCTACCGTCGGATCTGACAATCGGTGGAACTTGTCGTTCCGGTTACTGCCGGGTGGGCACACTCCCGGCAACCCCGTGCGGGCACGGGGAAGGATGGTTTCCGCTGGGGCCACCGCGGCCCAAGACTGGAGAAGGGCCACCACCGTGTTCACCAGCGTTCTGATGATCGAGAAGCCCCTGACGTCCGTCGACGTGGAATTCGTCACCAGCCTGCACGGGGACGAGCAGGTCTCCTTCATCGTCCTGCTCCAGCCCCGTGGGGACCAGGACCGGCTGCTGCGCGCCATCGACGACGTCGCGCTCGGTGAGATCGACGACGCCGTCCACGAGGCCGAGGAACCCGCGGGCCAGGAGGCGAGACAGCCGGCCGAGCGGGCCCTGGAGCACTCCGTCGCGGCACTGCGGGCCGCCGGGAGCGGGGCCGTCGGCCAGATCGTCGAGAAGCATCCGCTCGACAAGCTCAGGGAGGTCGTCGAGGAATCCGGCGCGGACGAGGTGATCGTCCTGACCGCCCCCCACTTCGTCGAGGAGTTCTTCCACCGGGACTGGGCGTCCCGGGCCCGTCACAAGGTCGGCGTGCCCGTGCTGAAGCTCTTCGCGCACAGCGAGTGAGCCCGGTTCCGGCCGCGTCTCCGGCCCCGGACCGCGGTGCGGGAACGGGCACGCCCCCTCCGGGCTCCGCCGGACCTGTGGCGAGCAACTAGGCTGGGCCCCCGAGTCACGTCACTACCCGGGGAGACACCGCATGGCAGCCGCCATCCCTTCCGCCATGGAACGGCCGCACTTCATCGGCATCGGCGGCGCCGGAATGTCGGGCATCGCGAAGATCCTCGCCCAGCGCGGTGCCAAGGTCGCGGGCAGTGACGCACGCGAGTCGGCCACCTCCGAGGCGCTGCGCGCCCTCGGTGTCACCGTCCACATCGGACACGCCACCGAGCACCTGGCGGACGACGCCACCTGTGTCGTGGTGTCCAGCGCGATCCGCGAGGACAACCCCGAGCTGGCCCGGGCCGCCGAGCTGGGCATCCCCGTCGTGCACCGTTCCGACGCGCTCGCCTCGCTCATGGCCGGCCTGCGTGCCATCGCCGTCGCCGGCACCCATGGCAAGACGACCACCACGTCCATGCTGGCCGTCGCGCTCACCGAGCTGGGCCTCGACCCCTCGTACGCCATCGGCGGCGACCTGGCGGGCCCGGGCACCAACGCCCGCCACGGCGACGGCGGGATCTTCGTCGCCGAGGCCGACGAGAGCGACCGCAGCTTCCAGAAGTACGACCCCGAGGTCGCGATCGTCCTCAACGTCGAGCTCGACCACCACGCCAACTACGCGTCGATGGACGAGATCTACGAGTCCTTCGAGGCGTTCACCGCCAAGATCCCGGAGGGTGGCACCCTGGTCGTCGGCGAGCACTCCGGAGCACGCGAGCTCGCCGCGCGGGTGTCCTCGCGCAGCGACCTGAACATCGTCCGCGTCGGAGAGACCGAGGACTCCGACGTCCGCATCCTCACGATCACCCCCAAGGGCATGACCAGCGAGGTCACCGTCGCGCTCGACGGCACCGAGCACACCTTCACCGTCTCCGTCCCCGGCCGCCACTACGCGCACAACGCCGCCGCGGCCCTCGCCGCCGGCGCCCGCCTCGGCATCGGTCCGGCCGAGCTGGCCCAGGCGCTCACCGCCTACACCGGAGTCGGCCGCCGGCTCCAGCTCAAGGGCGAGGCGGCCGGCGTCCAGGTCATCGACTCCTACGCGCACCACCCGACGGAGATGACCGCCGACCTGGAGGCGATGCGCGCCGCCGCCGGCTCCTCCCGGCTCCTCGTCGTCTTCCAGCCGCACCTCTTCTCCCGCACCCAGGAGCTCGGCACCGAGATGGGCCAGGCCCTCGCCCTCGCCGACGCCTCCGTGGTCCTCGACATCTACCCCGCCCGCGAGGACCCGATCCCCGGCATCACCAGCGCCCTCATCGTCGACGCGGCGATCGCGGCCGGGGCGGACGTCACCCCCGTCCACGACAAGACGACGGTCCCCGACGTGATCGCGGGAATGACCGTGCCCGGTGATCTCGTTCTCACCATGGGCGCGGGGGACGTCACGGACCTCGGCCCGCTGATCATCGCCCGACTGTCGGACTGAGGAGCCCCCATGCCGTACGAGGTGGACAAGCCGGAGGAGCAGTGGCGCGAGGAGCTGACCCCCGCGGAGTACCACGTGCTGCGCGAGGCCGGTACCGAGCGCCCGTTCACGGGTGAGTACACGGACACCAGGACCAAGGGCGTCTACTCCTGCCGCGCCTGCGGAGCGGAGCTCTTCACCTCGGGGACCAAGTTCGAGTCCCACTGCGGCTGGCCGTCCTTCTACGACCCGAAGGACACCGACGCCGTCGAACTGATCGAGGACCGCTCCCTCGGCATGCTCCGCACGGAGGTCCGCTGCGCCCGCTGCGGCTCGCATCTCGGCCATGTCTTCGAGGGCGAGGGCTACCCGACGCCGACGGACCAGCGGTACTGCATCAACTCGATCTCGCTGCGGCTGGAGCCGGCCGAGGAATGATGCCGGGTTGGTGGACTCACTAGTTCGCCGGGCAGATGGGTGGCTGATGCAGGGACTGTACCCGGCGTACAGCCCGACTCGTCCTTCACTGTGGTCGTGGCCAGGACTTTCATCCGGTCAGGACCATGCGTCCGGCCCGGCTTCCCGCCCGTACCTGCGGTTTCCCTAGAGTTCCCGCGCGATTGTGCACCCGTTGTACACGGGGTGCTGGGTGTTTGCCGTCAGTCGTGCACGGCGCGGGTGCTCGAACCTGCGGCCACGTGCGGACGGCCTACCGCACAACCGTCTCGATCACCAGCTGCCCTCCCCCTACCAGCGGCTTCCCCCGTTCCCATGTTCCTTTCCGGTTCTGTGGTCACCATCGAGGCCACGGTGATGGTGGAGGCAGCCTGCCGCCGCGTGGGGCGGGCCGTGGTTGCCGCTGAGGAGCGGCGGGGCGTGTGCGTGGTCTTCAGGCACCCCATTCGATCCTTACGGGCTCGCGAGCCGCGGCGAGGGCACCGTCGAAGTCGGCGAGGCGTTCGGCGAGGGTGGTCGTGGCGATTCGGGCGGGGAGCGCCGCCGGGAATTTCAGGCCGCGGACGGCTGGTGGGTCGACGGTGGGCAGGGTAAGGGAGTCGGGAGCTCGGGTCCGATCGGCCCGGCTTGGCAGGCAAGGAGCCTTCTTCGACACAAGTCGCAGGGATGCGTGATCCCGGGCGACGACAGGATGCGTCTCTTCCTCAGGCCAGGTGGTTGTACGTCTGCACGCCGTTGAGGAGCGCTTGGGTGTCGGAGCGGGTGCGGAAGGGTGTGGTCGCGTTGCCCGTGCTCTCGAAGAAGTGTGAGGCGTTGGGGCCCCAAGCGTAGAGGTCGGTTCGGCCGTCTCGGTTGCCGTCGCCGATGCCGATGAGGTGGGTGTAGGTGTTCCAGCCGCTGCCGATCTTGACGCGGGTGGTGAAAGTTCCGTCGCCCTTGCCCTGGTAGAGCCAGAGCACGCCGGAGGTGTCGCGTGCGACGAGGTCCCCTGGCACGGTGCCGGCGAGGTTGCCGACTGCGGTGAGCTGGTTGAAGGACTGCCAGCCGGAGCCGATCTTCTTTCCGGCGGCGAAGGGCGCGCTGGCGTTGCCGGTGCCCTTGTAGAGCCACAGGCCTCCCGCGGCGTCGGCGGCCAGTAGGTCGGGCCTGCCGTCACCGGTCAGGTCGCTGCCGCCGGCCAGATGCCTGAAGCCGCCCCAGCCGCTGCCGATCTTCGTGCCCGCTGCGAACGTGCCGTCGGCCCTGCCCTGGTAGAGCCAGAGCGTACCGGCCTTGTCGCGCGCGACGAGGTCGCCGACGGCCGAGCCGCCGACGTCGCCGACGGCCTCGATCTGGTTGAAGTTCTGCCAGCCGCTGCCGACGAGCGTGCGCTGCTGGACTCCGGTGAACCGCTTGTCCAGAAGGTTGTAGTAGGTGTCCTCGCGCCACAGCCGGCCGGAGGCGTCACGGGCGAGCAGGTCGGGGGAGCCGTTGTCGGTGTAGTCGTGCAGGGCAGCCTTGCGGGTGACCTGGAAGGCGCCCGTGGCGGTGGCGGCCGGGCCGATGCCGTTCAGCGGTTCGGCGCTGATGTGCCAGGTGTAGTCGCCGTTGTATGCGGCCAGGCCCCGGCCGTTGTTGTCGAGCAGGCCGTTCCACATGAACTCGGCGGTCTGAGGACCGGTGGACACGGGACCGTCCGAGATGAGGTACCTCTTCGCCGTCTGGCCGGTCCTGGTGTGGCGCAGTGTGACGGCCACCTGGACGTTGCGTCGGGACACCTGCCACGCCAGTTTCACCTGACCGCGGTTGAGGTCGAGGTCGATCACGGCCGGAACACTGTGTCCCAGGACCGCCACCTGTGTTGGCTCACCGGTGCTCGCGACCTGCTCGACGACGGGCGCGCCATCCGCTCCGGGGGAGATCCGGTACAGGCCCTCGCCCTTGGCGACTGTGCCGCCCATGGCGAGGAGGGAGCCGTCCGGCGTGGGGGTGACGGAGGTGACGTGGTCCATCAACTTGCGGGTGGGGTCACCGTCGATGGGCATGGCGGTCAGCGGAGTGAGCAGGTTCGACGAGGCTTCGTCCAGCTTGGTCGCGTTCGCGTACACGACCCAGTTCCCGACCAGGCCGAGCCGGGCAAGAGGGGCACGCGGCAGCGAGACGCGCCGCACTTCGGCGGAACCGCGCCTGGCGATGGAGAGCGTCGCGGCGCTCGTGGTCGAGCTGTGCGAGATCCATGCGACGTGGGTGGCCGAGAGCGCGGCCGCGGCTTCCCCGTGGAGGGCGTCGACGAGGGGGTAGGTGTCCGTGACGGCGGCGGTGGTCAGGTCGACGACGGCCAGGTGGGTGGGGTTGCTGTACGGGCCGGTGGCGTACTCGATCAGCACACTGCCGGGTGTGGCGGCGGATGTGCGGACCTCATGTGTGTCGCTGGGCAGCCCGGTCACCTTGCGGTCCGACGGCGATTCCCCGGACTTGGCGAGAAGGCGAACCTCCTGAACGTCGCCGTGTGCGGAGGTCGCGACGACGGTGGAGCCGACGGTGCCGACGTACCGGTAGTCGGGTGTGGCCAGGTCGATCTCCACTGGGGAGCCGCCGGAGGCCATGTCGGTCAGTGTCACCGTGGCGTAGTTGGACGGGTATGTGGTGTCTCCCGTGACCGCGGTGTCGGACACGGCGCCGTGGGCTTCGGTCTGCGTGATCGGGAGGACGTCGCGCTGGAGGACGGTGGAAGAGCCATCGGACGAGCGGGTCCAGCGCAGGTTGCGTGCGCCGTCGAACGACACGAAGCCCGTCGGGCCCGCACTGAGGATCTCGGAGCCCGAGGCGATCGGCAGCACGTTGGCAGCCACGTCCGCGACATCCGGTGCCGTCGTCCCGGTGGCCGGGGCGGCGACGGCGGGAACCGCCGGCACGCTTGCGGTGACGGCCAGGCCGACCGCGATCGCGGCGGCAAGCCGCTGCCGGGACATACGTGACTGCATCGAGTGCCCTCCCCTGAGAACGCCGCGCGCACGACGATGCGCACGGTAAGACGCACCATCTCTCACGGCCTTCTCAGACCGAAGGCCGGCGTCGCGCGGAGCATAACAAAGTGTCAGCTGTTCCTGACCGGGACCTGACAGCCGCGGACTACGAGGTGTCGTGTAGCTGTGTGGTGCTTGACACCGGAGAAGCAGGCAGCCGGTCCTGGCAACCTGTGGGCTCCCGGGACCGGCCGAGCTGCGTGGTGCAGCGGATTTGCTCAGTTGTAGCTACTGAACAGGCGAGTCCGGTCGAATGCCCAGTTGCTGCCGGTTGATGACCATCCTGAGACGGCGGAGCTGAAGGTGCCGTCGCTCTTCATGGTCCAGGTCTTCACAGTGCCGTCGGCGTAGTCGTACATCGAGCCGAGGTCGTCACGGCCGTCGCCGTTGTAGTCTCCGACGATCAGGCGGCTGTGGTTGATGTCCCAGGCTCCCACCGGGGAGGTGAGGGCGGTGTTCGCCGCGTTGAAGGCCGAACTGGTGGAGGTGGTGATGAAGACCTTGTCGCTGCCGTCACCGGTACCACCGTCGCTGTAGTCATACCAGATGGCGATGTCGTCGAAGCGGTCGCCGTTGAAGTCGCCGGCGTGTACCTGGGCGAGACTCCAGTCCATGGTGGTGTTGGTCCACCAGGTCGTGGGTGCCGAGAAGGCGCCCGTCGCGTTGGTGGGGAAGACCCATGTTTTGACGGTGCTGCCTTCGTAGCCGTAGAAGGCGGCGAGGTCTTCGCGGCCGTCGCCGTTGTAGTCGCCAGTGGCGAACTTGGTCTTGGCTCGGTTCCAGCCGCTGCCCGAGGACGTCCACGAGGGGAACGGCGCGTTGAAGGTGCCGCGGACCGTGGATGTGAAGGTCCAGAGCCTGTTGCCGCCGTCGCTGTAGGTGTACCAGGCCGCGAGGTCGTCTCGGCCGTCACCATTGAAGTCGCCGGCTTCCAGGGTGGTGGCCGATGCTTTCCAGTTGCCCGGTCCGACGCCCCAGGATTTGACGGGGTTGCTGAAGCCGCCTTCTGCTCTGCCCAGCGCGGTCCACAGGCTGACGCTGCTGTCTCCGTAGCCGTACAGTGCGGCCACGTCACCGAACCCGTCGCCGTTGAAGTCGCCGGTGACGAACTTCATGCTCGAGGCGTCCCACTTTCCGGCTGCGGCCTGGAAGGACTTCACAGGCGCCTGGAAGGTGCCGTCCGAAGCCGCTTTGAAGGTCCACATGGCGTCGCTGCCGTCGGTGTAGTCGTACCAGGCACCGAGGTCGCTGCGGCCGTCGCGGTTGTAGTCGTGGCGCAGGATGGTGCCGCTGGACCACAGGGCCTGTCCTTTGGCGTTGTGGACGACCAAGTTGCCGCGATCGTGCAGAACTGCGTACCCGTCGCCGAGGAGGTCCGGGGTGTTCTCCTTGGTGAGGTTGGTGCTCCAGAGTTTGGTGCTCCCGTCGGCAGCGTAGACGGTGATGTTGCCGTCGGCGTGGATCAGCGCGGTGGCGTCCGGATTGCCAGCCGTGCCGGTGGACCACAGAACCTTGTCGGCGTTGGAGGTGATGACGAGGTTGCCGTCAGCCTGCATGGTGAGCTTGGCCGTGTTGGAGGCGACGGATTGTCCGCTGGTCAGGCGGGTGCCCGCGGCGATGCGGCTGCCGCCGGAGATGCCGTCGATGAGGAACGAGGTGCCGAAACCGGTGAAGTCTGTCCCAGTCTTCTTGCCGGTCCAGCCGACAAGGGTGTTGTCGGCTTTGCGGGCCCACAGATCGGGGACGCCGTCGCCGTCAGTGATTCCGTCGGTGCCTCCGTCGCCGTCGAGGTCGCCGGGTGAACCGATCGTGGGGTAGACGGCCTGGGAGAAGCCGCTGGCGACCTTTACTCGTCCAGCTGCAGCGCCCCAGGTGGCGTAGTTAAGCGTGCCGTCCAGGCCCTTTTGGCCGTAGGCGCGGTACACGTCACCGGTGGCGTTGTCTCTCATGAGCAGGTCTGGCAGCGTGTCCCCGTTCAGGTCGCCGGGAACAGCGACGGTGAACTTGTCCCAGTCGGTCTCGCCGACAAGGATCGGACGTCTGCGCCCCTCGTCGAGCTTCATGCTCCGGCTGCCGAAGTACAGCCACAGGTGCTTGCCCTGCTTGACCAGCAGGTCTCCCATGGCGTCTCCATTGAGGTCGCCGCCGACAGCAATCTGTTCTGCGTTGTACCAGTGATCGTCACCGTTCCAGCCTTCCTGGGCTTTGCAGATCCCTCTCGGCTTGGGCTCGGGGCACGTCACGGACAGCGGGAAGTAGAAGTCCTTCCGGATGGCACCTCTGCCATCGTTCGGGTAGAGAAGGAGCTTGTTCCTCAAGTCGTTCGGGTTGTATTCGAGCGAGAGCAGGTCGTTGTAGCCGTCTTGGTCCCAGTCGTGGCTGTAGGCGACCTGCTTGCCGGGGAAGGTGCCGCCGCCGTTGGTGGCGCCGGAGTATTCGTGGTTGCCCTGGCCGGCGTAGGTGAGCAGGGTGCCGTTGGTGTCCACGCTCCAGATGTCCTTGAAGCCGTCACCGTTGAGGTCGCCGGGCGCGTCTCGGTCCGCGGCGCGGGTGGCGTAGTACAGGTAGGTGGTGGTGTCGGACCTGTTGCCTGCCTTGTCGACGCTGTAGGCGTACACCATGTGGGGTCCGTAGGAAGGCGGCCGTACATCGGCCCATGGGGCGCTGAGGGGAGCCTCGTGGACCTCCGGGTCGGTGTCGGTCCACCAGTAGTACGTATCGACGTCGTTGACGCCGTTCGCACTGAACAGGAAGCGTCCGGTGTCGCGGGCCTTGCCGGTGGTCTCCGGCCAGCCTGCGTCGCCGCTGGGGAACTGGCCGTCCTTCGACGTGATCAGTGGTGGCTGGCTGGGCCGGGTACGATCGAGGGTGAACTTGCAGGTCTGGCTCCAGCCAGAGGTCGCGCCGACGGCGTCCTTGGCGCGGACTCGCCAGGTGTAGCTGCCGGTCGGCGTGCTGGCCTCTGGGAGCACGACGGTGGCGATTCGGCCCTTGAGCGCGTTCACCGTGACGTCAGCCACGGGTGTGGTCGTTCCGGACTTGAAGGCCTGGAACTGGGCAGTGAGGTTGCCGGCGTCAGGGTCGTCGATCTTTGCGTGCAGGCTGACTGTTGTGTTGCCGATGGTGCCGCCGACTGCGCACTTGGTTTCCGGGCTGGTGCCGAGGCCGTCGGGGGTCTTGGGCGGGAAGTTGTACTTCGTTTCCAGGACGGCGGTTTTGGGGTCGAATTTCTTCCAGCCGAAGGTGTCGCTCTCGTCGCTCGCGTAGAGGCCGAGCGTCACGCTGACCTCGTCGTTTACGGCGGCGCTGCGGACCACGGGCGTCGCGTCGAACTCCAGGTTTCCCGCGGCGCAGTCCTTGCTCCAGCCCTTGGAGTCGTTCACGGTGTCGAGCGGCGAGCTGCCGATCTTCGAGGGCTGGTTCTGCCAGGTGGTCTTCTTGGAGATGTCACCGACCTGCCACAGCTGGACCGGCCGGTCCTGGCAGGACCACGACCAGGTATTCCTGATGCGGAACGTCGACGCCTGGACCTGTGCGCCCCTCAGATGGGCCGTGTCCAGTTCGAAGAAGGAGCGTGAGATGCGGTCCGAGCCGCCGGTCTCGGCCTCGTAGCCGACCCGCACGACCTCCTTGGCGTTCCAGAACGAGGTGGTGGGATACGCCTTGTAGACCCGTGCCCAGTTCACCCGCTTGCCGAAGTCCGTTGAGAACGGTGGGTCGATGTAGACCGGGTACTTCGTGTCTTCGCCGTTCAGCAGCTCCTGGTCCGGGGTGATAGTCAGCGTGTCACCACTGACGGCCGTCGCCATCTGTGCGTCCTGCGAGCCGGTCGGCGGCTCGAACACGGCATCGGGCTCAGCCGACGTGGCAGAGAAGGCGGCCGGGGCCGTGCCAGAAGAGGCTGTCGTGGAGTCCCACATCAGAGGAGTCGGGCTGGTGAAGACTGCCTGTCCCGCCGGGTCGGTGGCTTCCAGAGCGCCGGTTCCGGCGTCCTTGGACACGTTCAGCCCAACGGTGTCGATGTCGAACTTCAGCTGCGCCAGCTCCGGGTTCTTCGCGGCTTCGGCTGTCTTGACGACTAGCAGCTGCGAGAAGCCCTCGACCTCCGCCTTGAGCTGCAGGTCCACGCCGGGCAGCACTTCGGGGTAGGTTGCCACGTTGCTGGCCAAGATCGGCTTCGGCAGCGGCTTTGACCAGGTCAGCGTCAGCTCGCGGCCGTCCCTGACCCCGGACAGCATCGGCCCGGTCCCGCCGCCGGAGAACTTCACCGCCGCCATGGTCGCCTTGGCCACTACCGACCCGTCAGCAGCAAATGCCAGTGTGGGATCTGTGGCGACCCACGCGCCGTCCCGCCGCATCCGCACCGGTGCCCCGTGTTGCCTGACTGTGAACGCACCGTCCGGCTGCGCCCAGGTGTCGCTTGACTCCGTACGAGCGGATACCAGTTCGACTTCCTGGCCGGAGGTCGTAGCGTCCTTGAGGGCTTTGTCCTGCTCGCTCATCGATCCGTCCGCAACGGGATCGGTCGATGTCGCGGTTGCGGCCGCGAATGTGCTGGGAGCGGCTGACGCCGACGGAATAGGGAAAGCGGAAGCGGTTATGCCGCAGGCGAGCGCGATGGATATCGCACCGGTTCTCAGGCGGCCCGAGGGTGGCCTGATGAGTGGAGAAGTGAACACCATGCTCCTTGCGTGTTCCTGAAGAATTGGGAGCTGACTCTATATGCCGTCAGCCAGTGGCAGCTTCTTCCGGGTCAGGGCACGACGCCCCCCGTTGGGGGCTGACCTGCAGGATCGAAGTCACCTGAATAGTAGATAACTGACGCTTCGTCATAGATCCGGCATGTGGTCGCTGATCATGATGGAAGCATCAATACTTCGCACCGGAAATTGCTGGAACCAAAGACGGCAAGCTAACCTGCGGCGGATTTTGACCATTGTGCAAAGGGGTGGATGTGTGAGACGTTTGGGTATACGCGGCTGGGCCGCTGTGGCTTCTGCAGCGGTCATGGTGGGGCTATTGCCGGCCCCACCTGTGGCCGTTGCCGAGAGCCCGGAATGGGCCCTTCCCAAGCTGAAGCAGCCAAAGGCCGTCGCTGTAAAAAAGGCAGCGGTAGGCGGCAAGAAGCGTCCTGACGCGGCCGCGGCCAAGGCATGGAAGCGGCCCAAGGTGACATGGCCGGCAGCCGGAGCAGCGGAAGTGAGCCTCGGGACCACCGCCCGACGCGCAGGCACACTGCCTGTCTCGGTGGCGACAACCTCGAGTCGGAACAAGACAACTGCTGCTCGCGCGGCAAAGGGGACGAAGGTCCGGGTTTCCGTGGCGAGCCACGACGCCGCCACGAAGGCAGGCGTCGACGGTCTCCTCCTCTCGGTCAACCGCACGGACACCAGCGCGGTCGAAGCCAAGACCGCTGTACGAGTTGACTACTCCTCCTTCGGCGGGGCCTACGGCGGTGACTGGGCCGCGCGCCTGCGGCTGGTACAGCTGCCGTCCTGCGCGCTGACCACGCCGCAGAAGGCTGCGTGCCGCAATGGCAAGCCCCTCAAGACGCTCAACGACACCAAGACCGGAACGCTGGCCGCAGACGTATCCCTCGCCTCCGCGCCCGCCACGACCGGCCGGCGCGCCGCTTTTGCCTCCAACGGGGCGACGGTGCTGGCGGCGACCGCCGGTTCCGCGGGTCCCACCGGCGACTACAAAGCGACCTCGCTGGAGGCATCGGGCTCGTGGAGCGCGGGCGGCTCCACAGGAGCGTTCTCCTGGACGTACCCGATCGATGTGCCGAAGGTGCCCGGCGGTCTCGCGCCGTCGGTCTCGCTGGACTACAGCTCCCAGGCGGTCGACGGACGCACCGCGGCCTCCAACAACCAGGCAGGGTGGATCGGAGACGGCTGGGACTGGCAGCCCGGCTATATCGAACGGCGCTACAAGGCCTGCAACGACGACAAGACCGGCGGGACGAACACCACCCGGATCGGCGACCTGTGCTGGTTCAACGACAACGCCATCCTGTCGCTCGGTGGTAAGAACACCGAGCTGGTCTACGACGCAGCCAAGGGCTGGCATCCTGCGTCGGACTCCGGCGAGAAGGTCGAGAAGCTCACCGGCGCCACCAACGGCGACAACGGCACCGCAGGCGTGGACGGTGTCGGCGAGCACTGGAAAGTCACCACGACGGACGGCACACAGTACTTCTTCGGACTGAACAGGCTGCCGGGCTGGAAGGACAACGGCACCGCCGCAGACGACCCGGTGACGAACTCGGCCTGGACCGTTCCCGTCTTCGGTAACCAGTCCGGAGAGCCGTGCTACAACGCGTCGTTCGCCGCAGCCTGGTGCCAGCAGGCCTGGCGCTGGCAGCTCGACTACGTCGTCGACCCGCTGGGCAACGCAATGGCGTACTACTGGAAGACCGAATCCAACAACTACGGCCGTAACGTCTCACAGACGACCGGCGCGTCCACCGCCACCCCGTACCTCCGCGGCGGATACCTCGAACGCATCGACTACGGTCTCCGCTCCAACACGGTCTACTCGGGCAAAGCCATGGGGCAGGTCCACTTCGGAGTGAGCGAGCGCTGCCTGACGAACTGCACGACGTTCGACTCGGCCACCGCCGCGAACTGGCCAGACGTGCCATTCGATCAGTACTGCAAGGACGGAGTGGAGTGCAAGGACAAGTACTCCCCGACGTTCTGGTCCCGCAAGCGCCTGACCAGCATCACCACCAAAGCCCTGACCGGCGGCGTCTACAAGGACGTCGACTCCTGGGCGCTGAAGCAGGGCTTCCCTTCCTCCGGTGACGGCATCTCCACACCCATGTGGCTCGAGTCCATCACCCGAACCGGCCTGGCCGGCGGATCAGTCACTCTTCCCCCGGTGACGTTCGCCGGAGTGCAGAAGCCCAACCGCGTGGACAAGCTGGGAGACGGCCTGGCGCCGTTCATCCGCCTGCGCCTCTACCAGATCACCACCGAGACCGGCGGCACGATCGGCATCGACTACCTCGACCCCGACTGCACCGCCACATCCCTGCCGCCGACGGACGACTCCAACACCACCCGCTGCTACCCGGTGAAGTGGGCCTACGAAGGCGAGACTGCAAAGCAGGATTGGTTCAATAGCTACGCGGTGCAGCGCGTGACCGAAGGCGACAACCTGGCTGAGTCGCCGGACGTCGTCACGGAGTACGCCTACCTTGGTGGCGCCGACTGGGGTAAGTCGACCGACGAGTTCACCAAGGCAGAGGACCGGACGTATTCCGTCTCCCGTGGCTACCATCGCGTCCAGACTCGCAAAGGCGCCGCACTCGACGCCAAGACCCTGACCGAGACCCGCTACTTCCGCGGTATGGACGGAACGGTCGTCCCGGACTCGGCAGGTGCCACGGTCACCGATCGCGAGCAGTTCGCCGGCATGGTCCGCGAAACCGCCACCTACAACGGCGACGACACCTCCGAGCTGGTGTCCGCCACGTCCTACACGCCGTGGCGCTCTGCCGTCACCGCCACGCGAGCACGATCGGGCCTGCCGGCACTGGAGGCATACCTCACAGGCATGCAGACCGAGCGCACACGCACCACCGTCACCGGCGGCACCCGGGTGGCCGAGCTCTACCGTGCCTTCGATTCCTACGGCATGGTGACAAGCGTCACCGAGCACGGCGACACCGCCAAAACCGGCGACGAAAAGTGCACCAGCACCACATACGCCCGCAACACGGCTGCGTGGATGCTCGACAGGATCTCGCGCACCGAAACAGTCGCCGCCGCCTGTGGCGCCACCGTGAGCCGCCCCAGCGACGTCCTCGCAGACGTACGGACCTACTACGACAACCTCGCCCACGGCGCCGCGCCCAGCAAGGGCCTGGTCACCAAGACCGAGCGTATCAACGGCAACGGCATCGGCTACGGGCCGGTCAACTCGGTCCCCAGCACGTGCGGTCTGAACAAGGACCAGCTCTGCTACGACCAGTACGGCCGTGCCCTCAAGGGCACCGACGCCTACGGCAAGGACACCACCACCGCATATACCCCTGTCACGGGCGAAGCGCCCACCTCAATGGTGGCGACCAATCCCGCGGGACATGCGGTGACAACAGCTTTGGATCCGCTGCGCGGCCAGCCGACCAAGGTCACCGACGCCAACGGCAAAGTGACGTCCACGGCGTACGACGCACTGGGTCGAGTGACCAAGGCGTGGCTGCCCACACGTCCGGCAGCGACATACCCGAACGCGCCGAACCACAGCTTCGAGTACCTGGTCCGGAACAACGGACCGATCGTCGTCACGTCGAAGTCGCTGGACCACAACTCCGTCTATCAGACGTCCTATGCGTTCTACGACGGGCTGCTGAGATCACGTCAGACTCAGGTGACGTCGCCGGACCGTGCCGGGCGCCTCGTCTCGGAAACCTTCTACAACACCCGCGGCGAAGCCTGGCGGGCGTCCGGCACTTTCTTCGCCACCGGCCAGGCCGAACCGGTACTGGTCACCGGCCAGGACAACACCAAGTACCCTGCTTCGTCCGACACACTGTTCGACGGCGCCGGACGTGCCACAGCGGTGATCGCCAGGAAGTTCGGCGACGAGACCAAGCGCGCCACGACCGCCTACACGGGTGACAGCACCACCGTCATCCCACCGAAGGGCGGTACCGCCACCACCACGGTTGTCGACGCCCTGGGACGCACGGTCGAGGTGAAGCAGTACACCAACGCCGACCGCACCTCGTCACAGTCCACGGCCTATACCTACAACAAGCACGGCCGACTCGAGACCGTCACCGATCCGTCGGGCGCCGAATGGTCCTACCGCTACGACATCCGTGGCAATCAGACGCAGGTGGACGACCCCGACAAGGGCACCACGAAGACCGTCTACGACCAGGGCGACCGTGCCACCGACATCACGGACGTCGGCCGCAACATCACGCTCCACACCGACTACGACGCACTCGGCCGCAAAACGGCGCTGAAGAAGGGCACGACCCCGCTCGCGTCCTGGACCTACGACACCATCGCCAAGGGCCTGCCCACCGCGTCCACCCGGCACGTGGGTCAGAACGACTACGTCATGGAGACCACCGAGTACGACGACCTCTACCAGCCGGTCGCCACCAAGGTCACCATTCCCGCCTCCGAAGGGCCCCTGGCGGGAACCTACGAGTGGTACCACTTCTACAACCCCAACACCGGCCAGCCCACCGAGACCGAACACCCAGAGATCGGCGGCCTGCCCCTGGAATCGGTCACCAGCTCCTACAACACCTCAGGCCTTCTCCACTCGGTCTATGCCGGCAGTGACCCGCTCATCTCGGCGACCACGTACGACCACTACGGCCGTGACATCCGGACCGAGTTCGGCGAGTTCGCCAAGCACCTGTGGACCACGAGCGAGTTCGACGAGCACACGGGCAATCTGACCCGGGCCTACACCGACCGTGAGGTCGCCCCGCAGCGGATCGAGGACACCCGCTACGCCTACGACCCGGTGGGCAACGTCACCCAGGTCGCCAGCGCATACGGCCAGGACGCTTCCCGCACCACCGACACCCAGTGCTTCGCCTTCGATGCCCTCGCGCGCATCACGGAAGCCTGGACCAACACAGGCGAGCAGTGCGCCGCAGAGCCTTCCGACAGCGTCGTCGGCGGTCCTGACGCCTACTGGACGACCTACACCTACGACGCGGTCGGCAACCGCCAGAAGGAGACCCAGCACAAGACCGCATCCGGCCCCACGGCCGACACCGAACGCACCTACGCCACCCCTCCGGCAGGAAAGCACAACCTGCCCAAGGTCACCCAGACCGGCACCAACCCGCACGAGGAGACCTTCACCTACGACTCGGCCGGCAACACGACCGGTCGCACCATCGGCTCCACCAGCCAGGCCCTGACCTGGGACGACGAGGGCCACCTCAAGGACGTCACCGAAGGCACGAAGACCAGCAACTACGTCTACGACGCCGGAGGACAGCGCCTGATCCGCCGCGACTCAACCGGCACCACCCTCTACCTGCCCGGCGGCAACGAGCTGCACATGGACAAGGTCGGACTGGTCACCGGCACCCGCTACTACAACGTCGGCGGCCAGAACATCGCCATGCGCAGCGGCGGAAAGCTGACCTTCACCCTCACCGACCACCACAACACCGCCACCACC
Organism: Streptomyces sp. NPDC030222; assembly: GCF_055573115.1. Taxonomy (NCBI): domain Bacteria; kingdom Bacillati; phylum Actinomycetota; class Actinomycetes; order Kitasatosporales; family Streptomycetaceae; genus Streptomyces; species Streptomyces sp. NPDC030222. Next base: position 406,753 of record NZ_JBVICA010000005.1, read on the forward strand.
CAGATCACGGCAGACGCCACCCAGGCAGTGACCCGCCGCAAGACCACCATCTTCGGCGGACCGCGCGGCGCTCAGCCCTCCAACTGGGCAGGTGACAAGGGATTCGTCGGCGGAACCCGCGACAGCGACATCGGCCTCACTCACCTCGGCGCCCGCGAATACGACCCCCAGATCGGCCGCTTCATCAGCGTCGACCCGATCATGGTCCTTACCCAGTCCCAGCAACTCAACGGGTACACGTATGCCAACAACAACCCCGTAACGCAGTCAGACCCCACAGGCCTCTGCGCCGAAGTCGACTGCCCCACACGGCCCTCACCCCGGCACGAGAACACCACACCCGGTCACCAGCCGGGTAAGCCGAGAATTAATCAGAACACCAGGGCGGCGGAGGACCGGGTCAGGGCCTCCCACAATGCATACGACCGCACCGTCGATGCATGGCACTCCGGGAAAAAGCCGGCACGCAACAGCAAGAATACCCCTCGCAAAAAGCTGATCGAGATCTTCGTCAAGTACGACCCGACCGATGGTAGCGTCACCAAACAAGTTGCCTACAAAATGTGGCTATATGGAGGCGCGTCAGAAGAGGAAATCGAATACTTCCTCGACTATCCCTGCGACTTCATTGAGTGTTACTCGCCCGCAGAAGCGCTGGTGACGGGCAAACTCATCGATGCCTCCATCTACGAACCGCCAGCCGGTCAAATGATCGGCGAAGCATTCGCCATGGGCTACGGCTCACGAACCGCAGGTATGCGCCAGCCGGGCGCCCGCGGAGGAAACTGCAAGTGTTTCCTCGCCGGTACCGACGTCAAGATGTCCGACGGCTCGACCAAGGACATCGACAAAATCAAGGTCGGCGACCTGGTCATCGCCACTAACCCCCTCACCGGCGAAACCGGCGCCCGTGAGGTCACCCGACTCATCGTCACGGACGAAGACAGGGACTTCAACGAGCTCACCATCAAGACCGCCCACGGCCTGGAGAAGCTCACCGCAACATACGAGCACCCCTTCTGGTCACCCTCCGAGCGTCGATGGCTCGAAGCGCGCGACCTCGCACCCGGCATGACCCTCCGCACTGACGAAGGCGCCACCGCCAAGATCGAAGCCAACCGCGGCTTCAGTAAGCGAGCACGTACCTACAACCTGACCGTGGAGGGCCTCCACACGTACTATGTGTTGGCGGGGAACACTCCGGTCCTCGTACACAACTCTTCTTGCCTCACAACGGCTGGCAATAGTTTCCCCGGGGTGGCTCACACTCTTGACGAACACGTCGGGATATCGAACGCCAGAGCAATCTCCCTGGCTGCGAGCAAGCCGGGTGGAAAGAACAGTGTGTTTATTGATCACCAGACCGCGCAACAGGTTGCGGACTACGCCGTAGCTTTCAATCAGGCCCGCATCAATAAATGGTTGCGGGGATCGCAGCAGCAGTTGACCTTCTCCGGTAGGTTTGGTGCCAATAATTCTCTGGGCACTACGTTCTACGCGGATGGGTCGAGTGCTGCTACAGGAAACGGCTACTTCATACAGTTGACGCGCGCCAAAGGGCATCCAGGTGGTTTCTACGTATCGACGCTTTATCCGAAGTGAGGAATACCATGGAAAGGTTCACTAGTTTCGACTTCGGTTTGTCGGGATTGGCTGCCCTATTTCATGAGGACTGGATTCATACGGGAGGAGTTGAGGAAGTTGTCTACTCCTACCTCTCCGTAGGGGAAGCGCCCGTCGCCGATGAGGCGCAGCAGAAGGAGGCGGCTGCGCTTGAGCGTGACGTCGCCGAACTGGCTGGTTCTTCCTTGAGTGACGGCAGGATCGAGATGCTTTTCTTGATGTCGACTTCATGGAATTATTGCTTCCAAGGTGACGAGACGGGCCGCATCCTTCTGGGTCGCATCGGCAGGGCTTGTCGGCGATGGAAAGCGATATATGGCTGTGTTCCTCTGGAGGCTGACGCTGCGTGGTCTTCTCAGGCTGTAGTGAATGAGGTGTGCGACGTCATCGCCAAAACCCCTCTGCAGCTCCCTGAGGAATTTCGCAGGTACTTCGGGTCCGAGGTATCCGAACTACGCGATGCGCTCGACGCTTGCGTGCGATCTGCCTCCGCCGACCTTGCTTTTCGGCTCCTCTTGAGGATTCATGTCGCCAATTTTATTCCAGTGGATCATTCCGCTTGGGTGAGGTATGAGGGGATCGCTTGCCGATTGGCGCTTGGAGAAGATCTACTGTCTTCCCTTGAATTCCTGTCTCCCGATACAGATCCCAGGTCGAATTAGGGGACTCCATCTGAGCCTCCTTTTTTGGCGGCCTACCTTTGACGGGTGACGCCAACACGTATGAAGCCCTGCCAGACGTTTTCTGGCAGGGCTTCGGTGTGCTTGACGCTGAGGTTGAAAGGGTGGGGTGACAGCAGGCGTTGGCGGTGCTACATCCTCGTCATGAGGTACGCGGATGGTGGCGGTCTGACCGCTGCGGGGCGGGCGAAGCGTGAAGGAGTGCGTTTCGAGGCCGCGGAGATGTTCGAGCAGGGGGTGCGGCCGCCGGAGGTGGCCCGTGGGTTACGGGTGTCGCGGAAGTCGGCGTACGCCTGGCACGCCGCCTGGCGCGACGGCGGCAGGTCGGCCCTGGCCTCCAACGGGGCCGGCGGCTTTTCCTGTCAGCTCAACGATGTCCAGGCTGAACGGTTGCAGGCCGAACTGGATGCCGGCCCTGCAGCGCACGGCTGGTGTGAGGACCAGCGGTGGACCCGTGTCGTATCTGCTGCACCGGCTCGGCTGGCCGCCGCAGGTCCCCGCGCACCGGGCCGTCGAGCGGGACGAGCAGGCCGTGGTCCGCTGGCGGACGGAGCAGTGGTCACGGGTAAGGGGACGGCCCAGCTCCTGGGCGCGTGGACAGTCTTCGAGGACGAGACCGGCCAGGACCTGAAACCCGGCAAGGGCCGGACCTGGTCGCGGCACGGGCGGACGCCGCTGGTCAGGGTAACGGGCAAGGGTTCCGGCCGGGTCCTGATGGCCGGGATGAACTGCGTCAGACCGGGCCGCGAGACCAGGCTGATCTACCGGACCCAGACGTACCGGGGCCGTACCGGCGAGAAGAAGGGCTTCCGGGCCCGCGAGTTCGCGGACCCGCTGACCTCCGCCCGCCGGCAGCCCGGCGGCGCCCCGCTGGTCGTGGTGTGGGACAACGCGAGCACCCACCACGCATCATCCGGAGCAACTCCACCGCGTTCGATGACCCAGCGACGTCGGCCGAGTCGTTCGCTGGACTCGATGCCTTTGCGGGCGATCCGGACTGCGATGCGTTTGCCGCGTAACCATTTTCGCAGTTCAGGTATGTCGTAGGCCTTGTCGGCGTGCAGTTTGCGGGGCTTGTAGTGCCAGCCGCGGTCGGGGTCGTGTCTCGATTGGAGACCGGCCACCATGGGCTTCAGTCCAAGACTGTCGTGCGTGTTGGCTGCGGAGATGCCGACGACCAGGGGCAGTCCGTTCGCGTCCGACAGGACGTGCATCTTGGAACCCGCTTTGCCCCGGTCCACGGGGCTCGGACCTGTGAGTTCGCCCCGTTTTTGGCCCGCACGTGCACAGAGTCGAGGACCGTGCGGGACAGGTCCAGCAAGCCGCACTCGTCGATCCGGTCGAGGACCGCCTCGTGTAACCGTCCCCGGACGCCGGCTCTCGACCAGAGCATGAACCGGCGATGGGCGGTGGACTTCGAGATGCCGAAGCATGGCGGCAGAGCCCGCCAGGCACAACCGCTGACCAGCACGTAGACGATCGCGGCGAACAGCGTCTCGTCTGGTGTGTCCTGCGTCCCGCCGCCCTGCGACCGCACCTTTGACGGCGGGATCAGCGGCTTCGCGATCTCCCATAACCCGTCCGGAACAATCCAACTCCACGTACCCCGCCCCATGAACCGTCCAACGAGCCGGCACCACATAGGACACGGTCTAAGGCCAATACCGGTGACTTTGATGGTGGTGGGTCGTTGGGGGTGGTGTGCCAAGGCCAGGTCAGGTGAAGTCGT
>NZ_JBVICA010000006.1:0-31159 GCF_055573115.1 Streptomyces sp. NPDC030222
CACGCTGTTGAGTTCTCAAGGAACGGACGCTTCCTTCGTACTCACCCGCAGCGACATTCTCTGGGGCTTTCCTCCGGGCGCTTCCCTTCGGTGTTCCCAACCTTACCAGATTCTTTTTCCGTTCCGTTTCCGGTCTGGATTTCGATTCCGGCGGCCGTTGGAAGGCCTTTGCCTTTCGGCGTTTCCCCTACGTTAACCGATCCTCTCGGCGATTCATAATCGAGCCGTCGAGGCCGGCGACGGAAATCCGGCATGCCGAAAAACCCCGCCTGGGATGATCAGTAGTAGTGGATGGCCGCTTCGGGGGCTGTTGAACAGCAGTCCCTGTTCAAGCGGCTCGGGCTACGTTAGGCGTCTCGCAGGGGTGAGTCAAGTCGACCTCCGGCGTGGCGAATGCGCCCGGTACGGACTCACCGTGGGGTCGTCGGCGATCCAGAATCGCCAGGGGTGGACGGCGCCGTCGCCGCCGACGCCGGTGCGCGGGCCGCTGCGTACCTGGTCGGACGGTGGCGGGGTGCCGGTGAGCACGGTCAGAGGTGCCTCCGGGCCCGCACACACGTCCGTGCCGTCCAGGGCGCGGTCGACACCGAGGGCGGTCGCCAGGCGGGCCGGTCCTTTGGCCAGATCCCTGTCGTGGCGGGCCGAGAACCGGCGTTTGCGGGCGAGTTCCGTGCCCACCCGTACCTCCCCGGCGCGGAGCAGGACTCCGCTCGCGGTGCCCTCGGGGCCGCATACGAGATTGAGGCAGTGCCACATGCCGTAGGTGAAGTAAACGTATGCGTGCCCGGGCGGTCCGAACATCACGCCGTTCCGGGCGGTGCGTCCCCGGAAGGCGTGGGAGCCGGGGTCGGCGGGACCGGCGTAGGCCTCGACCTCGGTGAGACGGAGTTCGATCCGGCCCTCTCCGATGAGACGTACGAGCGTGCGGCCGAGCAGATCAGGGGCTACCTCGAGGACGGGGCGGTCGAAGAAGTCCCGGGGCAGTGGCGTACGGTCGGGGGCCTCGATCATGGCGTACGAGGGTAGTCGACCCGTTCGTCCATGCGGGTGGGCCGATACGGAACCGGGGATCCGTGTTCCGCGTTTACAGGGGTCAGGAACAAGGAGGAAGAACATGGGGTTCAAGCGGCTGCTCGCGAGCCTGGGTGCCGGTGGTGCCTCCGTTGAGACGGAGCTGTCCGAGGCCAATGTCGTGCCCGGCGGTGTGGTGCAGGGCGAGGTGCGGATCCAGGGCGGGTCCGTTTCCCAGCAGATCGAGGGCCTTTCCGTCGGTCTCCAGGCCCGGGTGGAGGTCGAGGGCGGTGAGCAGGAGGTCAGGCAGGACATCGAGTTCAGCCGGCTCCGCCTCGGCGGTGCCTTCGAGGTCCAGCCCGGGGCGGTGCACGTGGTGCCGTTCGGTCTGGAGATCCCGTGGGAGACGCCGGTCACCCACTTCGAGGGACGTCACTTCACCGGGATGCACATCGGTGTGACGACGGAGCTGGCGATCGCCCGTGCGGTGGACTCGGGTGACCTGGACCCGATCAACGTGCACCCGTTGCCGGCGCAGCAGGCGATCCTCGACGCCTTCGCCCAGCTGGGCTTCCGTTTCAAGAGCGCTGACATGGAGCGCGGCCACATCCGCGGGACGCGCCAGAAGCTGCCCTTCTACCAGGAGATCGAGTTCTTCCCGCCGCGGCAGTACCACGGGCTGAACCAGGTGGAGCTGAGCTTCGTCGCGGACGACCGCGAGATGGACGTCATCCTGGAGATGGACAAGAAGGGCGGTCTGTTCAGCGAGGGCAGCGACTCGTACAAGGCGTTCACCGTCGGACTGGACAGCTTCCAGGGGACGGACTGGGCGGCCTACCTCAACCAGTGGCTCGCGAGCGTCGGGGGAAGGCGCAACTGGCTCTAGCTAGTCTCGGGTCCGGATCAGACGTCCAGGACGATCAGGAGGTACCGACGTGACCGAGCGCGAGAGGCCGCCGCTTCCGCACGACTTCCACCCCGAGGTGCCCTCGTTCACCGTGGTGAGTGAGGACGTGCAGCCGGGAGCGGTGCTGAAGGACGCTCAGGTGCACGCCGCCGGGAACACCTCGCCGCACCTGCGGTGGGAGGGGTTCCCGGAGGAGGCCAGGAGTTTCGCGGTGACGTGCTTCGACCCGGACGCGCCGACCGGGAGCGGTTTCTGGCACTGGGTGCTGTTCGACATCCCCGCGTCGGTGACCGAGCTCCCGGCGGGGGCCGGCAACGGCGGGTTCAAGGGCCTGCCCGCCGGAGCGGTGCACGCCCGTAACGACTACGGAACGAGGGACTTCGGCGGCGCGGCGCCGCCGCCGGGGGATCCCGCGCACCGGTACGTGTTCACCGTGTACGCGGTGGACCAGGAGAAGCTGGGGCCGGACGCGGACGCGTCGCCCGCGGCCGTCGGTTTCCATCTCCGGTTCCACACGCTGGCGCGTGCACAACTGATCGGTGAATACGCCGCGCACTGAGCGTTCGCCCGCTGTTCGCCCGCTCCTGGTCTGCGAGAGATCAGGAGCGGGCATTTTTCTTCCTGCGGGGGTCATGGGGGGCGCCCGGGAGATATTGCGTTGTCCATCTCGGCGAGCCCGGCCAGAGTTGATCCCAGCCCGCCAGGGGGTGGGCCGGCATTCCGGAGGTGGGCAAGATGCGGGACACGTTGGTACTGAACGCGAGCTTCGAGCCGTTGTCGACGGTGACACTGAACCGAGCCGTCGTGCTTGTCCTGCAGGACAAGGCCGTCGTCGAGCAGGCTCATCCCGGACTCAGTGTGCGTGCGGCCGCGGTCGAGGTTCCGGTGCCGAGGGTCATCAGGCTCTGCCGGTACGTACGGGTGCCGTTCCGAAGACAGGCACCGTGGTCGAGGCGGGGTGTGCTGGTGCGGGACCAGCACCGGTGCGCCTACTGCGGGAGGCGCGCGACGACCGTGGACCATGTCGTGCCGCGGGCGCAGGGCGGTGGTGACACGTGGATGAACACGGTCGCCTCGTGCGCGGAGGACAACCACCGCAAGGCCGACCGTACTCCGGAGCAGGCGGGGATGCCGCTGCTGCACCAGCCGTTCGTGCCGACGCCTGCCGACGCGATGCTGCTCGCGCTGGGTTCGGGCAGCAGGGCCGAGCTGCCCGAGTGGCTGGGGCAGTCGGCCGCGTAGAGCATGGTCCGGTCGTCCGCGGCTGGCCGTCCGGAGCCCGCCTTCACTCGGAGGCGGGCTCCTTGCGTGTGGGGTGGTGTTTCACCTTCCGGCCAGCAGCTGGACGATCGCGAGGACACCCACGACGATGATCACTCCGCGCAGGACGGTCGGGGGGAGTCGGCGGCCGGCCCTGGCGCCGATCTGGCCGCCGATGGTGGAGCCGACCGCGATGAGCAGCACGGCGGTCCAGTGGAAGTCGGCCACGAAGAGGAAGAAGACGGCGGCCACGCCGTTGACGGCGGCGGCGAGGACGTTCTTGAGGGCGTTGATCCGCTGCAGGCTCTCGTCGAGCATGACGCCCATCAGGGAGAGGTAGAGGACTCCCTGGGCCGCCCCGAAGTATCCGCCGTAGGCGCTGGCGAGGAGCAGGCCGGCGTAGAGGAGCGGGCCGCCGTGCGGATGGGCTTCGGTGCCGGTGGCCTCGCGACGGGCCTGGAGGGCCTTGGCGAGGCGCGGCTGGAGGGCGACCATGACGAGGGCGAGCGCGATGAGGACCGGGACGATCGTGTCGAACGCCTTCGAGGGCAGGGCCAGGAGGAGGATCGCGCCGCCGAGTCCTCCGATGAGGGCGATGGCGCCGAGGCGGATCACCCTGCCGCGCTGGCCCCGGAGTTCCTCGCGGTAGCCGATGGCGCCGCTGATGGCGCCGGGGACCAGTCCCAGCGTGTTGGAGACGTTCGCGGTGATCGGTGGCAGGCCGGTGGCGAGCAGCACCGGGAAGGTGATCAGGGTGCCGGAGCCCACGATGGTGTTGATGGTGCCGGCGCCCACGCCGGCCACGAATACCGCCAGTGCTTCCCAGATGGACAAGGCCATCTCCTTACATGGTCAGTGTGTCGCCTCCCCGCCGTGAAGGTCGAGGGGCCGCACTGATCATGCATGAAGGGGGTGGGTCAGTCGATGGGGGGCTGCTCGCGGCGCTGGGTGTTCGTCTCGGTGCTCTGGCGGCTGCCGGGGATGGAGGGGGAACCGCCCCCCATGGGGCCGAAGTTGCCGAGGGCGCCGGACAGTCCCTTGAGGGCGTCGCCGATCTCGCTGGGGACGATCCAGAGCTTGTTGGCGTCGCCTTCGGCGATCTTCGGGAGCATCTGGAGGTACTGGTAGGAGAGCAGCTTCTGGTCGGGGTCTCCGGCGTGGATGGACTCGAAGACGGTGCGGATGGCCTGCGCCTCGCCCTCGGCGCGCAGGGCGGCGGCTTTGGCCTCGCCCTCGGCGCGCAGGATGGCGGACTGCTTCTCGCCCTCTGCGGTGAGGATCTGCGACTGGCGGATGCCTTCCGCGGTGAGGATCGCGGCACGCTTGTCACGGTCGGCGCGCATCTGCTTCTCCATCGAGTCCTGGATGGAGGTGGGGGGCTCGATGGCCTTGAGCTCGACGCGGTTGACGCGGATGCCCCACTTGCCGGTGGCCTCGTCGAGGACTCCGCGGAGGGCGGCGTTGATCTCCTCGCGGGAGGTGAGGGTCCGCTCCAGGTCCATGCCGCCGATGATGTTGCGGAGGGTGGTGACGGTGAGCTGCTCGATCGCCTGGATGTAGCTGGCGACTTCGTAGGTCGCGGCGCGGGCGTCGGTCACCTGGTAGTAGATGACGGTGTCGATGTTGACGACAAGGTTGTCCTGGGTGATCACCGGCTGGGGCGGGAAGGGGACGACCTGTTCGCGGAGGTCGATCCGGTTGCGGATCGAGTCGATGAACGGGACGACGATGTTGAGGCCGGCGCTGAGGGTGCGGGTGTAGCGGCCGAAGCGTTCGACGATGGCGGCGCTCGCCTGTGGGATGACCTGGATCGTCTTGATCAGGGCGATGAAGACCAGCACCACCAGAATGATCAGGACGATGATGATCGGTTGCATCGCGTTCCCGTGCCCTTCGCTTCGCGGACGATACCGATGATCCGGATTCCGGCCGGACAGCCGACCGGGCCGGTCTTGATGATCAGTTTCTCAGACCACGCGGAGTGGTGTGGGGCGTTCGGCTCAGATGACGACTGCGGTGGCCCCGTCGATCTCGACGACGTCGACCTGTTGTCCAGGTTCGAAGACCTGTCCGGCGTCGAGGGTGCGGGCGGACCAGACCTCGCCGGCGAGTTTGATGCGGCCGCCGGTGCCGTCGACCCGTTCCAGCACGAGTGCCTGACGACCCCTCAGCGCGTCGATTCCGGAGGCGTGCTGGGGGCGTTGCGAGCGGTGCCGGGCGGCGATGGGCCGTACGACGGCGATCAGCGCGACGGACACCGCTGTGAACACGAGCACTTGGGCGACGCTGCCGCCGCCGAGCGCTGCGGTCACGGAGGCGGCGAGCGCACCGACGGCGAACATGCCGAGTTCGGGCATCGCCGTCAGGACGAGCGGGATTCCGAGTCCGACGGCGGCTATCAGCCACCACACCCATGCGTCGATGTCCACATGGTCATGGTAGGCGCGGTGAACGCGCGGGGACAGGGTGCCGGTCAGCCGAGCGGCAGCCCGTGGGCGGTCCAGCGGTCGCCGTTGCGCTCTACGACGAGGGGCAGGCCGAAGCAGTGCGAGAGGTTCCGGGAGGTCAGCTCGGTCTCCATGGGACCGGCTGCGAGCACCTTGCCCTGACGGATCATCAGGACGTGGGTGAAGCCGGGGGCGATCTCCTCGACGTGGTGGGTGACCATGATCATGGAAGGGGCGTTGGGGTCGCGGGCGAGCCGTCCGAGGCGGCGCACCAGGTCCTCGCGTCCGCCGAGGTCGAGGCCGGCCGCCGGTTCGTCGAGGAGGAGCAGTTCGGGGTCGGTCATCATCGCGCGGGCGATGAGGGTGCGCTTGCGCTCGCCCTCGGAGAGGGTGCCGAACTTGCGGTCGAGGTATTCGGTCATGCCGAGGCGGTCCAGGAAGGCGCGGGCGCGCGCCTCGTCCATCTCGTCGTAGTCCTCGTGCCAGGTGGCGGTCATGCCGTACGCGGCGGTGAGGACGGTCTCGAGGACGGTCTGGCGCTTGGGGAGCTTCTCGGCCATGGCGATGCCGGCCATGCCGATCCGGGGCCGGAGGTCGAAGACGTCGACCTTGCCGAGGCGCTCGCCGAGGATGTCGGCCGTGCCCTTGGTCGGGAAGAGATAGCTGGAGGCGATGTTGAGGAGGGTGGTCTTGCCGGCGCCGTTGGGGCCGAGGATGACCCAGCGCTCACCCTCCTTCACCGACCAGGAGACGTCGTCCACCAGAGCGCGTCCGTCGCGGACCACGGATACGTCCACCAGCTCCAGTACATCGCTCATGAGCGCGTTGTCTCCCCATGCAATCAGTCGGATCCACGGATCCCGGGGGCGGTGTGGGTACGACCCCCGGAGAACTCCCAGGGAAAAACCTACGCCACCCGTCGCGCGCTCCAGTCCCTAGGCTGGGGTCATGCTCTCGGAACCACGCTCAGGACGCCTGGCAGCATGGGGAAATGCCCTGTTGGCCGGATTTGTTTCACCGGATGACGCCGTGCTCGCGATCGTCGGGGACGACGCGGTGCACCGGGTGGAGGGTCTGCCGGGTGAGGCGGGGCCGGTCGGTCTCACCCTGGCCCTCGGCCGGCTGCGGACCCTGGGGGTGACCGGCTTCCGGGTCGCGCTGCCCGCGCCGGGGCATCCGCTGGGACTCAGCGGACCGCCCGAGTTCAACGCGCGGGCGCTGGACGCGGAGGAGGCGGTGGTCTGCCACGGCGGGGCGCTGGGACTGGTGCCCGAGGTGTACGAGGCGGGGCCGCGCGGCGATGTGCACGTCGAGGTCGTGTGGCACTGCCTGCCGGTGCGGGAGGCACCGCCCGCGGACGTGCCCTCGCTGGGAGAGGCCGAGCGGGAACTGGCGGAGGCACTGCGGGAGGCCACGGTCGTACTGACCCGGCTCGACGTCGCCGGGTCGGGTCCGGTGGCGGAGGCCGCCGTGGACGCCTACCGGGCGCGGGCGGAGCGGGGGCAGGAGGTGCTGGCTCCCGGGTATCCGCCGCGCGCGGTGCGCGTGCTGGAGCTCGCGCAGCGCGTCGGACTGCTGATCTCGGTGGCGTACGAGACGGGGCACGGGGGTGCGGTGAGCGCGTCGGAGATGGCGGCACGGTCGGAGACGCTGCGACCGGTGGAACGGGTGGCGCGCCGGGCCCAGGTCGCGGCGTACAACGCGTACGTGGAGGAAGAGGAACGCCGGCGCTCCTGACCCACGGGGTGCGGACCCGCCGGAACCTCGCGGGATGCACCGTATGCCTGCCGTGCCCGCGCTGCTGCGTCGCCGGGGTGGCCGACGACCGGCGTCTTCTGCTCCCGCAGGGCGTGTCGTCGCGCTGTCGCCCCCAGGGAGCTGATCCGCCGTTCTGCTTTGCCCCGCCACTGCTGACGGGTCGCCGGGGCAGGGCGCCGTTTCCGGGATCCGGCGGCCGGAGACGGCGCCGCCTCACGGCACGGCCACGGCCCTCCAGGCATGCCTGGAGGGCCGTGACACTGCGGCGCGGCGTCAGTTGTTGACGGCGGTGTTGCCGAAGGCGGGGTTCAGCACGCCGATGACGTTGAGGGTGTTGCCGGAGACGTTCACCGGGACGTGGACCGGGACCTGGACGAGGTTGCCGGAGGCCACACCCGGGGACTGCACGGCGTGCCCGTCGGCGTGCGCACCGTTCGTCGCGGAGGCCACTCCCGTACCCGCGGCGACGATCCCGCCGGCGATCATGGTGAGGACGGCAGCCTTCTTCAGGTTCTTCACTTCGTGATCCTTCTGGTCATCGCCGCGGTCATGCACCGCGGGCACACGCCATGAAGAACGCGCCTTCCCCGGCTGGGATACGCCGAGCGGGTGACATACACCCGACAGTATGAATCTCAGCCCGGAGCGTTACCTGCCGGAACGGCGGCCTCGACGCCCCGCGGACCGCCGGGACGGCGGGTCCTCAGCCGGTGACCCCGTGCCGTACGGCCCACAGCGCCGCCTGCGTCCGGTCCGCAAGGTCCAGCTTCATCAGGATGTTCGAGACATGTGTCTTCACGGTCTTCTCGGAGAGCACCAGGGTCCGCGCGATCTCCCGGTTCGAGCGTCCGTCCGCGATCAGGGCGAGCACCTCGCGCTCCCGGTCGGTCAGGGTGCTCCCCCGGCCCGTGCCGCCGCCGTTGCCGTCGTCCTGGCTGAGCAGTGCGCCCGCGACCTCCTGCTGGAGCAGGACGTGGCCGGCGTGCACGGACCTGATGGCCGCGGCCAGGGCGTCCGGGTCGACGTCCTTGTACACGTACCCCGACGCACCGGCGCGCAGGGCGGGCACGACCGTGCGCTGCTCGGTGAAGCTGGTGACGATCAGGACCCTCGCGGGGTTGGCCAGCTCGCGGAGCTTGCGCAGGGCCTCGATGCCGTCCGTCCCGGGCATCTTCACGTCCATGAGGACGACGTCGGGGCGCAGCTCCTCCGCCCGCGCGATGCCCTCGGCCCCGTCGCCGGCCTCGCCGACGACCTCGATGTCGTCCTGCACCTCCAGGAAGGTGCGCAGGCCCCGGCGGACCACCTGGTGGTCGTCGACCAGCAGGACACGGATGGTCGGGTGATCAGCCACCGGGCACCTCCATCTCGATCGTGGTGCCCTTCCCGGGCGCCGATTCCACACGCAGCGTGCCGCCGACGCCGCTCGCCCGGTCCCGCATCGAGACCAGGCCCAGGTGCCGGCCGGCCCGCCGCACCGCGGTGGGGTCGAAGCCGCGGCCGTCGTCGGTGATCCTCAGGACGGCGCCGTGGTCCCGCTTCGTCAGGGACACGGCCACCCGCTCGGCGCCCGAGTGGCGCAGCGCGTTGTGCAGTGCTTCCTGGGCGACCCTCAGCAGTGCCTCCTCCTGGGCGCTGGGCAGCGCGCGTACGCCGACGCTCTCGAAGCTGACCCGGGCGGTGTGCGCCCGGTCCAGCACCTGTATCTGGGTGCGCAGGGTGTTGGCGAGGCCGTCCTCGTCGAGTGCGGCGGGCCGCAGCTCGACGACCGCGGCGCGCAGCTCGTCGGCGGCCTCCGCGGCCAGTACGGCGACCTGCTGGAGTTCGCCCTTGGCGCGGGCCGGGTCGCGGTCGACTAGGGCGGCGGCGGCCTGGGCGGTCAGCCGCAGGGAGAACAGCTTCTGGCTGACGGCGTCGTGCAGTTCGTGGGCGAGCCGGGAGCGTTCCTCGGCAATGGTCAGTTCCCGGCTGCGTTCGTAGAGCCGGGCATTGGTGAGGGCGATCGCGGCGTGCTGGGCGAGGATGCCGAGCAGCTCCTCGTCGGCCTCGGTGAATCCGCAGACGTCGCGGGCGGGGCGGCAGCGCTTGTTGGCGAGGAACAGCGCGCCGATGACCGCGTCGCCGTCCCGGATGGGGAACCCCAGGAAGTCCGACATGTCAGGGTGGGCGGCCGGCCAGCCCTCGAAACGCGGGTCCTTGCGGACGTCGGCCAGACGCTCGGCCTTCGCCTGCCGGAGCATCGCGGCCAGGATGCCGTGCTGGCGCGGCAGCGGCCCGATGGCCCGCCACTGCTCGTCGGTCACCCCGTCGACGACGAACTGGGCGAAGCCGCCGTGGTCGTCGGGGACGCCGAGGGCGGCGTACTCGGCGTCGAGCAGTTCGCGGGCCGAGGCGACGATCGTCTTCAGGACGTCGCGCACCTCGAGGTGCCTGCTCATCGCGAGCAGTGCGGAGCTCACCGCTGCCAGGCCTGACGGGGTGCCGGATGTCATGACCTCACCGTACCGGCGGGTGTCGTGGGGTGTATCGGACCAGCGTCCGCAGGCGGCTGGGCCCGCGGACCTAGGCCGAAGAGCCCGGGCGGCCGGGACCGGGGGTCGAGGCGCGGCGCGGGGGCCCGTTCCTACGTTGGGTGCGACAGCCGTCGGAGGCGGCACCGACAAGAGGGGACGGACGTCATGCCGGTTGCGATCATCACGGGGGCTTCGCGGGGTCTGGGACGTGCGCTGGGGTCGGCGCTGGCCGCGCGGGGGTGGGATCTGGTGCTCGACGCGCGGGGCTCAAAGGCGCTGGAGGAGACCGCGGAGTCGCTGCGCCGTCGTCATGGGGTGCGGGTGGTGGCGGTGACGGGCGATGTCGCGGATGCCGCGCACCGCAAGGAGCTGGTGGAGCGGGCGGGTGCGCTCGGTGGGCTCGATCTGCTGGTGAGCAACGCGAGCGTACTGGGCGCCGAGCCGCTGGTGCGGCTGGCGGAGCACACCCTCGCCGGACTGCGTGAGGCGTTCGAGGTCAATGTGGTGGCGGCGCTCGGCCTGGTGCAGGAGGCGCTGCCGCTGCTGCGGGCGTCGGATGCGGGAACGGTGATCGCGGTGAGTTCGGACGCTGCCGTCGAGGCGTACGGGACATGGGGTGGCTACGGGGCGTCCAAGGCGGCCCTGGACCTTGTCGCGGCGGTGCTGGCGGTCGAGGAACCGGAGCTGCGGGTGTGGGCGGTCGACCCTGGCGACATGCGGACGCAGCTCTATGCGGCGGCGGTGCCGTCGGACGACGATTCCGGGCGCCCGGAGCCCGAGTCGGTCGTACCGGCGTTCCTCGGACTGCTGGACCGGCGGCCGGCGAGCGGGCGGTTCTCGGCGCCGGCGCTCCTCGCCGGGGAACCAGCGCCGCAGCCGGACGAGCAGGGCACCCCACGCCGCGCGCGGGACGCCGCGGAACTCCACGGGCAAGGCCCTTCGGACGGGCGGGCGTCCGCCGACGGCCGGGCGCTCACGGAGGAGCGGGTGCGATGACGGTGCTGGAGGCGCTGCGCGTGCCGGAGGAACTGTCGGCGCGGGTACCGGCCGAGCAGCGGGGCACGGGGCGGGACGACGTGCGGATGCTGGTCGGCACGGGCACCGAGGTGTCGCACCACCGGTTCCGGGACCTGGTCGGCCTGTTGCGGGCGGGCGACGTCCTGGTGGTGAACACCTCGGAGACGCTGTCCGCGGCGGTGGACGGGCTGCTCGGCCGGAACCGCGTGGTGGTGCACTTCTCGACGCGGGGCGACGACGGCCGGTGGGCCGTCGAGCTCCGCACTCCCGACGGCCGCGGCACCACCCGTCCGCGGCCGGGCGGCCCCGCGGGCGCCCGGGTCCGTCTTCCCGGCGGTGCCCGTCTCGTACTGGAGGAGAGGCTGAGTTCCGGGGGTGACCGTCTGTGGTGGGCGGCGGTCCGCGGCGCGGAGCACGGCGGAATGCCGGGTCCCGCGGACGTGCCCGCGCTGCTGCGCCGGTACGGGCGGCCGATCCGGTATGCGTACACGGACCGGGACCAGCCGGCGGCGGTGTACCGGACGGTGTTCGCGCGGCCGGCCCCCGACGGTGCGGGGTCGGCGGAGATGCCGAGTGCCGCACGGCCGTTCACCGTGGAGACGGTGGGGAAGCTGGTGCGCCGGGGTGTGCAGTTCGCGCCGGTCGCGCTGCACACGGGGGTGGCGTCGGCCGAGGTGTGCGAGCCGCCGTACCCCGAGCGGTTCGAGGTGCCGGCGGCCACGGCGTGGCTGGTGAACGCGGCGCGGGGCGGCGGGGGCAGGATCATCGCGGTCGGGACGACGGCGGTGCGGGCGCTGGAGTCGGCGGCCGGGACGGACGGCGTGGTGCGTGCCGCCGCGGGGTGGACGGATCTCGTGGTGACCGCCGAGCGGGGCGTGCGGGTGGTGGACGGGCTGCTGACGGGTCTGCACGAGCCACAGGCCTCGCATCTGCTGATGCTGGAGGCGATCGCGGGACGGCCTGCGCTGTGCCGCGCGTACACCGAGGCGCTGGAGCGGCTCTACCTGTGGCACGAGTTCGGTGACGTGCACCTCATCCTCCCGGAGGAGCCCCTCACACTGTGCGTTACGAAAGCAACTTCCTGTGAGGCCACTTCGCAGCCCGTGTGAGCCCGCCCATAGGACCCACATCACTTACGAAGCGGGCTAGTAGCTACATAAAGGGCATTTGAGCACGGAATGCAGGTTGACTTGTCCTGATTTGGGTGACGTATCACCACTATCCCACTTCGTACGTCACACCTTTGCCAGCGGATTTTGCTGCCGCTAAGAATTGCCGTCGCCGCCTGGCCCGACCGGGCGGCGTCCCGCGATTCGAAGAGGTACGACTGCATGTCCGCGTCCCGGTTTTCCGGCAAGGCTCTGACCAAGACCCACCGCATCTCGCTGGCCGGCGTTGCCGCCGTCGGCGCCGCGGCCCTCGCGCTCTCGCTCGCTCCGGGCGAGAACGCGACCGAGGTCGAGCCGACCGCCGTCGCCGTTGCCGCCGTCCCGGTCGCCGCGTCGGCCACCGACGGCGGTGCGCAGGCGAAGGCCCTGCAGAAGAGCCTCGCCGAGCAGCACACCGATGCCATCACGCTGAGCCAGAAGGCCGCGGCCGCCAAGGCCGAGGCCGGCGCCAAGGCCGAGGCCGTGGCGGAGGTGCAGGCCCGGGCCGCCGCCACCGCGAAGGCCGCCGCGGCGAAGCGTCTGACGGCCACCCCGGTCGTCAGCCGCTCGGTGCCCCGCAAGCCCGTCTACGGGAACAACCTGGACGGCTGGATCAAGCAGTCCCTGGCCATCATGAAGGCCAACGGCATCCCGGGCTCGTACCAGGCCATCCACCGCAATGTGATGCGCGAGTCCTCCGGCAACCCGAGGGCCATCAACAACTGGGACGTCAACGCCGTCAACGGCGTGCCCTCGAAGGGCCTGCTGCAGGTGATCCCGCCGACCTTCAAGGCGTACCACGTCCCCGGCACCTCGTGGAACATCTACGACCCGGTCGCCAACATCACCGCCGCCTGCAACTACGCGGCCGACCGCTACGGCTCGATCGACAACGTCTTCGGCGCGTACTGAGCCGGCTTCCCCGACGCATACGGACGAGGGGCGGCAACCCGCGGGTGCCGCCCCTCGTCCACGTGACCGGCCGTGCTTGCGCATGGCCGGTGGCCCTACTTGCGCATGACCTCGGGCTCGTGGCGCCGCAGCAGACGCTGCACGACGACGCCGCACACCACGGCCATGCCGATCAGCACGCCCATGTTGACGAACCACTGGCTCGCCGTGTGCTCCCACAGCGGATCCGGCCCGGCTCCCGGCCACGGGTTCAGGATGTTCATGTCGGCCGTGACACCCGCGGCGGCGATGGCCCAGCGCGACGGCATCAGCCAGGCGACCTGCTCCACGCCGACCTTGTCGAAGATCTGGAACAGCACACCGGTGAAGACGACCTGGACGATCGCGAACATCACCAGCAGCGGCATGGTCTTCTCGGCAGTCTTCACCAGCGCGGAGATGATCAGACCGACCATCATCGACGTAAAGCCCAGCGCCGTGATCACGAGGGTCATCTCGACGACCGGCGAGTCCACCAGGACCACGCCCTCCTCGGGCATCTTGTCGCGGGCGCCGAAGCCGATGGCGCTGACCAGTGCACCCTGGAACGCGGTGATCAGGCCGAGCACGACGACCTTGGAGACCAGGTACGCCGAACGGGACAGGCCGGTCGCCCGCTCCCGTTCGTAGATGACCCGCTCCTTGATCAGCTCACGGACGGAGTTGGCCGCACCCGCGAAGCACGCGCCGACCGCGAGGATCAGCAGGATCACGCCCGCGTCGCGGTTCTGGAAGTGGGCCCGCTCCGGGCCGAGGCCCAGACCGGACTCGGCCGGGATGACCACGCTGACCGCGCCGAGCACGGCCGGCAGGATCACCATCAGCGCCAGGAAACCCTTGTCGGACGCGATGACCGACAGATAGCGGCGGACCAGGGTCCACAGCTGGGAACCCCAGCTCTGCGGCTTCGGCGGCCGCATCGCCTGTGCGGGCGGCATCTGCACCGACTGCGGGGCGACGGCGTCGATCTCCGCGGCGTACTTCTGATAGTGCTGCGAGCCCTTCCAGCGGCCCGCCCAGTCGTAGTCGCGGTAGTTCTCGAACGCCGAGAAGACGTCCGCCCAGGTCTCGTAGCCGAAGAAGTTGAGCGCCTCCCCCGGCGGACCGAAGTAGGCCACCGAGCCGCCCGGCGCCATCACCAGCAGTTTGTCGCACAGCGCCAGCTCGGCGACGGAGTGGGTCACCACGAGGACGGTGCGGCCGTCGTCGGCCAGCCCGCGCAGCAGCTGCATCACGTCACGGTCCATGCCCGGGTCGAGACCGGAGGTGGGCTCGTCCAGGAAGATCAGCGACGGCTTGGTCAGCAGCTCCAGGGCCACCGACACGCGCTTGCGCTGGCCGCCGGAGAGAGAGGTGACCTTCTTCTCCTTGTGGACGTCCAGCTTCAGCTCGCGCAGGACCTCGTCGATCCGGGCGTCGCGCTCCGCGGCGGTGGTGTCCGCGGGGAAGCGGAGCTTCGCCGCGTACTTCAGCGCGGTGCGGACGGTCAGCTCCTTGTGCAGGATGTCGTCCTGTGGGACCAGACCGATGCGCTGGCGCAGCTCGGCGAACTGCTTGTAGAGGTTCCGGTTGTCGTAGAGGACGTCGCCCTCGTTGGCGGGCCGGTAGCCGGTCAGCGCCTTGAGCAGGGTCGACTTGCCGGAACCGGACGGGCCGATGACCGCGATCAGCGACTTCTCTGGGACGCCGAACGACACGTCCTTGAGGATCTGCTTGCCGCCCTCGACCGTCACCGTCAGGTGGCGGGCGGAGAAGGACACCTCACCGGTGTCGACGAACTCCTCGAGGCGGTCGCCGACCAGGCGGAACGTCGAGTGACCGACACCCACGATGTCGTTCGGGCCGATCAGCGCCGTACCGGACTTGGCGAGCGGCTGACCGTTGACGTACGTGCCGTTGTGCGAGCCGAGGTCGCGGATCTCGAAGCGACCGTCGGGCGTCGCATGGAACTCGGCGTGGTGCCGCGAGACCTGGAGGTCGGAGACGACCAGCTCGTTGTCCAGGGCACGACCGATACGCATCACCCGGCCGAGCGCCAGCTGATGGAACATGGTGGGGCTGCGGTCGCCGTAGACCGGGGCGGCGCCGGCGGACTCCCCGGCAGCAGGACCCTGCTGCTGCGGGACGTGCGGCTGCCCGGGCGTCTGCTGCCAGGACGGCGCGGCCTGCTGCGCGCCTGCCCCGGCCGGCCTGGCCTGGCCCTGCGCCTGCAGGGCGTCGGCGCCCTGCTGCGACTGCTGGGCGCCGACGCCATGGGCGCTGTACTCGTCCGCTTCGGCCGCGGCACCGGAGAGATCCAGCCTCGGGCCGTCCGTCGCGTTGCCCAGGTGCACCGCGGTTCCGGGGCCGATCTCCATCTGCTGGATCCGCTGCCCCTGCACGTATGTGCCGTTGGTGCTGCCGTGGTCCTCGATGACCCAACCCCGGCCGCCCCAACTGATGGTGGCGTGCCGCCAGGAAACCCTGGGGTCGTCGAACACGACGTCACCCTGCGGATCGCGTCCGAGGGTGTACGGCCTGGACGGATCGAGCGTCCAGGTCCTTCCATTCACTTCCAGTACGAATTCAGGCACTCCGCGCCCCACTTGTCTTCCCCCGATGTGACCCCCGGCATAGGGGGCCCAGGGATGGCATACATCCTGGGGAACTATTTCAGGCCCGGTCCCGTATCGGAAAGTCGGGCCTTGTGAAGACCCCGCGAGGGCTCGTGCCAACGGACCGTGGGCAGCGGAGAAATACGGTCGGACGAGGGGAACACCCCATGAGGGTCCATGAATCATGCGTGAACGGGGCAACTCGCCCGTGAACCCGGGGATCCTGACCGGTAGGGCTCCGGCCCCGCTGCGCCGCCGGGCTCCCGTGGGGTGAGGTGCAGTCGGCGCGGGACCGTTACGGGCGTGGAGTCGAACTCCGCGTGCCGCTCGGGGGATTGCTGCGCGCTCTCCGGCGTTCCCGGCGGGCACTGCTCAGGGCGAGGGGCGGCACACCGGGAGGGGCGCGTTCCGGGAGCGGCCATTCGGGGAGGGTGGCCCGTCGGCCCATCTCACCCGGGTGGCACATCCGCGCGCCCGCAGTGCGGTGTACGCCCCATGGCCCCGAAGTACGGGGCGCACCCGCCCTTGGATCACGGACCATGCGCCGCTGCCCTGGGACCGCCTACCGCACCGCGCACCGCCGCCGCGGGACCCGCGACCGGAGGCCCCGGGACAGACTGCGACCGGAGCCCGTCGACGGTCCCTCTCCGGCCCCTTCCGGTCCTTCTCCGGTCCCTCCCCGGTCGGACGGGCGCAGACGGTCGGCGGCCAGGGGCGACCGGCGTCGACCGGGTTGCGCGTCGCCCCGCCGTACCCGCAGGACCGACGGGGCCATGCCACGTGCCCCCACCGGCCAGGCACCCACTGAGTGGGGCCTACCGGGTGGGCACCCTCGGCCGTGACATGGCCCGCTGCGCCGGGCGGGCGGCCGAGCGCCCCGGCGGGCCTGCGGGCGCGGCGGGCCGGGGCGGAGCCGGGCGGGGCTCACCCGCCGGACCGGCCGCGGACCGCCGGTGGTCTCGTCGTCCGGGGCGTGCACGGGCTCACCGCTCGGGCGCGGCGGCGCGCGACGTCACACCGGGCACGCGGCCCCACGCCAGGGCACCCACCGCACGCCGGTGACCGGGGCGGGCCCGGCCCGGCAGACCGCCCCGAGCCATGTGAAGGCCCCCACCAGCATGCGCCGCCACACCGGCGCGAAGGCCCCACCGGGCGCGCGGCCCCAAACCAGGATGCCCACCGCGCCGCGTGCCGGTGGCGCAGGAGGGCGTGACCAGGCGGACCGCCCCTGAGCAGCAGCGCGGCGCGTTCCCCCTCGGGCAGCGCGAGCGAGGCCCGCCCGTCGGCGGGTGGCGGCCGGGGGAGACGTCCGTCTGGCGGGACGGGGGTCCTGCGGTGCGGGCGGGCCGGATACGGTGGGATCACCATGAACGCTTCGCCGTACTCCGACGTTCCCACCCTTCTCGTCAAGGTCTTCGGGAAGGACCGCCCGGGGATCACCGCCGGGCTCTTCGACACGCTCGCCGCCTACTCCGTCGATGTCATCGACATCGAGCAGATCGTCACCCGTGGCCGGCTCATGCTGTGCGCGCTGGTCACCACGCCCTCCGCGGGCGGGACGAGCGAGGGAGAGCTGCGGGCCACCGTGCACAGCTGGGCGGACTCGCTCAGGCTTCAGGCCGAGATCATCTCGGGCACGGGTGACAACCGCCCGCGCGGCCACGGCCGGTCGCACGTGACCGTACTGGGGCATCCGCTCACCGCCGAGTCGACGGCCGCCATAGCCGCGACGATCGCGGCGGCGGGCGGCAACATCGACCGCATCTTCCGCCTGGCGAAATACCCGGTCACCGCGGTGGAGTTCGCGGTGTCCGGCACGGAGACCGAGCCGCTGCGCACCGCGCTCGCCACCGAGGCGGCGAAGCTGGGCGTGGACGTGGCGGTGGTGTCCGCCGGATTGCACCGGCGGGCCCAGCGCCTGGTGGTCATGGACGTGGACTCGACGCTGATCCAGGACGAGGTCATCGAGCTGTTCGCGGCGCACGCCGGCTGCGAGGAGCAGGTCGCCGAGGTGACCGCGCGCGCCATGCGGGGCGAGCTGGACTTCGAGCAGTCGCTGCACGCCCGGGTGGCGCTGCTGGAGGGCCTCGACGAGTCGGTGGTCGACAAGGTGCGGTCCGAGGTGCGGATGACTCCCGGGGCCCGGACGCTGATCCGGACGCTGAAGCGCCTGGGCTTCCAGGTCGGTGTGGTGTCGGGAGGGTTCACCCAGGTCACGGATGATCTGCAGGCTCGGCTGGGGCTGGACTTCGCCTCGGCCAACACGCTGGAGATCGTCGACGGGAAGCTGACGGGCCGCGTCACCGGGGAGATCGTGGACCGGGCGGGGAAGGCCCGGCTGCTGCGGCGGTTCGCGGCCGAGGCGGGTGTGCCGCTGGCACAGACCGTGGCGATCGGTGACGGCGCCAACGACCTCGACATGCTCAACGCAGCGGGTCTGGGTGTGGCGTTCAACGCCAAGCCGGTCGTACGGGACGCGGCGCACACCGCGGTGAACGTGCCGTTCCTGGACACGGTGCTCTATCTGCTGGGCATCACCCGGGAAGAGGTCGAGGCGGCGGACATCGACGACCACCACTGAGCGCGAGCCCGGTGAAGCGCGCCGGGTGACATGGGCCCCGCGCGGCTGTCGCGCCGGGGCCTCGTGTGTCGCACAGCTGTCGGCCGGACGGCCCGTCCGGAAGGACCGGCCGCCGGTCAGTCGTGCGGGGCCCAGTAGTCGACGAGGGTGCCGACACCGTGCTCGACGGATTTCCATGAACCGCTGAAGCCCACGACGGCGAACGCCGCGGTCGCGAAGCCGGTGCGGCTCAGCCGCGCCAGGGCGTCGCCCTCGACGCGCCCGGCCAGGGCGTCGGCGAGGGCGTGCATGCCAGGGTTGTGGCCGATGAGCAGGAGGTCGTCGACGTCGTCGGGGGTCTCGTTCAGCAGGGCGAGCAGGTCGCCGAGGGATGCCTCGTAGAGCCGGTCCTCGTAGACGGTCCTGGGGCGGTGCGGCATTTCGTGCACGGCGAGCTTCCAGGTCTCGCGGGTCCTGAGCGCGGAGGAGCACAGGGCCAGGTCGAAGGCGATTCCCGTGTCGGCGAGGCGGCGGCCGACGACAGCGGCGTCCATGCGGCCCCGGTCGGCGAGCGGCCGCTCGTGGTCGGACACCTGCGGCCAATCGGCCTTCGCATGGCGGAGGAGGACGATCCTGCGGGACACGGGCGTTTCGGGGGACGTCTCCCTGGAGAACTCAGCGGCGCTCATGACCCCCAGCTTCGCATGGATCAGGCCAACGGGCGCAGGGTGTTGACGACCTCGGCACTCGGCGGGTGAGCACGCACTTCTACCGCGACAGGGTGTGCTGGACACGCTCCACTATGTGGGCGACGGCCGTCTCGCCTCGGGTCGTCCCGCCGCCGGCCGGCTCCGGGCCCGGTCCGGCCATCAGGACCATCAGGGCGGCGAAGGCCAGGGCGGGAAGCACGAGGGCCCACCACGGCAACCGGGCGGCGGGGCCCGTCGCCGAGGCATGGGACGGGGTGTGCGGGTGGGCCGTCATGGCCGCCTCCGGGGAGTCCGAGTTCTGCCGACTCCTCGAAGTTAACGATCACGGGGCGGCGGGCCCATCCGGTGATCCACCCACTTGACCCTGAGACCCGCCCCCTAGGGGATGCGGGGGCTGCCCCCACCCGCCGGTCCGCCCTCGTCCTTCCGGTCTCACGGAAGCCGCGCTCTCACGGAGGCCCCGCCCCGGAAGGTCCCTGGAAACGGCGAGCCGGGCGGCGTCGGCCATGGCGTGAGGTGCCTCAGGGGGCGGCGACGGACGCGATGACGCCGATCACGACCGTGATGGCGAGCATCGCGCCGAGGACGAGGAGGAGCTTCTTCTGGCCGTTCGGGGGCTGGGGCTCGAGCACAGGCATGACGCCAGTGTCGCATCTCAGCATTCGTCCTCGACGGTCCGGTCCCGTCCGGCCAGCAGGCCGAGCGCGATCTGCGGCACCATCAGCCCGGCCATGACCGTGAGCGGCACGTCCCAGCCGCCGCTGTGCTGGTAGAGCACGCCGATGAGCAGCGGACCCGGTATCGAGATGAGGTAGCCGGTGCACTGTACGAAGGCCGACAGGCGGACCACTCCGGCCGCGGTGCGCGAGCGCATGCCGATCAGGGTCAGGACCAGGGGGAAGGTGCACATCGCGACGCCCAGCAGGATCACCCAGATCCAGGCGCCGGCTGCCGGAGCGAGGAGGAGGCCGACGTAGGCCACGAGACCGCAGAGCCCCAGTGCGGCGGCGAGCATTCCCTGGTTCCTCATCCGGGAGGCGAGCCGGGGCAGCACGAAGGAGAGCGGGATGCCCAGGCCCATGGTCCCGGCGAGCAGCACCCCGGACGTCGAGGCCGGCACTCCGGCGTCCCGGAAGATCTGCGGAAGCCACCCCATGGTGATGTACGCACTGGTGGCCTGGAGGCCGAAGAAGCAGCCGAGGGTCCATGCCGTGCGGCTGCGTACGACGCGCGGTCCGGCGTCGGGCCGAGCGGTACGCGCACGGGCGGCGTCCTGGCCGGCCGGGGCCACCGCGGGAACGGCGTCCCGGTCACGCACGAGCAGGACCCACGGCAGGACGGCGACGGCGGCGAGCAGCGCCCACACGACGAGGCCGGTGCGCCAACTGCCGCCGAGAGCCCGGGTCATGGGCACCGTGACGGCGGCGGCGAGCGCGGTGCCGATGGCGAGGGCCATCGAGTAGAGCCCGGTCATCGTGCCCACGCGCTCGGGGAAGTACCGCTTGACGACGGCCGGCATGAGGACGTTGCTGACGGCGATTCCCATGAGGGCGAGCGCACTGGCGGCCAGGAAACCGGGCGTGCCGGAGGCGAAGGGACGCAGGGCCAGGCCGACGGCGATCGCCGCCATGCCGGCGCAGACCACGGCCGCGGGTCCGAAGCGGCGTGCGAGCCGGGGTGCGGCCACGCCGAACACGGCGAAGCACAGCGGCGGTACGGAGGTGAGGAGGCCGGCGACGCTGCCGCTCATGTGGAGGCCCTCGCGCACCTCTTCCAGCAGGGCGCCGAGGCTGGTGATGGCGGGGCGCAGGTTGACCGCGGCGAGGACGAGAGCAGTGACGACCAGGGGGACGACCCAGGCGGGTCGCGGGCCGCCGGCGGCACGGTGTCCGAGGCCGGTGGTCGGGTCGGGGCTCAGGGTCCTGGTGGCCGGGGTCTCGTCAGACATGCACCCATCATAGAATCATGGGATGATTGGTTGTCCAATCATCAGAGAAGGAGTGGCAGTGACTCTGAGCTCCCCCCGGCGCTCCGCGCTCTCCGACCAGGTGATCACGCAGCTGCGCAACCAGATCACCTCCGGCGAATGGCCCGTGGGATCGCGGATCCCTACCGAACCCGAGCTCGTCGAGCAACTCGGGGTGGCCCGCAACACGGTCCGGGAGGCGGTCAAGGCGCTCGCGCACAACGGCCTGCTGGACATCCGGCAGGGTTCCGGGACGTACGTCCTCGCGACCAGCGAGCTCGCCGGCGTGATGCACCGCCGGTTCGCCGGGGCCGACCCCGAGCACGTCGCGGAGCTGCGCTCGACCCTGGAGTCCTCCGCCGCCCGGCTCGCCGCGCAGCGGCGCACCGACCGGGATCTGCGGCAGCTGGACGCCCTGCTGGCCCACCGCGAGGAGGCGTGGGAATCAGGTGATGCAGAGGCCTTCGTGGCCGCGGACGCGACCCTGCACCACGCCGTGGTGGCCGCGTCGCACAACGAGGTCCTGACCGAGCTCTACGCGGACCTGGGAGACGTACTGCGCGACTGGCTCCGCGACGACGTGGGACAGGAGTTGCGTCCGGAGAACCACATGGACCACGCGCTGCTGGTGGAGGCGATCCGTAACGGCGACGCCGACCTCGCCGCCTCGGAGGCGGCGGGTTATGCCTTCAAGTGCGTACCGGACCGCCCGGGCGGGCGCCGGCCGACGAGCGGGTCCCGGCGCGCCGGCGCACGCCGATCCGCCGTCGCTCCGGAGCGGGCGGGCGCACCGGAACGCGACGGCGGCCGGGAGACACGCGCCTGAGGGGAGCGGCCGTCCGGGAGGAGACGACCGGCCCGGGGGCCGGCAAGAGGCAAGCGACGGCGATGCAGAATCCGGCCGGGAGGAAATATGCGGTCGCGAGGAGGTACGAGGAAGTACCCGGTAGCGAGGAAACAACGGCGGCGAAGACGCAACCGGAAAGCGCCGCCTGGAGTGACAGGAATGTCAGCGGCCCCGGTGAGGAAACGCCCCCGCCGCTCACGTCCGCCACTCGTGGCTGACCCAGACCGCGCGGATCTCCTTCCAGCAGCGGTCGCTGAGCTGCACCGTCTGGGCGGGCCGTATGTCGACCGATGCGCCGTCGACGTCGAGGTCCCACCACCGTTCGCACTCGACGTGGAGCCGCACCCGGTCGATCCCGGCGTTGGCGTTGTGGCAGTAGGCGACGGCGCGGGAGCCTTCCACGAAGGTGCGGCACTCGGCGGCGTACGGTCCGGGAGGAGGATCCGCGGGGGCGGCCGGCGCGGTCGCGGGTGCCGTCGCGGCTCCGCGGAGCACCGACGCCGCGTGGGCCGCGGCGGGCACCAGGGCCGTCGCCAGCGCCAGGGAGGCGGGCAGGGCCGCTGCTCGCAGCAGGATCGGACGCACGACGTACCTCCTCCCCACGGGGCACCGCGGGAGACCCGTTCAGCGGGGCACCGCGGAAAGACCCGGTCAGCCCAGTCTGCGGCCGAACGGGCGGTGGTGCACGACGGCCGCGTTCCGCCGATCGGGTGACCGGCGGCCCGCGGCCGCAGTTCCTGACGAGGGTTCAGGTGCCTGTCGTGACGTCAGGCACCCATCATGTGCACGCCACCGTCGACGTGGACGATCTCGCCCGTGGTCCTCGGGAAGAAGTCCGACAGCAGACCGACGACACCGCGGCCGGCCGGCTCCGGGTCGGCGAGGTCCCAGCCGATGGGGGCGCGATGGTTCCAGACGTCCGCGAGCTCCTCGAAGCCCGGGATGGACTTGGCGGCCATCGACTTGATCGGGCCGGCGGAGATCAGGTTGCAGCGGATGTTCCTGGCACCCAGGTCGCGGGCCAGGTAACGGTTGGTGGACTCCAGGGCCGCCTTGGCCACGCCCATCCAGTCGTACTTCGGCCAGGCGATCTGCGCGTCGAAGGTGAGGCCGACGACGGAGCCGCCGCGCTTCTCCAGCAGCGGGAGCAGCGCCATGGTCAGCGACTTGTAGGAGTACGCCGAGACGTGGACGGCCGTCTGGACGTCCTCCCAGCTCGCCTCCAGGAAGTTGAAGGCGCCCTGCGGGCCGAAGGCGATCGAGTGCACGACGCCGTCCAGACCGCTGTCGTCTCCGAAGTGCTCGGCGACCTTGGCGGCCAGGCCGTCCAGGTGCTCCTGGTTGGTGACGTCCAGCTCGATGACCGGGGCGGGCTTGGGCAGACGCTTGGCGATGCGCTCCACGAGGGTGAGCCGGCCGAAGCCGGTGAGGACGACCTCGGCACCCTCCTCCTGCGCGACCTTGGCCGCGTGGAAGGCGATGGAGCCCTCGGTGAGGACACCCGTGACGAGAATGCGCTTGCCGGCGAGGATTCCGCTCATGTGATCAGTGACCCATGCCCAATCCGCCGTCAACCGGGATGACGGCTCCAGTGATGTACGAGGCGTCGTCGGAGGCGAGGAAGCGCACGCTGGCGGCGATCTCCTCGGGCTGCGCGTAGCGGCCCAGGGGCACCTGCGCGACGATGCCGGCGCGCTGGTCCTCGGTGAGCGCCTTGGTCATGTCGGTGTCGACGAAACCGGGCGCGACGACGTTGAAGGTGATGTTGCGCGACCCCAGCTCACGGGCGAGCGAGCGGGCGAAGCCGACCAGACCGGCCTTGGAGGCGGCGTAGTTCGCCTGTCCCGCCGAGCCGAGCAGGCCGACGACGGAGGAGATCAGGACGACTCGGCCCTTCTTGGCCCGCAGCATGCCGCGGTTGGCGCGCTTGACGACGCGGAAGGCGCCGGTGAGGTTGGTGTCCAGGACCGAGGTGAAGTCGTCCTCGGACATCCGCATCAGCAGCTGGTCGCGGGTGACGCCGGCGTTGGCCACCAGCACCTCGACCGGACCGTGCTTCTCCTCGATCTCCTTGTAGGCCTGCTCCACCTGCTCCGCGTCGGTGATGTCGCACTTGACGGCGAGGCAGCCGAGCTCCGCAAGGGCCTCCGGCGGCTCGCCCGACCGGTACGTGTACGCGACCTTGTCGCCGGCCTCGGCGAAAGCGCGGGCGATGGCGAGGCCGATGCCCCGGTTTCCTCCGGTGACGAGAACCGAGCGGCTCAACGGATCACCCTTTCGATAGCGGTCTGGTACAGCGAAAACCTATCGGTCCGCTTCAGGATCCGGGGAATCGAGCCCCGACAGTGGCGCGCAACAGTCCCTGTCGGGTCCCTACAGAAAGAAGTGGGTACGGTGCCCACCGGCGAGACATGATCGGGACAATCGAGTGGACGAAGAAGCCGACAGGAGACATCTGTGCCTCATTCCATCGACGAAGCCTTCACGGCGTTGCCGCTCCGCGCGCTCGCCGACGCGGCGCTCGCACGGGCCCGTGCGCTGGGCGCCGACCACGCGGACTTCCGCTTCGAGCGGGTGCGCAGCGCCTCGTGGCGGCTGCGCGACGCCAAGCCCGCCGGTTCCTCGGACACCACCGACCTCGGGTACGCGGTGCGGGTCGTGCACGGCGGCGCCTGGGGCTTCGCCTCCGGCGTCGACCTGACCATGGACGCGGCCGCCAAGGTGGCCTCCCAGGCCGTGGCCATGGCCAAGCTGTCCGCGCAGGTGATCGCGGCGGCCGGGTCCGACGAGCGGGTGGAGCTGGCCGAGGAGCCGGTGCACGCGGAGCGGACCTGGGTCTCGGCGTACGAGATCAATCCCTTCGACGTGCCGGACGAGGAGAAGACCGGGCTGCTGACCGACTGGAGCTCCCGGCTGCTCGGCGCCGAGGGCGTGGCGCACGTCGACGCCTCGCTGATGACCGTGATGGAGAACAAGTTCTACGCCGACACGGCGGGCACCGTCACCACGCAGCAGCGGGTCCGGCTGCACCCGCAGCTCACGGCACACGCGGTGGACGAGAAGAGCGGTGAGTTCGACTCGATGCGGACCCTCGCACCGCCGGTGGGGCGGGGCTGGGAGTACCTGCGGGGCACGGGCTGGGACTGGGACTCCGAGCTGGAGCAGATGCCCTCGCTGCTGGCCGAGAAGATGCGCGCGCCGAGCGTCGACGCCGGTACGTACGACCTGGTCGTCGACCCGTCCAACCTGTGGCTGACCATCCACGAGTCGATCGGCCACGCCACGGAGCTGGACCGGGCGCTGGGCTACGAGGCGGCGTACGCCGGTACGTCGTTCGCGACGTTCGACCAGCTGGGCAAGCTGCGGTACGGCTCGTCGGTGATGAACGTGACCGGTGACCGCACCGCGGAGCACGGACTCGCCACGATCGGCTACGACGACGAGGGCGTCGAGTGCCGGTCCTGGGACCTGGTCAGGGACGGCGTGCTGGTGGGCTACCAGCTGGACCGGCGGATCGCCCGGCTGACGGACCTGGGCCGGTCGAACGGCTGTGCGTTCGCGGACTCCCCCGCACACGTGCCGGTGCAGCGGATGGCGAACGTGTCGCTGCAGCCGGATCCCGGCGGACTGTCGACCGAGGATCTGATCGGCGGGGTCGAGCGGGGCATCTACGTGGTCGGCGACCGCTCCTGGTCCATCGACATGCAGCGCTACAACTTCCAGTTCACCGGGCAGCGCTTCTTCCGGATCGAGAACGGGCGGCTCGCGGGTCAGCTGCGCGATGTCGCGTACCAGGCGACGACGACCGACTTCTGGGGCTCCATGGAGGCGGTGGGCGGCCCCCAGACGTACGTCCTGGGCGGCGCGTTCAACTGCGGCAAGGCCCAGCCGGGCCAGGTCGCGGCCGTGTCCCACGGCTGTCCCTCCGCCCTGTTCCGGGGCGTCAACATCCTCAACACGACGCAGGAGGCCGGTCGATGAGCCGCGTCAGCAAGCCGCACGAGATCGTCGAGCGGGCCCTGGAACTGTCCACCGCCGACGGGTGCGTGGTCATCGCGGACGAGCACTCGTCGGCGAACCTCCGGTGGGCGGGCAACGCCCTGACGACGAACGGCGTGACCCGCGGGCGCACCCTCACAGTGATCGCGACCGTGGACGGCAAGGAGGGCACGGCGTCCGGCGTGGTCTCCCGGTCCGCGGTGACGGCCGACGAGCTGGAGCCGCTGGTGCGGGCCGCCGAGGCGGCAGCGCGCGGGGCGGGGCCCGCCGAGGACGCGCAGCCGCTGGTTTCCGGGGTGCCGGTGGCGGAGGGGTTCACGGACGCTCCCGCCGAGACCTCCTCGGCGGTCTTCGCGGACTTCGCGCCGGCGCTCGGCGAGTCGTTCGCCCGGGCCCGCGCCGGCGGCCGTGAGCTGTACGGTTTCGCGAACCACGAGCTGACGACGACGTATCTCGGCACGTCGACCGGCCTTCGGCTACGGCACGACCAGCCGAACGGCACGCTCGAGCTGAACGCCAAGTCCCCGGACCGTACGCGGTCGGCGTGGGCGGGGCGCTCCACCCGGGACTTCAAGGACGTGGACCCGGCGGCGCTGGACGAGGAGCTCGCCGTCCGGCTGGGCTGGGCCGAGCGGCGCGTGGACCTGCCGGCGGGCCGGTACGAGACGCTGCTGCCGCCGACCGCGGTGGCGGACCTGCTGATCTACCAGATGTGGTCGTCGGCCGCCCGGGACGCGGCGGAGGGCCGTACGGTCTTCGCCAAGGCGGGCGGCGGTACGCGGGTCGGCGAGACCCTGTCGGAGCTGCCGCTGACGCTGCGCAGCGATCCCCATCACCCCGGCCTGGAGTCCGCGCCGTTCGTGATCGCTCACTCGTCGGGGGACGACGCCTCGGTCTTCGACAACGGTCTGCCGCTGTCCGCGACCGACTGGATGCGGGACGGGAAGCTGGAGCACCTGATGACCACCCGGCACTCGGCGGGCCTCACCGGACTGCCGGTGGCCCCGGCGATCGGGAACCTGGTGCTGGAGGGCGGCGGCGAGCGTTCGCTGGAGGAGATGGTCGCCGCCACCGAGCGCGGACTGCTGCTGACGTGCCTCTGGTACATCCGCGAGGTGGATCCCGCGACACTGCTGTTGACGGGGCTGACCCGGGACGGCGTGTACCTCGTCGAGAACGGCGAGGTCGTCGGCGAGGTGAACAATTTCCGGTTCAACGAGTCGCCGGTCGACCTGCTGTCCCGTGCCGTGGAGGCGGGCCGCACCGAGAAGACGCTGCCCCGGGAGTGGAGCGACTGGTTCACCCGGGCCGCGATGCCGGCGCTCCGCGTGCCGGACTTCAACATGAGCTCGGTGAGCCGGGGCGTCTGACGCCCATAGACTGGCGGTGACACTCGTCCCCGTCCCGGGGGTGGGGACGGGGATCACCGCACCGACAACCTTTCGAGGAGAGACAGGACCGTGACGGACATCGTCGACGAGCTGAAGTGGCGGGGGCTGTTCGCCCTCTCCACCGATGAGGACGCACTGCGGAAGGCGCTCGCGAACGGTCCCGTCACGTTCTATTGCGGCTTCGACCCGACCGCGCCCAGCCTGCACGTCGGTCACCTCGTGCAGGTGCTCACGGTCCGCCGGCTCCAGCAGGCGGGGCACCGGCCGCTGGCGCTGGTGGGCGGCGCCACCGGTCTGATCGGCGACCCGCGGCCGACCGCGGAGCGCACGCTGAACGATCCCGGGACCGTCGCGGGCTGGGTGGAGCGGCTGCGCGCCCAGATCGAGCCGTTCCTGTCCTTCGAGGGCGGGAACGCGGCCGTGATGGTCAACAACCTGGACTGGACGGCGGGGATGTCCGCCATCGAGTTCCTCCGCGACATCGGCAAGCACTTCCGGGTCAACAAGATGCTGACCAAGGACTCGGTGGCCCGGCGTCTGGAGTCGGACCAGGGCATCAGCTACACCGAGTTCAGCTACCAGCTGCTCCAGGGCATGGACTTCCTGGAGCTGTACCGACGGTACGGCTGCACGCTCCAGCAGGGCGGCAGCGACCAGTGGGGCAATCTGACGGCGGGTCTGGACCTGATCCACCGGCTGGAGCCGCACGCCACCGTGCACGCGCTGGCCACGCCGCTGATGACGAAGGCCGACGGCACCAAGTTCGGCAAGACGGAGGGCGGGGCGGTCTGGCTCGACCCGGAGATGACCACGCCGTATGCGTTCTACCAGTTCTGGCTGAACGTGGACGACCGGGACATCTCGACGTACTCACGGATCCTCAGCTTCAAGAGCCGTGAGGAGCTTGAGGAGCTGGAGAAGCTCACCGAGGAGCGTCCGCAGGCGCGTGCGGCCCAGCGCGCGCTCGCGGAGGAGCTGACCACTCTGGTGCACGGCGCCGACCAGTGCGCGGCGGTCATCGCCGCGTCGAAGGCGCTGTTCGGCCAGGGCGAACTGGCGGAGCTGGACAAGGCGACGCTGAGCGCCGCCCTGTCGGAGGTGCCGCACGCACGCGTCTCCGAACTGGCTTCGGTCGTCGACCTCTTCGCCGAGGTCGGGCTGGCACCGAGCAAGTCGGCGGCCCGCCGCACGGTGAAGGAGGGCGGCGCGTACGTGAACAACAGCAAGATCACGGACGAGGACGCCGTTCCGGCACCGGAGGACCTGCTGCACGGGCGGTGGCTGGTGCTGCGCCGCGGCAAGAAGAACCTCGCGGCGGTCGAGGTCACGGCCGGCTGAGCCGGAAGGGCGCGACGCGCGCCGACGGAAACCACGGACGGCCGGGCACATCCTGTGTGCCCGGCCGTCCGCCGTTCCCCGGACCGTTCTCGTCCCGGCCCGTTCTCGTCCCGGCTCGTTCCCCGTTTCTCAGGCTCGTCCTTCTTCCGGGACCGCCTCAGGCCCGTTGACCACCCCGGCTCCGCATGGCCACCCAGGCCATGTCGCCGAGCCACACCACGAGGACGGCCCCGGCCAGCTGCAAGGCGTGCCTGCTCCAGTCGATACCTCTGGTCTCGGCGATACCGAGCCCCCCGGCGACCGCGTTCCCGATGACTGAGCCGAGGATGCCGCACACCACCGTCAGCCAGAGCGGGATCTGCTGCTTGCCCGGAATGATGGCCTTGGCGATCAGACCGAGGACCAAGCCCACGATGATTGCCCACAACCAGCCCATCTGTGCCTCCCGGGTGCAGCACTCCGTGCGCGTGTGCGCATGTGCGCCCAGTGTCGGCCCGTACGCCGTACGGCGCATGTCGGACAGGGCCGTACGCAGTACGGCGTGCGACATCCGCAGGTCGGGGCAGAGCCCCGGTCTCCGTCGCAGGGCAGGCCGGGCGTACCGTGGAACTCGGCCCGGACGAGGATGCCGGGTGTTCTAGTCGGGTGGTGGAACGTGATGCGGAAGCGCGGCGGCAACGAGGTCTTCCGGATCACCGGCGCCCGGCAGGGTCTCGCCGAGGACGTACGGGGCAGGCAGCGCCGGTACATCATCTCGATGACCGTGCGGACCGTGTCGGTGGTGCTGGCGGCCGTGCTGTGGAACGTGGAGCGGCACGTGGCGTTCGTGGCGCTCGCCCTGGGCCTGCTGCTGCCGTACGTGGCCGTGGTGATAGCGAATGCGGGCAGGGAACGCGCGCCCTCGCTGCCGTCGACGTTCGTGCTCGCTCCGGGCCGGGCCATGCTGGGGCCGGGCGGTGCCGGCAGCAGGGCGGAACCGGAGGCCGAGACGGAGGCGGAGGACGCCGGTCCCGCGCGGGAGGCGTGACCGGGGGCGCACGGACTCGTGACCCCGGCGCAAGCTCAAATAAACCTCAGATCAATCATGACGATCGCTGCACCCGGGCGGGTCCCGCGTGACATACTGCGTACGCGCTCCGCATCCCCCGTCGGAGCGACGGACCGACGCCGGGCAGCTCCCCCCGTGGCTGCCCGGCGTCGCCTTTTCCCGCACGGACAGCCTTTTCCGGCGCGCGGCATCCACCCCAGGCGGGAAGCCTTTTCGCGTAGGCGGCACTTTCTCCGTACGCCCCTCCCCCGGCGTGATCCGCCCTCCACCGTCCCCGCGCCCGCCTGGTGCCATGCGGGTACGGCAGGATGTACGGGTGAGTGACGAGACACCGATCTGTTCCGCGAAGGGCTGCCGCACGGACGCCGTATGGGTCCTCGCATGGAACAACCCCAAGCTGCACACCCCGGACCGCCGCAAGACCTGGCTGGCCTGCGACGAACATCGTGAGCACCTGTCGCAGTTCCTCGGGATCCGCGGCTTCCTCAAGGACGTCGTGCCGCTCGCGGAGTGGGAGCGGGGGCGGTCAGCCGCCGATGGCTGACATGGGGCGGTCGGGCTGCACGAAGCTCGGGTCGTCGAGACCGGCACCGGCCTTCTTGCCCCACATCGCGATCTTCCACAGCCGGGCGACCTCCTCGTCCGGCGCACCGGAGCGCAGCGCGCCGCGCAGATCGGACTCCTCGCGGGCGAAGAGGCAGGTGCGCACCTGACCGTCGGCGGTGAGCCGGGTGCGGTCGCAGGCCCGGCAGAAGGGGCGGGTCACGGAGGCGATGACGCCGACGCGGTGCGGGCCGCCGTCGACGATCCACCGTTCGGCGGGCGCGGAGCCCCGGTCGTCCTGTGCCTCCGGAGTGAGGGTGAAGCGGGTGCTCAGGGCCGCGAGGATGTCGTCGGCGGTGATCATGTTGTCGCGTTTCCAGCCGTGCTGGGGGTCGAGCGGCATCTGCTCGATGAAGCGCAGTTCGTACCCGTTCTCCACGGCCCAGGCGAGCAGGTCCGGGGCCTCGTCGTCGTTGAGGCCCGGCATCAGGACCGTGTTGACCTTGACGGGGGTGAGGCCGGCGGCGCGTGCCGCGTCCAGTCCTTCGAGGACGTCGCGGTGCCGGTCACGGCGGGTGAGGGTCTTGAAGACGTCCGGGCGCAGGGTGTCCAGCGAGACGTTGACCCGGTCCAGCCCCGCGGCCTTCAGGGCGGGGGCGGTGCGCGACAGGCCCACGCCATTGGTGGTGAGGGACAGCCGGGGGCGCGGGGCCAGGGCTGCGCAGCGCTCGACGATGCCGACGAGTCCGGGGCGCAGCAGGGGTTCGCCGCCGGTGAAGCGGACCTCGGTGACGCCGAGTCCGGTCACGGCTATCCGGACCAGGCGGACGATCTCGTCGTCGGTGAGCAGGTCGGGCTTGGCCAGCCATTGCAGGCCCTCTTCCGGCATGCAGTACGTACAGCGCAGATTGCACCGGTCGGTGAGCGAGACGCGCAGGTCAGTGGCTACGCGCCCGTACGTGTCGATGAGCACTGCGCTCCCCTCCCCTTCCTTGAACCGCTGATCGAGTGCCGCTACCAGCGAGCCTACGCGAGACCACCGGTGCGGTCAGGTGCCTTTTGTCACTAGGCGCGGCGGGGGGGGGGGGGGGGGGGGGGGGGCAAGGGAACAACGCAAGGTATGTTTCGCCCCATGGAGGGGGGTCCCCTCC